>JBNMHW010000071.1:0-16277 GCA_050872965.1 bacterium | reverse complement strand
TTGAAAAACAAAAGATAAATGTATATAATATATGAGGGCAGAAAAACCCTCATAATATTTTATATACAGGGGATTGGTCAAATGGTATGATAGGGGTCTCCAAAACCTTTGGCGGGAGTTCGATTCTCTCATCCCCTGCTCTTTAAAACCGGAATGCCTGTAAAATCAGGCGTTCCGGTCTTTTTCGTTTTTCAGACAAAACAAAAGGAACAGAAAAGGAACAAGCTAGTCTAGGTTTTGTTAATATGGCAAATCACACACGGAGGCATTGATATGGAAGAAATGCAGCGCACACAGCAGAAACAGCAGGAAATGATCAATGTACAGGAAGATCGGATGATGCAGATGTATCAGGAAGACCGAATGGCGATCGAACAGTACAGACAACAGGGAGCCGGGAACTTTCAGATGTCTTCCAAGAAATCACTCGCCAGAAATTTCAGGGATTACGAGATCTATAAGGCAGTGATCCCACAGGCGAATGCATACAGGCAGTATCAGGCGGCGGCTGATCGCATCTTACAGATGGATAATGTTGTCCGGGATAAAGGAGAAAAACAGGAACTGTATATCGTAGGAGACCGGCTAAAGCTCAAGGATGCGCTGTTACATCTGTGCAGCAGTACACTGCTTGAGAAAAAGCTGAGCTGTGAGGTATTACAGCGTCTGGCAGAGGGGCTGTATGCTGTACAGATGAGCAAGCTGAAGGATCAGGAGGACGATCCGAATAACATACGTTACCCGAAAATAGACCGACAGGCCAAAAAGTATCTGGCAGAGATCTATATCGGGCAGCTGGACGCGGTGGACAGAAAGTACGGAGATAAGCTGGCATCGCTGACTCCGACACAGTATCTGAAGGCGCTGCCGCAGCTGGAGGATGATCTGAGCGTGATTGCTGACATGAAACTCTTTTTCGAAAACGAACAGTTGGATGATCTGGACACGCAGCCGATGCTTTTGAAGCAAAAGCTGGATTATTATGAGAGTACATATCAGGTGCTTCGTGCCAGACAGCAGGCATATGTGGATGTCCTGTCTGATCAGCTCGACCGGAAAGGAAATCTGAAGAAGGAAAGTGAGCAGGATTACAGCAGGCAGCTCCGTGAACTGAAAAATAAGGCGAAAAATGAGAAGGCATTTGAGCGGCTGCAGTTTGGGAAGCGTGAGGAACGGGTGGATGAAGAGACCGTGTCACACGAACAGAAAATAGGTGATGCCCATCTGGAGACCGTGGATGCGGTGACCAGGGCGTATCGTGCAGATCTCGAAAAATCCCGGGAACCAATGACATTCGAACAGGCACAACAGTACGGTCAGAGTAATGGAAGCTTACAGATCGTTCTTGCGGATCCGTTTGATCAGACGGTGCCGGAGGAACAGCGGATGAACAACTGGCCGCAGGTATTTGAACTCATGCGCGCGTGCAAAAAAGTGGAGGAACTCAAACGGCTCAGCCCGGACTATTACCGGTTTGGCCAGTCGTACGACAAATATTGTGACTGCGAGCTGCTGCTGAAAGCGCAGCCGTATGTAGAGCGTATGGGTGCATTGCTGCTTCGTCTGAGTCACCTGGATCAAAAGGGCAATCTGCAGGAAGACAGGATCGATTTTCAGGTATTAAAAAAGGAATTTGATGAGGCCATAGCAGACTATAACTATTTTTTCGGAACAAGAGAACAGCTGCAGTGGCAGGACAGTCTGCAATATTCATTGGGCGCCGGAGTAAAGCTGCATGAACAGAAGTGTCGTTTCCTGGCAGAGTGTGAAGGCGAAAATGCGATCAATGAGAAAGGGGAGTGGGTCATTCCGCAGTTCCAGCCGGAAGAACTGGCGTTCATGGGTCTGCCGGCAAGGAGAATGCAGTTTTTCAACCATATGCGTTCAAGGGGATTTTCCAATACAAATCGCAATGAGCAGGTAAACATCATGAAGTGGGATGATATGCAGACTGCTACAGAAGTGGAAAAAACGACGATTCGTCAGCAGAAGGAGGATCTCGATGTATTGCTGAGAGGTGAATTGACAGAGCAGTCAGAAAATACCATGAGATTGTGCCTGCTTCGGTTTGATGGGGCGTATCGGGGGATCCTGAATGACCTGAAAAAAGGAAATTATACGGACAGTGTGCTGGTAGACGCGGAGCCGGAACTGGAGCAGTGCAAATTGATGTCAGACTTTTTGCTCCTGTGTATGCATCGCGATAGATTGGCAGACAGACTCAGGGAACGGTGGCGGTCACAGCCACAGGATGCGCTCAACCGGCAGTGGTTAGGTCAGGTAGCAGAACGGAGAAATCAGCTAGACGAATTGTTGTGTACAGCCAGAAGACTGTCTTTTCAGCATCTGAGTCAATTGCAGAAAAAAGTCGGATCGGTATCCTATCTGGAAAATCGCCGTGTGGTTTCTCTATCTGAGTTAATGGTGAGGACTTTTACAACGAGCTATCAGGAAAAAGGGAGCAGCTGCCCGACCTTGGAGATGCTTAGAAAGGGAAAACTGACGGACCAAGCGGATCCGGAGCAGCTGAGGAGAAACGATGCCTATCTGAAAGTCAGAAAAGCAGTTGGACAGGAGATGCTTACAGATGCGAAAAAGGCAATGGCAAAGGAAGAAAAGAAAGCTTCCGACATGTTTGGTCATATAGCCGGAAAGCCGCTGCAGTTTGTAAACTGGGCACTACGTGCCAAGCGTAAGTATCACGGTGAGCAAAATTATGAAGCATGTAAAGAGATGTTTGAAAGCAAACTGGCCAATATCGATTCGGTGTTAAATGACTGGCAGAGAGGAGATGAGGGCCTGTCACCTGTGATCGAGCTGAAAAAATATTATAGTGATCCGTTCAAGAGCCGGATACGGGGGAACATTCGTAATGTACAGCAAGGCAACGGGGTCTATGATTCTGAGGATGAGGATTTTGCAAAGGCAATCGAAGCGATAGGTATGTATGCAAAGATCGAGGGCATCGTCAATACGGATACGACAGAGATGGAGATGTCTTTTCTGGATAGATTCCGTAAGAGCGCGAAAAGATATCTGGAAAATCATGAGGCCGTGGATGATATACCGGGAGTTGTTGCATCCAGAGCATGTCTGCAGGAACTGCTGCGCGATATTGATGAGCAGTTAAGCGGAACATTGAATCAGTCACTGACCAGAGAGGAACTGGAAGTGATTGATCAGATGACGGTGTCCTATGTGGAAGATACAACGTACAGCAGCAATCTGGATGAAAGCAATATCGCAGATATTCCGCTGTTTACGCATACGCCGAATATCAATGACGTAAAGCAGAGTGCGATCGGAGACTGCTGGCTGGTATCGGCGATCAGTTCAGTGGTAAAGACCAATCCGGAGTTTATCAGAAATATGTTCTATGATCTGGGTGATGGCAATGTACTGGTCCGGCTGTATGAGACCTACGATGAAAAGGGCCGGGAGATCAACTGGAAACAGGGAAAGCGCTGTAAATCAACAGGGCCGAAGTATTTCAAGCTGAGAAAACATTATGAAACCGGATGGGGAAATGCGGCTGATTGTACCTGGGTGCAGCTGTTGGAGAAAGCGTATGCGCTGGCTGGTTTTAACCATATGGGCAATGTGCGCGTGAGCAATGGCAGACTGTATAACGTCGTAGACGAATTGACATGTGGCCGTGCAGAATCGGCGATCGCACATCTGACCGGACAGATTCCGGAGCGTTTCGTGAAATATAACAGGGAGCGCCTGTGGTCGGACGATATGATGGACGGATTTACGGCAGGACTGTCAAGGGCTGAAGAGTCATTGATGCAGGCAACTTTTTTTGCTTCCCAGGAATTTTATGAAAAGAAAAAAGAACCGGTATCCATAGAAAAGATGTATCAGTATATGGAGCAGAATATGCTATACGAGAACTTTCATGAGTTATGGAAACACATGAAGCTCGTTCCGGAAAACTCCGAACTGACAGATGGGTTAAAAAAACGGATCGCAGATCACTATGTGGGTATAATGAGGGCCAATGTGGAACGGATGAAAAAAGGAGAAAAACTGACGTTTCATGAGCAGAGTCAGAAAGACCAACAGAAAAAGCAGGACGATGCGGTCATCCGGAACAGACAACGGCTGGCAAATTATTTTGATACCGCCATAGACGGATATTCGCAGAAAGAATCCGGCATGATCCACTGGGTAGAAAATGTGGTGCGGCAATCAGGGACTGTTTCTATCTGCATCCCGCATTATGTGAATATCGTGGATGTGACAAAGTATCAGGAAAAATATTATTTTCTGATGAGAGATCCATTTAATATTTATAATACGGAGTATACTCACAAAGAAACGAAGCAGGAGGGACTGATGCAAGTTCTTACGAAGCGTAACAAAAATCGTTATCTGTGGGATACACGTAAAGAGATCGTGCACGGTGGATTTCGTGGAACTTCCTGGATAGAGGCGAAGGAACTATGTAAAAAGATCATCGATGCATATTCTGTGACCGGAAATATGACAGAACCGGCAGTTATGGACAACAATTGATTTTAGTGATACAACAGTTACAGGCTCTCAGATCCGGGAGCCTGTCTGAATGATGGAAAACAGAAGAAAAGGAGTGATCATATGGCAAGGAAATGCAGTGAAGAACGTGCGAGCCGGCTCGCAGGGGGCTTTGCAACTGCAAAGAAAAATGTGACGATTCAGTATCAGGGCAGAGAGCGTTCGGAGGAAAATCTGTTGGCGCTGGTGCGCAGGGATGCATTGAATAAAGGTGTCAAAGATGATGAGATCAAGCTGGTAGACGTCTATATCAAACCGGAGGAACAGGCGGTATATTATGTCATTAATAAGGAGATAAACGGAAGTATTGTATTTTAAACTGCCATCGGACGAATGGGAGGGGCAATTCAATAGGAGGAAAAATGGACACAGTAGTATATGTAGTAGTAAATCAAAAGGGTGGAATCGGCAAGACGATGACGGCTACCAATCTGGCCGGTATCCTGTCAAAAAAGGGCAGGAATTAACGAATGAGGAGAATCGTAGATGCATTTACTGACAGAAGCGGTGGCAACGATCAAAAAAGTATACAATTATGAAAAAAACGTGCGCGTGGATATCCGGGCATTACAGAACGTGCTGGCGATTTTTGCGATTGTCATGCTGCTGATCGATATAGAAAATTACAGATTGGGAAAATACGTCATCGGAGGTGTGACACTGGTAGTCGCGGTGGTGAGTGTGTCGGTGGCACTTGTATTGAGCCGTTATCAAAAAGATGCCTACCGGGTTGCGCGTGTTGCGGTCATCATCTTTTTCGTATTTGCTGCACCGATCGCGATCGTCGGTGCAAATGACGGATTTTCGCTGTTATGGTATATGTTGCTTCCGATGATCACGCTGATCTTACTCGGAATGCCGTTTGGTGCGCCGATCTGCATCGGATATGGACTGGTCATCATGCTGCTGTTCTGGACACCGCTCCAGAATGTGCTGATATATCATTATTCCAGAGACTATTTATTTTATTATCCGATCTTTTATTGGGGATTTTGTCTGCTGGTCGTCGTCATGGATATCTTTTACAAGCGCTATCAGATGATGCAGACAGAGAATGAGAAAAATCTGGAGGATGAAGTACAGTGTGCTGTCCGTGAGACACAGAATCTGATGGTAAATTCGGTGACGACGATCAGCCAGATGCTGGATGAGAAGGATTCTTATACACAGGAGCATTCCCGACGTGTCGCCGAATATTCGAGGCTGATCGCGCAGAATCTGGCGAATGCATCATTTACAGAAGAAGAGATATCGCTGATCTACCGGAGTGCCCTGCTGCATGATATCGGCAAGATCGCTGTCCCGGATGCGGTGCTCAACAAGCCGGCGCGTCTGACGGATGAAGAGTATGAGGTCATGAAAAAGCATACACTGTGGGGGCGGGAGATCCTGTCCGGATTGAAATTTCTGCCACAGGCAGATCTCGGTGCGAGCTATCATCATGAACGCTATGACGGCAAGGGATATCCGTTTGGGCTGAAGGGAGAAGAACTGCCACTCATGACGCGTATCATCAGTGCGGCAGATGCACTGGATGCGATGACTTCCAACCGGTGTTATCGCAGGCATTGTGAACGGGATTATGTGATCGGTGAATTTGAAAAGGGAGCCGGATCGCAGTTTGATCCGGATATCGCAAATATCGTGGTGGCGCTCATCAGAGAAGGAAGGATCGCAGTATAGGATGGATAAGTGGAAGAAACACATCAATACTTTTTGGGAAATCATAACATGTCCGTATGAGGATGAAAAACTGGCATTCTGGATCAAGCTGGTGTTTGGTTTTATCTGGGTGATCAGCATACCGAACGGATTGCTGTTTGGTGTGAACCGGGACTATCTGATCGCGCTGTCTGCGATGGTTTTGATCCTTGTGGCAGACATCCGGATCGGGACAAAATATCAGAATGGCTGGATCGATATGATCATTTTTATCGTATTGTGCCTGCCTGTATTTTATGTGTATGAACATGCCTGTATCGGCTATTTCAGTGTGATGTTTCCGCTGATCTATGCATGCGGGATCGTGTTCGTGCTCGGCATCCGAAGAAGCATCGTGATCAATCTGGTGTATCTGCTGATTATCTTTCAGTGTTTCCGATGGGACGCAGACTCACCTGTCCGGGCGAGGTATGGGGATAATATCGCTCTGCGTTTTCCGTATTTGTTCGTCTGCATTGTGTTAATGGCATATTGTCTGATGTATATTATCCAGAGATACTGGGTGGAAAAGCGTAGGCGCACACAGATCCTGGAGCAGCGCATCGCAGATGAGAGGCGGCAGCTGGATGAGATGTCGATGAAGGTCATGAATGCGATGGTGCATGCGCTCGGAACCAAGATACCGGGAGAAGAGGAACATTACCGGTGCGTGGCAGAATACGCGCGGGAGATCGCGGCGCGAAAAGGGTTAGACGAACGCACCTGTGCGGAGGCATACAGTGCGGGACTGCTGCATGAGATCGGTATGACCGGTATCCCGGATGCATTGATACAGACGGCTGATCTGACGGATGAGCAGTATGAGGTGTTCAAAACCTATGTAGAGAAAGGTTATCAGATCATCAGTACACTACAGTCATCCGGTACTTCGGATATTGCGGATGCGGTGCGTTATCACAGAGAGGCTTATGATGGCAGTGGATATCCGACAGGACGCTCCGGAGAGGATATTCCGGTGCTCGCACGGATACTCGCGGCAGCCGATTATGCTGATCGCCATATCAGGCGCGGGGAATCCGCCGGAAAAGTAGCTGAGCAGCTATTGAATCAGCAGGGAACACAGTTTGAGCCGCAGGTTGCGTGTATTATGGCACAGATCCTGCAGGAAAAATAGCGGATTCTACCTCCAAGGGGTGTCCTTTTTCAATTTCCAAGGTTATGATGAACGAGAAAAAACAAGTGGAGGAGGCACAGGCTATGGATCTGGTGAAGATTGGACGGTATATTGCCGAAAAACGAAAAGCGGCAGGACTGACACAGCGCCAGCTCGCGGAACGGCTGAATATGAGTGATAAATCCGTATCAAAGTGGGAGCGCGGGGTCTGTCTGCCCAATGTAGCTGTCTATAAAGAATTGTGTGAGATACTGGGTATCAGCATCAATGAGTTTCTGGCGGGAGAGGATATCGGAGCGGATGATCTGGTATCAAAATCCGAGGAAAATCTGATACAGGTGACGAAGGACGGAGATCATCGGACGCATTTTATGAAGCGTGTGATCGCAGTGCTCAGTGCGGTTATTTTTGTGGTTGTTCTGGTATGCGGATATCACATTTACCGCTATGCATCGCAACCAAAAAACTATGTGGAACCGCTCGATCCGGATAGTGTCCAGATGAAAACGGCAGAACTGCAGGCCGGTGTGGATGGGGCATATCTGTACCGTTATGTGACAGGAGATCAGTTTCAGAAGTTAATGGTATATGTATCAGAGTACCGGGAAGGAGAACTCATCAGCAAGGAACCGATAGGGTATATTGACTATGCGGATATGGATTCACCGAAAAACGGTATGATCTCGATTGTGCCTGATTTTGAACATTTCAGGGTAAAACTGGTGGTGGCTGATGACAGCTCCAAGCTGTCGGCAGAACTGCCGATTCTGGAAGGTGTGAAAGGCCGTAAATATTATGGCAGATCTGCCACACAGATCAAAGGATTGACAGAGATCACATACGGTGCAGAGCAGGGCGTAGCCGCTCTGCTCTACGGAAAGGATCATATCAGCGCTATTTCGTTAGATGAACTGGAAGCAGGACATATGATGGATGGAGTAAAAAATAGAGAAAATGAGTACATTTATTATTTCTCACTGGAATTTTCAAAGTAATATTTAAAGTAATATTCTAATGTCCCGCGCGCAGCATGGCGATCTCCTCTTTATAGGGAGCCCATGTATCCTTTGGATTATCCGGATTTTTATACCACGGAGTTTCGAGAATCTTCGGTACGTCCAGAAAATCCGGATGCCAGACGATGTATCGGAGCGCTTCAAAGCCGATCTCGCCTTTGCCGAGGTTTTCGTGGCGGTCTTTGGCGGCACCACGCGGATTTTTGGAGTCATTGATATGGAAGACTGCGATCTGATCCTTGCCGATCACACGGTCAAAGTGATCGATGACGCCGTCAAAATCGCCCACCACATCATAGCCTGCGTCATTCGTATGACAGGTATCAAAGCAGACGCGCAGCTTGTCATTGCAGCGGACACCATCATAGATGTGTGCCAGTTCTTCAAAGCTGCGTCCGATCTCAGAGCCTTTTCCGGCCATTGTCTCCAGTGCGATCACACAGTCGAGATCCGGGGTGAGCACTTCATTCAGTCCTTTGATGATCTGGGCAGTACCGGCCTCTACACCGGCATTTACATGAGATCCGGGATGCAGGACGAGTACGTGGCTGCCCATGGCGATCGTGCGCTGTAGTTCCGTGCGCAGGAAAGTGACTGCCAGCTCGTAGATCTCCGGCTTGACGGTGTTCGCCAGGTTGATGATGTACGGCGCATGTACAACGAATTCTTCAATCCCGTTTTCACGCATCAGATCCCATGCTGCGGGGATATTTAATTCTGAGATCTCTTTTCTGCGAGTATTCTGGGGTGCACCGGTGTATACCATAAAGGTGTTGGCACCGTAGGAGACAGCTTCTCTCACTGAATTTAAAAACATATCTTTGCCGGACATGCCGACATGTGAACCAAGTTTAATATCTGACATAGTTTATCCTCCTAGTAATCTACTTTTTCCAGACATAATCCGCACGCGGGGGCAGTCGGTCCTGCAGCGCGTCGGTCTTTTGCTTCTATAATAGCGGTCATATCTTCCGGCTGCATGCGTCCGGCACCGACTTCGAGCAGTGTGCCGACGAGGATGCGCACCATATGCTGCAAAAATCCGGTTCCGTGAAATGTAAAATAGATCTGGTTTTTGCTGCGCTTGATCGTGATCGAATCGACCAGCCGTACGGTAGATTTTTTCATCTTCGGATTGCCGCAAAAGCTCTTAAAATCATGCTCACCGGTCAGGAGCGCGGCCGCGCGGCGCATCGCTTCCACATCCGGCTCATAGTCGAGCTTTGTGACATAGCGGCGTCCGAATACCGGCTTGCCCTCACCGACATAGCAGGTGTAGGAGTAGGTCTTGCCGACAGCCTTGTAGCGCGCGTGAAAACGTTCGGATGCCTCGCGGACATCTACGATGCCGATGTCGTCCGGCAGATAACGGTTCATATATGCTTTGATCTGTGTCTCAGACAGGCGTGTGTCGAGCACTACACTGGCAACCATTGCTTTTGCATGGACACCCGCGTCCGTGCGGCCTGCGCCGATGACTTCCGGGATCTCGTCCATCTCGCACATCCGCTGCAAAACGGTCTCGATCTTGCCCTGAATGGTGTCTTTATCCGGCTGGTGCTCCCAGCCAAAGTAACGTGTACCATCGTATGCGATGGTGAGTTTATAATTTTTGGTCATAGTCTTTACCGGATTCCTTTTGTGAAATACTTACATTCATACAATAAATATAAGTATATCAGAAATACAGGATTCTGTAAAATGCCACAAACAGATTGACGGATGAGATATTCTGGCATAATATGAACTTCTAGTAAGATATGGGATGGTGAAGCGATATGAAGTATGCAGGAGCAATTTTTGATATGGATGGACTGTTGTTTGATACAGAAAATATCTTTCAGCAGACATGGAGAGAGATCGCGCAGGAAAGAGGGATCACATTGGCGACAGATTTTGTCCGGGCAATCTGTGGGACGAGCGGAGAGCACATGAACCGTGTGATCGAGGCATATTACGGTGTACCGGATGGAAGCGGGATCCAGGCTGATTGTATGGCACGTGTCCGGAAAAAACTGAGAGAGGATGTACCAGTGAAGCCGGGAGTGCATGAACTTTTGGAGTATTTCCGGAAAAAGGATGTGCGCCTTGCGGTTGCGAGCAGCAGTTATGAGGAACAGATCGAAAGCAACCTGAAGATCGCAGGAATCCGTTCTTATTTTGACGCGATCGTGAGTGGAAAAGAAGTCAGACATGGAAAACCGGCACCTGATATTTTCCTTCTGGCAGCAGAAAAAATAGGATGCCGACCGCAGGAATGCTATGTATTTGAGGATAGCTCAAATGGTATCCGGGCAGGTCATGCCGCAGGATGCACGTCGATCATGATACCGGATCTGATCGCGCCGGATGAAGAGATGTACGAACTGAGTGATGGTATCTACGACAGCCTGTCAGAGGCGCTGAGGCAACTAAAGGGAAGAAACGTGTCATAATTTGTGATTTTTACAGAAAAACTCGTGTAATTTAGTGTAAAAATAGAGATAAAATACGTTGATTTTTACACGAATGTGGAATATACTATGTTCTGTAGGAGGATGGATCATGTATAGAAAGATAATGAGTTTTCTGGAAACATGGAAAGCAGATGAACACCGCAAACCTTTGATTTTACAAGGGGCAAGGCAGGTTGGAAAGACGTATTCCATTCTGGAGTTTGGACGTACACATTATGAGAATGTAGCATATTTTAATTTCGAAACAAATCCGAAATTGAATGAAACATTTGAAGAAAATATCAGTCCCGATTATCTGATACCGATTTTATCTCATATAGCAGGTCAGACGATTGTAACAGAGAAAACATTAATCGTATTTGATGAGGTACAGCTTTGCGAACGAGCGTTGTCTTCGTTGAAATATTTCTGTGAGGATGCACCGGATTATCACATCATTGTTGCAGGCAGCCTGCTAGGTGTTGCAGTCAATAGAGCTAAATTTTCTTTTCCTGTTGGAAAGGTCGATATGAAAACACTTTATCCGATGGATATGGAAGAATTCATGTTAGCTCTTGGCGAAGAAAATTTAGTGGAGCAGATAAAAAAATGTTTTCATACGGATACACCGTTGCCGAATGCATTACATGATGCAGCCATACAGATGTATCGCCAATATCTTGTCGTAGGTGGAATGCCGGAGTGTGTGATGCAATTTGTGGAAACAAAAGATTATATTCTTGTCCGTCATACGCAGGATACGATACTTGCAAGCTATCTGAATGATATGAGCAAGTACAATCATTTGAATGAGATCAAGAAAACCCGGCTTGCTTATGATAATATTACGGTTCAGCTATCGAAAAAGAATACCCGTTTTCAATATAAACTGATTAAGAAAGGCGGGCGTGCATCAGAATTTGAAAATGCGATAGAATGGCTTTGTTTATCAGGTATCGTATCACAGGTCTATAAGGTGGAACAGATCAAAAAGCCTTTGGAGAACTATCGTGATATAGACGCATTCAAGATTTATGTGTCAGACCTGGGGTTGCTTTGTGCCAAGAAAGAATTAGCTGCCAGCGATGTTCTTTATATGGTTTCGGAACTCGATGATTTTAAGGGTGGAATGGCTGAAAATTATGTCAATGTGCAGCTTACTATCAATGGTTACAGCACTTATTACTGGGTATCCGAACGAGGAGCTGAAATTGATTTTGTAATTCAGCGTGATGGAAAGCTTATTCCAATCGAGGTCAAATCTGCTGATAACACAAGAGCCAAAAGTCTAAAGGTTTATATGGATACCTATAAGCCGGCTTATGCGATCAAGCTTTCAACCAAAAACTTTGGTTTTGAGGATAATAAAAAGATTGTTCCGCTCTACGCTGCCTTTTGTATTTAAATGAATATTGCAATAAAAACGCTCACAGAAATGTGGGCGTTTTTTATATGATAGGAAATTCCTATCATATAAAAAGCCCTCCGGGCAGGATCGCACTGCGTCGGAGTAGAATTATGTTGCTGGAGCAACCCGCCGCAGGCGAAGAATCCTGCAAAGCAGGATTCTTTGTTCTTGACAAATAAAATTTATGTGTTAAAATAGTTCAAGATTTGAATAGTTTAAATATTAAACAGTTTTAAAACAAAACAGTTTACATAGTTAACATACGAAACGGAAGTGAACGAATGACAGTATATGATACGTTGGAAAAAAGGCATGTGATGCCGCGTGCCTGGGATGACTGGGCGGCATACCGCAGTGCATGGACGGAGTGGATCATCAGGCACTGTGAGCGTGACCGGACACTGCTGATCGTAGGCGCGGGCGCATGCAATGACTATGATCTGGTGCATCTGATCCGTTTTTTCGACCGGATCACCCTCTATGACGTGGATGAGCGCTCGATGCAGGAGGCACTGCGGCGGCTGCCGGAAGCTGATCGGGAGCGTGTCACGTGTGAGAGTGGAGATCTGCTCGGGATCCGCCCGGAAGAGTACCGGGATTTTTGCAATGTGATACAAGACGAAGTCAACCGCACAGGCCGGCTCACGGATATCGACAGACTGGCACAGACTGCACTGCAGGGCGCACGGACGCTGTATGACAAGGCCGCTAAACGCAGACGGGAGCTGATATTGCCACAGGCAGATTACGTGGCGGTCAGCGGTGTACACAGCCAGATCAACCACATGCTGCCGTGGATCTGGCAGGCATACATGCAGGTGCTCGGACAGTGGGAGAATCAGGTATTCCGGCTGGCATCTGAGGAAAATGTGCGGATCATGCACGAGATCAACGATCAACTGCTCACATCCGCAGGATGCGGATTATTTGTATCCGCGGAAGCATCCCGCGCCGGAGTGCCCGGCAGCGTTGAGGGTGCATATCAGGCATTAGCAGATCTGCGGCGGCATACAGATACATCAGAACTGCATGTGACAGATACGACACAGCTCGCATGGGGCTATGACCTGCGCCAGAATATGATCTATGAGATGGAAGCACTGGCGCTGACGCAGTCATGATACAGAAGAAACAACAGGAGGAATCACAATGTGTAAAACAGAGCATATCGGTTACCGGATGCGCTATTTCAACCGCTGTATGAAGCAGCTCGTTGACCGGAAAAACAGTGAGCGGGAGCAGAACTACGGCATATCCATAACGGATGGCTGGATCCTGCGGTATCTGAACGAGCACGACGGACAGGAAGTATTTCAGAAGAATATCGAGACGGATCTCCGCATCAAAAAATCTGCACTCACGCAGCAGCTCAACGAGATGGAAGCCAAGGGACTGATCCGGCGCAGTATCTCTACGCACGACAGCCGTTACAAATGCATCGCGCGGACAGAAAAATCGTTAGAGATCCATCAGCAGATCATGGGTGAGATCGAGGAGATGGAACGCATGATCAAAAAAGGCATCAGCGAAGAAGATCTGGAGGTATTCTCACGGGTACTCGATCAGATGATCGCAAATGTCAGCAGCGAGCAGAAGCCGGCGCGCCGGCCCGAGTGGCTGTGTAATCATTCACAGGAGGTACATACATGTTAAAAACATTAGGAGCACAGATCAAAGAATTCAAAGCCGCCTCCATCCTGACACCGGTCTTTATGACCATAGAGGTGTTGATGGAGATGATCATACCGTTTTTGATGGCTTCGATCATCGACGACGGCGTGGATCAGGGAGATATCCATCATATATATATGGTAGGAGGAGTGATGCTGGTCATTGCATTGATCGGTCTGATCGGCGGTCTCGGCGGAGCACGTTACGGAGCGATGGCCTCTGCCGGTTTCGCCAAAAATCTGCGTGAAGCGATGTTTCGCAACATACAGACATTTTCATTTGCCAATATCGATAAATATTCAACGGCGGGATTGGTCACCCGTCTGACCACAGATGTCACCAACATGCAGAATGCGTTCCAGATGATCCTGCGCATGGGTATCCGCGCACCGTTATCGATGATCTGCGCGATGGTGATGAGCTACCTCATCTGCCCGAAACTGGCCAATATTTACCTGATCGCAGTCATCTTGCTGGGAAGCTGTCTGGCATTTATCATGTTAAAGACACACCGCACATTTGTACAGGTATTTGATAAATATGATGATCTGAACGCAAGCATACAGGAAAACGTGACCGGTATCCGCGTCGTAAAGGCATATGTGCGTGAAGATCATGAGAAGGAGCGTTTTTCATTTGCCAACCGCAACTTGTACAAGATGTTCGTAAAAGCGGAAAAACTCATCTCACTCAACGCGCCGATCATGCAGTTTACGGTATACACCTGTATCCTGCTCGTATCGTGGATCGGTGCCAGACTGGTGGTATCCAACGGGCTGACGACAGGTGAACTGATGAGTATGCTGACTTACAGCATGAATATCCTGATGAATCTGATGATGCTGTCCATGGTATTTGTCATGATCATGATATCTACCGCGAGTGCAGAGCGTATCGCAGAAGTATTAAACGAGGAGAGTACACTGACCAACCCCGCAGACCCGGATTATGAGCTGACAGATGGCAGTATCTGCTTTGACCATGTCGCATTTGATTATCACGGAGATAAGGAAAATCCGATCTTAAAAGACGTAAACCTGTCGATCCGTGCCGGTGAGACCGTCGGCATCATCGGCGGAACCGGAAGTTCCAAATCCAGTCTGGTCAACCTGATCAGCCGTCTGTATGATGTGACGGAAGGCTGTGTATCGGTCGGAGGCAAGGATGTCCGCACCTATGATCTGGATACACTCCGCAACAATGTAGCTGTGGTATTACAGAAAAATGTATTGTTTACAGGAACGATCTTAGACAACCTGCGCTGGGGTGACAGTCAGGCGTCAGAGGAAGAATGCCGGCGTGCCTGTCATCTGGCATGTGCGGACGAATTTATCGACCGTTTTCCGCAGGGGTATGAGACGATGCTCGATCAGGGCGGCAGCAACCTCTCCGGTGGACAGAAGCAGCGTCTGTGTATTGCCAGAGCTTTGTTAAAGAAACCGAAGATACTGATCCTCGATGACAGTACGAGTGCCGTGGATACCGCTACGGATGCGAAGATCCGCAAGGCATTTGCCGAGGAGATCCCAGGTACGACCAAGCTGATCATCGCACAGCGTATCTCATCCGTACAGGATGCAGACCGCATTATCGTGATGGATGACGGACAGATCCAGGGCTTTGATACACATGAGCATTTACTGGAGACCAACGAGATCTACAGAGATATCTATGAGTCACAGACAAAGGGTGGCGGAGATTTTGACGAGAAAGCAGGTGAGAACTGATGGCCGAAGAAAAAGTAAGAGAATTCAAAGGACGGGGCAGAGGCCCCAGCGGACCGCGTCCGAAGTTAGAGCATCCGTTTCAGTCATTTATGCGCATTATGCGGTATCTGATGAAATATTATCCGGTACAGCTGGTGCTGATCGTGATCGCTATATTTGCCAGTGTATTGTGTAATGTGCAGGGAACATGGTTTATGAAGGATCTGATCGATGTGTATATCAGACCTCTGTTACTGGCAGAAAGCGCAGATTTCAGCGGCCTGCTGCATGCGATCATGCGTGTGGCTGGATTCTATGCGATCGGTGTCACAGCATCTTTTGTACAGAACCGGCTGATGGTCTACGTATCACAGGGTACACTGATGCATCTGAGAGATGAATTGTTTGCACATATGGAGACATTGCCGATCAGATATTTTGACCAGCATGCACATGGAGATATCATGAGTGTATACACGAACGATATCGATACGCTGCGCCAGATGATCTCGCAGAGTCTGCCGCAGTTTCTAAACAGTGCGATCACGATCGTCAGTGTATTTATCAGTATGGTCGTGCTCAGTATCCCGCTGACACTTGTAACACTGGTCATGGTAGTCATCGTGCTGATCTCTACGAAGAAAGCCACCGGTGCGAGCGGACGTT
>JBNMHW010000070.1:0-16550 GCA_050872965.1 bacterium | reverse complement strand
CTGTAGTAGGGCTTGCCCAGCCAGTCCGGTCGCTGCAGATTGGATGTCATGCTCAGTGGATGTGGTCGCGGACAGCTTTGCTCACGACGTCTGCCACGCGGGGATCAAATGCTTCCGGCATGATAAATTCATCATTTAACTGCTCATCGGATACCAGTCCAGCGATCGCTTCTGCTGCGGCGAGCTTCATCTCCTCGGTGATCTGCTTGGCATGTCCTTCGAGCGCGCCACGGAAAATGCCCGGGAAAGCGACAACATTGTTGACCTGATTCGGGAAATCACTGCGTCCTGTGCCGACGATACGTGCACCGGCAGCACGGGCTGCGTCAGGCATGATCTCCGGTACGGGATTGGCCATCGCAAATAAAATAGAGTCATGGTTCATGGATGCGACCATTTCAGGAGATACGATACCGGGCGCTGAGACACCGACAAAGATATCGGTACCTTTCAGTGCATCTGCCAGAGTACCGGTTGCATGGCTGAGGTTCGTCACCTTGGTCATCTCTTTCTGCATCCAGTTCAGGTTCGGATAATCGGGACCGATGATACCTTCCTTGTCACACATGGTAACGTTTTTGAAACCATAGGTCAGCAGGAGCTTGGTGATCGCAACACCGGCAGATCCGGCACCGTTGACAACGACTTTGCAGTCTTCCTTTTTCTTGCCGGTCACGCGCAGACCGTTGATGATACCTGCCAGAACAACGATGGCTGTGCCGTGCTGGTCATCATGAAAGACCGGAATATCCAGCATCTCTTTTAACCGTTCTTCGATCTCAAAACAGCGGGGAGCGGAGATATCCTCTAAGTTAATGCCGCCGAAGCAGGGGGCGATATTTTTTACCGTCTGAATGATCTCTTCGGTGTCCTGTGTATCCAGACAGATCGGTACAGCGTTTACATCGCCAAATTCCTTGAACAGGACACATTTTCCCTCCATGACAGGCATGGCTGCGTAGGCACCGATATTTCCGAGTCCGAGTACCGCGCTTCCGTCGGATACGACCGCTACCGTGTTGGCTTTGATCGTGTAGTTGTATACTTCTTCGGGATGCTCCGCGATGATCTTACACGGCTCTGCGACACCGGGTGTATAGGCGATCGCCAGTGCCTCACGGTCCTTGACGGGAGCTTTTGAGACAGTTACAAGTTTTCCGTTCCATTCTCTATGCAGCCGGATGGCTTTTTCTTTCTGATCCATGATCCTACTCCTTATGTTGTGAATTCATTGTGGTGCGCGACTGCATGTAACAGCACGGATCGCGCGCCGATATGAAAATCATAACACTTCTCAGGTGCTAAATCAAGCGCGAGTGGAACGGGAAAACGGAGGAATTAAAAAATAGGACTTCCTATTTTATGGAGAATGGTGTATAATAGCAAATATCTATTTTCAAATCATTGTTTTCCCCATTGTAGGCAATTGATATAGTATTTAGGAGATTTCAGATATGGATAATATGCGAGAAAAATACGAGTCGCTCAGCGTAGCAGCACTCAAGGATCTGGCGAAGGCGCGTGGGCTGAAAAGCATCTCGGGTTTGAAAAAGGCTGAGGTGGTAGAGGTCATGTTAGCGGAAGACCAGCGCCTGAAGCAGATCAGAAAGCGCGAAGAGGAAGCGTCACAGACCAGAGAAAAATCAAAAAAAGAGTATCACACGCAGACAGAACAGACCGCAGCGGATCATACGGAAAAAAATGCGGACAAGGCTGCGGAGAAAGCTAACGATAAAGCTACCGATAAGAACACGGAGCAGGGTGAGATGCCAAATGCCAGTCTCGACAGCGGTATTACGGCAAACGGTATTTTGGAGGTTATGCCGGAGGGATACGGATTTATCCGCTGCGCGAACTACCTGCCCGGTGAGAATGACGTCTATGTATCGCCGTCACAGATCCGCAGATTCCGTTTGAAGACCGGAGATATCGTATGCGGAAATACAAGAATTAAGACACAGGGAGAAAAGTTTTCGGCACTGTTATATATCACGACGATCAACGGCTATCCGCCGTCAGTGGCATCCAAACGCAAAAATTTTGAAGACCTGACACCAATCTTCCCGAATGAGCGGCTGCGTCTCGAAACAGAGCGCGGCGGGCTGGCCATGCGTATCGTGGATCTCGTATCTCCGATCGGTAAGGGACAGCGTGGTATGATCGTATCTCCGCCGAAGGCAGGAAAAACGACATTATTAAAGGAAGTCGCACGTTCAGTCAAGCATAACAATCCGGAGATGCATCTGATCATCCTGCTCATTGATGAGCGTCCCGAGGAAGTGACGGATATCAAGGAAGCGATCGAGGGTGACAACGTCGAGGTCATCTATTCAACGTTCGACGAGCAGCCGGAGCGCCATAAGCGTGTATCGGAGATGGTCGTAGAGCGTGCAAAGCGTCTGGTGGAGCATGGCAAGGATGTCATGATCTTATTGGACAGCATTACCAGACTGGCGCGTGCATATAATCTGACCGTACCGCCGAGCGGACGTACGTTATCCGGTGGTCTGGATCCGGCAGCGCTTCATATGCCGAAGCGTTTCTTCGGAGCGGCGCGTAATATGCGTGAGGGCGGCAGTCTGACGATACTGGCGACCGCGCTGGTTGATACCGGCAGCAAGATGGATGACGTGGTCTACGAGGAGTTCAAGGGAACCGGTAATATGGAACTGGTCCTTGACCGCAAGCTGTCTGAAAAGAGGGTATTCCCGGCACTTGACATCACAAAATCAAGTACGAGACGGGAGGATCTGCTGCTCGACCGCGAGGAGCGTGAGGCAGTGACGATCATGCGCCGTGCGATCAACGGAATGAAGACCGATGAGGCCGTAGAGACGATCTTAAATATGTTTGCGCATACGAGAAACAACCACGAATACGTGCAGCAGGTGATCAGAAAGAAATTTTTGTAAAAATGCTTGCATTACATAATTCGTTATGCTACAATGAATAAGCTGTTGTGAGAATGCAACAGACACAGAACGTTCATTCATAGATATGGACATAGATAGTTTGTAACTATTTTTTGATTAATATTTCGAGTAGTGAGGTGAAAAAGATGCAGACAGAGATCCAGCCCGAATACTATGAGGCAACCGTTACATGCAACTGTGGAAACACATTCGTAACAGGTTCTACAAAGAAGGAAATCCATGTTGAGATTTGTTCTAAGTGCCATCCGTTCTATACAGGACAGCAGAAGGCTAATCAGGCACGCGGACGTATTGAGCAGTTCAACAAGAAATACGGCATGAAATAATCACATGGGAACTAAGGTTGAAGTTGCTACAGCTTCAACCTTTTTTTCATTCTATTATCTACCACAGGAGACCGGAATGAGATATTCAGGAATCGGTGGACAGGCCGTACTCGAAGGTGTCATGATGAAGAATAAGGACACTTATGCGGTAGCTGTCCGAAAGAGCGACGGTGAGATCGTCGTTGAAAAAAAAGAATACAAAAGCATATTCGGAAACGGAGCAGTGACGAGATGGCCGCTCGTGCGGGGTGTCGTCAGCTTTGTGGATTCGCTCGTACTCGGAATGAGCAGTCTGTCGTTTTCTTCTTCTTTCTTTGAGGAAGAGGAACAAAAGGAACTGAGTGAGCGTCAGGCGGCAAAAAAGGAAAAGCAGGAGCATGTGATGATGGGCGGTACGATCGTGCTGTCGATCGTACTGGCAGTTGCGATCTTTATGCTGCTGCCGTATTGGCTGTCTACACTCTTTGCCGGACTTGGCTGGTCGGATACAGCGATCGCGGTGACTGAAGGCGTTTTGCGAGTAGTGATCTTTTTGGCATATGTTGTGGGAATCTCGCTCATGAAGGATATCCAGCGAGTGTATATGTATCACGGTGCGGAGCATAAGTGTATCAACTGTATTGAGCACGGCATGGATCTGAATGTGGAAAATGTGAGAAAAAGTTCGAGACTGCATAAGCGCTGCGGGACAAGCTTTTTGTTTTTTGTCATCATGGTGAGTGTGATCCTGTTCATATTTATACGTGTAGAGTCACCACTGCTGCGCGTATTGGTACGTATTCTGCTGATTCCGGTCATCGCAGGTATCTCCTATGAGCTGATCCGTCTGGCCGGCCGCAGCGAGGGCAGAGTGATCGGATTGCTCAGCAAACCCGGTATGCTGCTGCAGAAGCTGACGACGCGTGAACCGGATGATGATATGATTGAGGTAGGCATCGCTTCTGTGGAGGCGGTATTTGACTGGAAGACTTACGTGCGGGAGATACGTGAGTAGAGGCGCAGATACATCCGGAAGGAGGCTGACAGATGACATACAGAGAAGCAGAGCAAAAAGGCGAGCGGCTGCTGCAGGCAGCGGGGATCGCCGATGCAAAAACAGATGCATGGCTGCTGTTGGAGATGGTAGCACACATTGACCGCAGTTTTTATTTTATGCACAGTGCAGATGAGGTAGAGCCGGAAATTTTATCAGAATATGAGCGTGTACTGGAAAAGCGCACCGAACATGTGCCTTTGCAGTATATCACCGGAGAGCAGGAATTTATGGGAATGACCTTTCATGTCAATTCCAATGTGCTGATCCCCAGACAGGATACAGAGACGCTTGTGGAGGAGACCTTGAAGGTATTGGAGCCGAATATGCAGGTGCTGGATCTGTGTACCGGTTCCGGCTGCGTATTGCTTAGTATATTGAAAAATGCGCCGACCGTTCAGGGTGTCGGCAGTGATATCAGCAAGCAGGCACTGCTCGTTGCAAAGGAAAATGCCAGACTGCATGAGCTGGACGCAGAGTGGGTGCGCAGCAATCTATTTGATAATATCAGCGGTATGTTCGATGTGATCGTTTCCAATCCACCTTATATTGCGCAGGAGGAGATCTTAAAGCTGATGCCGGAAGTGAGCCAGTTTGAGCCGTTGCAGGCGCTTGACGGAGGTGTGGACGGACTTGATTTTTACCGCAGTATTACGAGTGAAGCACCGGGATATCTGAAAGAAAACGGCTGGCTGCTCTTTGAGATCGGTTACGATCAGGGAGAGGCAGTGCGCGGGCTGATGCATGATGCCGGTTTTGAAGGTGTGCTGGTGATCAAGGATCTGGCAGGAAATGACCGGGTTGTGAGAGGTTATCTTCCTGCGAATCGTGAATAAAAAGGAGAAAAGACATGTTTGATAAATTAGAGGATCTGTTAGTCCGATATGAAGAGATCATGAGTGAGCTGTCGGAGCCGGATGTGGCAAATGATGCCAACCGTTTCCGCAAGCTGATGAAGGAGCAGAGTGACCTCGCACCGATCGTGGAGGCATTCCGTGAATATAAAAAGAGTAAGCAGGCGATCGAAGACGCCCTCGTTATGCTCGATGAGGAGAGCGACGAGGAGATGAAGGAACTCGCCAAGGAAGAGCTGAATGAGGCAAAGGCGAGTGTGGCAGAGCTTGAAGAAAAGCTGAAGATCCTGCTGCTGCCCAAGGATCCGAATGATGATAAGAACGTAATCGTCGAGATCCGTGCCGGCGCAGGCGGAGAGGAAGCCGCATTGTTTGCTGCCGAGATCTACCGTATGTATGTGCACTATGCAGAGAGCCGTCGCTGGAAGGTCGAGACGCTTGAAGCAGACGAGACCGGTATCGGCGGAATGAAGTCTGTAGACTTCATGGTGACCGGAGCGGGCGCTTATTCCGTATTAAAATATGAGTCCGGTGTACACCGTGTACAGCGTGTACCCGAGACCGAGTCACAGGGACGTATCCAGACATCTACCTGTACGGTAGCGGTTATGCCGGAGGCAGAGGAAGTCGATGTACAGATCGACGAGAAAGATATCCGTATCGATGTCATGCGTGCATCCGGAAACGGTGGACAGTGTGTCAATACGACGGATTCCGCCGTGCGTCTGACCCATTATCCGACCGGAATCGTGATTTACAGCCAGACCGAGAAATCACAGTTGCAGAATAAGGAAAAAGCATTTGCATTGCTGCGTTCCAAATTGTATGACTTAGAGCTCCAGAAAAAGCAGGATGCGGAGTCAGAGGCACGCCGCAGCCAGATCGGAACCGGAGACCGCTCCGAGAAGATCCGCACCTACAACTTCCCGCAGGGACGTGTCACCGATCACCGGATCAATCTCACGCTGTACAAGCTTGACAAGATCATGAACGGAGATATTCAGGAGATCATCGATGCGTGCATCGCAGCCGACCAGGCGAAGAAGCTTGCGAATATGAATGAATAGCTTATATGAAAAAAGACGGACTTTGACGTATGTCTCTGTCCGTCTTTTTTGGCAGGGTCTTTGATGCACGGTACCTACCTTTTTAAATATATAGATTGTAAATTACATAAAAAGTACAAATGCACAAAAAATAGCAAGGGCTATTGAAGTGAAAATAGTTTAGTGGTAAAATGACATTACCAAAAATCGTGCAATGCACAAAAACAAGGATCAATATTATGGAGATTAAGAGAGATTCATACCTTGAACAGTTAAAGCTAAGAAAAGATAACGGAATGATTAAGATTATCACAGGAATCAGGAGATGCGGGAAATCATTTCTGTTATTTGTGTTGTTTAAGAAATATTTATTGGAGAGTGGTGTAGATAATGACCATATCATTGAGATTGCTTTAGATGGTATTGAAAACGAGGAGCTGAGAGATCCAAAGAAGTGTTATCAGCATATTAAAGACGCAATGAGAGATGAACAGAAGTATTATCTGCTTTTGGACGAAGTACAGTTTATGCCACGATTTGAGGAAGTGCTGAACAGTTTGCTTCGTATCAGTAACATTGATGTGTATGTAACCGGAAGTAATTCTAAATTTTTATCTAGTGACATTGTAACTGAATTTAGAGGCAGAGGAGATGAGATAAGAATTTATCCGTTGTCTTTTGCAGAGTTCTATGCGGCTTATGATGGAGATTATGATGATGCTTGGGAAGAATATATGATATACGGTGGTTTACCACAAGTGGCACAATTTTCTGTAGAACGCCAGAAGGCGGAGTATCTTAAAAATATTTTTGCCAATGTTTATATCAAGGATGTGGTAGAGCGAAACAGAATTCAAAATGTTGATGAGATTGGAACTTTGGTGGATATTCTTGCTTCTGCCATAGGCACCCCTACAAATCCAACCAAAATATCAAATACCTTTAAAAGTGAACGAGGTATCAATTATAGTAATAAAACCATATCTAACCATATTGATTATTTGGCAGAGGCATTTTTGATTTCTAAAGCGAACCGGTATGATATTAAAGGTAGAAAATATGTGGGTGCAAATCTGAAATATTATTTTTCAGATGTTGGACTTAGAAATGCCAGACTGAACTTCAGACAGCAGGAGCCTACGCATATTATGGAGAACATTGTTTATAATGAGTTGCTTGTGCGTGGTTACAATGTGGATGTTGGTATTGTAGATGTATTTGTAAAGAATAGTGAAGGAAAGAGGGTTCATAAGCAGCTAGAGGTTGATTTTGTAGTGAACCAGGGCAGTCAGAGATATTACATTCAGGTGGCTTATGATATTACTTCTGAGGAAAAGCAAACACAGGAACTTAATTCACTCCGAAATATTCCGGATTCATTTAAGAAGATTGTTATAGTAAATGGAACAAAAAAGCCTTGGAGAAATGAGGAAGGATTTGTGATTATGGGCATGAAATATTTTCTGCTCAATGAGGATAGTTTGGAGTTTTAGTATGGAAGGAGTTTCCTGTATCCTTTAAAGAGTAAAGGGAATTGACCCGAAAGAATACCTCAAGTAAATGTAGAAAATCAGGCAATTGATGTCAAAAGAGGGAATTTCCATTGACGGAGAAGATTATATGCTGAAATTCCAAAAGCGGACTGCATTTGGAAAGCGAAATAATCATATATCATGGATGCGCTGCTTGGCAATTTTGACCGCCATGGAGCAAATTGGGGTTTTATAAAAGAAAATAATTGCTATACATTGGCTCCGGTATTTGACAATGGTTCATGCTTGTTTCCTAATTTGGCAGATGAGGAAGAAATGCAGAAAATTATGGAATCCGAAGAAGAGACCGATAGAAGAATATATAAGTTCCCTACATCACAGGTAAAACTGAATGGGGAAAAAAGTTCTTATTTTGAGGTGATAAATAGTCTTCGGTTCAGTGAATGTAATGATGCTTTGCAATATGTAATTTCAAAATTAGACATGAATGAAGTTGAAAAATTAATCAATGAGACACCACTTATTTCAGAGGTTCAGAGAGCATTTTACAAGCATATGCTGGGGATCAGTCTTTCTACTTTTTTTCGCAGATATAAGGAATATGCCACTTCATAACAGGAAATAAGAACAGAGTCAGTCGAACGGCTGACTCTGTTTCTTCATACATTTTTATTTACAGATCTCATCAATCCGTGCCAGTTCTTCCTCTGAAAAACCGGTGCTGTGTATCACCTTGATATTATCAAGAATCTGTGTGGGTTTGGATGCACCGATCAGCACACTCGTTACGACATCGTCCTTGATGACCCATTTGAGTGCCATCTGAGCCAGCGTCTCTCCGCGTTGTCCGGCGATCTCGTTGAGTGCATGGATCTGGGCAATCTTCTGATCGGTGAGCTGGTCTTTTTTCAGAAAACGGCCATCGGTGTTGACGCGGCTGTCAGCCGGGATACCATTCAGATAGCGGTCGGTCAGCATGCCCTGAGCCAGAGGACTGAAAGCGATGATCCCTTTGCCCTCTTCCTGCGCTGCCTGTTTCAGACCATTTGCCTCAATCGTGCGGTCGAATATCGAATAGCGGTTCTGGTTGATGATAAACGGACAGTGCAGATCACGTAAAATGGCTGCGGCGCGTTTCATCGTTGCACCGTCATAGTTGGATATGCCAGCATATAATGCTTTTCCGCTCTTTACTGCCTGATCGAGTGCGCCCATCGTTTCTTCGAGCGGGGTGTCCGGATCCATGCGGTGATGATAGAAGATATCTACATAATCCAGCCCCATGCGCTGTAGGCTCTGATCGAGACTGGCGAGCAGATATTTGCGGCTGCCCCAGTTGCCGTAGGGACCTTTCCACATATCATAGCCCGCTTTCGTGCTGATGATCAATTCGTCACGGTAGGCGGTAAAATTTTCTTTCAGCAGTTTTCCCAGATTCGCCTCGGCGCTGCCGTATGCCGGCCCATAGTTGTTCGCCAGATCAAAATGTGTGATGCCGTTGTCAAATGCGGTGAACACCATCTCGCGCATGTTCTCGTAGACGCCGGTGTCCCCAAAATTATGCCAGAATCCGAGCGATACTTCCGGCAGCTTCAGACCACTGTTTCCGCAGCGGTTGTAGGTCATCTCATCATATCTTGTTTCTTTTGCCTGATACATCCCATTGTTCCTCCTCAAAGTAAGTCTTTTACCCATTATACCATAGATACCCGTTCCAGCAACTGTTCAAATGACGGCTGATCCATCGGGCGGTAATAGTAGTAGCCCTGCAGCTCATCACATCCGGCGGCGATGAGAAAATCAGCGACCTCCTTGGTTTCGATACCTTCACACACGATGGAGTGCTTGGCGCGTTTGAGCAGATGGAAGATCTCTTCGATCACGATCTTGCTGTTGGTCGTCAGCCCTTCTTCGAGGAAGTGTTTGTCCATCTTGATCTCATCAAAGAGGATATCCTTTAGCGTATTCAGGGAAGAATAGCCGGAGCCAAAATCGTCCATGGAGATGCGGATTCCGGCGGCATGGCATTTCTCAATCATATGGTTGACGGCATCGATGTTATGGATATAGGCGCTTTCCGTGATCTCAAACACCAGAAGTGAGGGATCGGGATGATACGTTTCCGTGAGTTCGTGCAATTTTTCTTCAAAAGCTCTCAGATTGTAAAAATGAACCGGAGAGACATTGAGTGAGATCGGTACGAGCGGCAACTGCTTTGTCTGGCGTTCGTTCAGCCAGATAAAAGCCTTTTTGTAGACAAAGTAGTCCAGCTCGATGATCTCGCCTGTTTCTTCGAGGATCGGCAGAAACTGATCCGGTGCCCACACAGTTCCGTCGTCACGCTGCCAGCGGACGAGAACTTCCGCGCTCTCGATTTTTTCACTTTTTCCACCGATTTTCGGTTGAAAATAGATGCAGATTTCATCGGTGTCCAGCGCATGCTGAAAGGAATTGAGAATATCGGCGCGGTGCTGTTCCAACTGTCGGATCTGATCTCCGTAGGTCACGATCCCGCTGACCTTGTCCCTTGCCATGCGGCGGGCGGTATTTGTCCGGGAGATGATCTCCTCCAGATTTGCCGAAGGGTCATCAATGAAGTAAATTCCTGTCCGCAGCATAAAATAGCTGACAGAGAATTTATCGAGGATCTGCTGCTCAATCTGGTGGTTGTACTGTTTGATCAGATCCTCAAATGCCTGCTTGCTGAGCTTCCCGGCATCTGCCAGAACGACAAAGACATCCGAGTGGAATCGTTTGGCAAAATTCACTTCCGGACAATTCGTGATGCTTTTTAATACCGTATCCAGAATCTGGTTGCCGACATCGTATCCCCAGTAATCGTTGATCAGGTGAAAATCCTTGATATCCGTCATGAGAAACACATAGGATCCGTGCTCGTTATTGGTGATCGTGGTATAGATCTTTTCTGCGAGGCTCTTGGCGGAGATGCTGGGAGTGGTATTGGATGGATAAAAGAACGGTGTGCGATCCGTATCGGACAGATTTTGCGCCTGATTCCGTTTCTTATAACGTTTATCCTCGTACATTTTTTCATCGGCGATCTTCATCAGATCCGGCACGAGATAATAGTGGTTCCGGTAGCTCACCTCATAGCCAACGGCATAGCTGATCTTGTGCGTGGCTGAGACGTTGTATTCGTCCATGTATTCCTGGAGCTTGTGATTCATCTGGTCGAGCTGCTGGAGTGTCGTGTGTTCTTCCACGATGACAAATTCATCACCGCCATAGCGGGCCAGAAAGCTGTTTTCTGTCAGAATACGAGCCAGATAGGAGGCGAAGGTCTGGATAAAAAGATCGCCCTCCTCGTGACCGTAGTTGTCATTTACTTTTTTCAGATTATTCAGGTCGAACATCATGATACCGAGGTCAAAAGTGTCGTCTTTTTCCTGCAGTTCCTGCAGCTTCTTTTCCAAAGCCTTCTTATTATGTACGCCGACGACATCTACAGAGGCATAGTTGACCATGCCGCGCATATAATCAACGATCGCGAGCGTGATCGCGCATCCGACGAGTACCAGAAAGATCATTGTGATCCACAGCAGCATCAGGGCACTGCTCTGGATCTGCGAGCGGTGTACCTTCAGGTAGATGAGTAAAAACCCTAAAAACAGCAGATAAATACCTATCTGAAAGGCACAAAATAACAGCATTTTTTTATTCTTTTCCATAGATCATTCCTTCTCCTGTCATACCTCGTCCTGCAAGATCACTTTTTGCGCCAGACTTCTTTCGATGCCGACCTTTGTATCATTGATCCGCACAATAAAATAGCCATGCAGCTTGGACAATAGCTGAACCTGCATGCCCTGTACAAAGCCGATGCTTTCTAAGTGATGCTTGTGTTTTTCAAGTCCTCCGATGTGGTGGATCATATATGTTTTTCCGATTTCTGCCAGATTCAGTGGCATAGGGATCACTCCTTTCGATACTTACTTAATGACACTTCTTACCGAAGTTAGTTTTTGCTAACCGAAATATTATCATAAATCATTTTTTGTGTAAAGCATGAATTTTTGTACAATTCAACTACAGAGAAAAATCATCGACAGGACAAGCATTTTGTGGTATAATTTGATGGTTATTTGGAGCCTGCGTGCAGATCTGAGCGGGTTCCATCAGAAAAATAACAATGTGATGGGAATGCATGGATACAAGAGGGGTCTATGGGAAAAATGATACATAAACGGATATTGGCGGGAACATTGGCGGTGGCATTGCTGTGTACACCGATGCAGATACGGGCGGTAGAGACCGCACAGACGGCGGATCCGGCTCAGATTACGGAGCAGGATGGCAGTGCAGATGAGCGCACAGACGCGCAGGAGGCACAAAATGAGGCATACTATACGGTGAGCTTTCATGCCAACAGCGGCACGAAGATCAAGACGACGCTGACGTTAAAGAGTGGGGATACCTATGGGACATTGCCTAAGACCAGTCGTGACGGCTATAAGTTTCTGGGCTGGTACACGAAAAAACAGGGTGGAACCAGAGTAAAAGCTGCATCTGTCTTCAAAGGAACGGGAGATCAGACGCTCTATGCGCATTGGAAGAAGCAGACACTGACCACGGAGACACAGCCGAAACAACTGGCAGAGGCGGCAGCTCTGCTCGTAAGCTATACGGGAAATAAGAACAGCGATTATCAGCAGAATGACTATACCGGATTTCTGGTGTTGAAGAATTTCAAGACAGATTATCTGTACTGTCAGTATGACTATGACCGATTTGTCGGCAGCAGCGGCAAAAATGTCGGATGTACTGCGACTGCGGATGCGATGCTGGCATCGATTTATCGGGACAAGCCATTTAGTCCGAATGACGAGGGATGGATCCCGGGAGTCGGGGCGACATGGACGAATTCGGTCGTTTTGAGCGGAAGCAAGTCCTATTCGGTGAAAAAACAATGCCAGGTCGTATCGGATTATCTGAATCAGGGCATACCGGTTATGATCCGTGTGGTGGGTCATTCTGTGACAGCGATCGGTGTGCGCGAGGGCGTGACGCGCGATAAACTGACACCGGCAGATATTTTGATCGCAGATCCTGCGGATGGAAAAGTCAAATGTGCCAACGAGATGAGCTGGCGTGTCATGACGAATGCAAACGGATGGGGACTGCGGATCCCGAAAGATGGAGGAATCACTAATAAATGATAGATCAGAGTAAAATTCGTAATTTTTGTATTGTAGCGCATATCGATCACGGAAAATCGACGCTGGCAGACCGTATTATAGAAAAAACAGGTCTGCTCACGAGCCGTGAGATGCAAAACCAGGTGCTTGATAACATGGATCTGGAGCGTGAGCGCGGGATCACGATCAAGTCACAGGCGGTGCGTATCATCTACAAAGCGCAGGATGGAGAAGAGTACATTTTCAACCTGATCGATACGCCGGGACATGTGGATTTTACCTATGAGGTATCTCGTTCACTGGCGGCCTGCGACGGAGCGATTCTCGTCGTAGATGCGGCACAGGGTATTGAGGCACAGACACTGGCGAATGTCTATCTGGCACTCGATCATGACCTGGAGGTATTTCCGGTTATCAATAAGATCGATCTGCCGAGTGCGAGACCGGAGGAGGTCGTACAGGAGATCGAGGATGTGATCGGCATCGAGGCACAGGATGCGCCGCGTATCTCTGCCAAGACCGGAGAGAATATCGAACAGGTATTAGAGGCGATCGTGCACAAGCTGCCCGCACCGACCGGAGATCCGTCAGCCCCGCTGCAGGCGCTGATCTTTGACTCGTTGTATGATGCATATAAGGGCGTGATCGTATTCTGCCGGATCAAGGAGGGCACGATCCGTCCGGGAATGACGATGCAGATGATGGCGACCGGAGCAAAAGCGGATGTCGTAGAGGTCGGTTATTTTGGCGCCGGACAGTTTATTCCGTGTGAGGAACTGAGTGCCGGAATGGTAGGATACATCACCGCCTCTTTAAAAAATGTCAAGGATACCCGTGTGGGAGATACGGTCACGGATGCCAACCGTCCGTGCGCAGAGCCGCTGCCCGGATACAAGAAGGTCAATCCGATGGTCTACTGCGGATTGTACCCGGCAGACAGCGCAAAATACCCGGATCTTAGGGATGCGTTGGAAAAATTGCAGCTCAATGATGCTTCGCTACAGTTTGAGCCGGAGACCTCGGTTGCACTGGGATTTGGTTTCCGATGTGGATTTTTGGGACTTTTGCATTTGGAGATTATTCAGGAGCGCCTGGAGAGAGAGTACAATCTGGATCTGGTGACGACTGCACCGGGTGTTATCTATAAAGTGCACAAGACAGACGGAACGGTCATCGATCTGACGAATCCGTCCAATCTGCCCGATCCTTCGGAGATCGAGTATATGGAGGAGCCGTTCGTGACAGCGGAGATCATGGTGACGAGTGAGTTCATCGGTTCGATCATGGATCTGTGTCAGGAGCGCAGAGGTGTGTATCTGAGCATGGAGTATATCGAGGAGACACGTGCGCTGCTCAAATATGAGCTGCCGTTGAATGAGATCATCTACGATTTCTTCGATGCGTTAAAATCGCGTTCGAGAGGATATGCTTCTTTTGATTATGAGATGAAGGGCTATGTGCGCTCTGAACTGGTGAAGCTGGATATCCTGATCAACCGTGAGCCGGTGGATGCGCTGTCATTTATCGTATTTGCGGGTACGGCTTATGAGCGTGGACGGAGAATGTGTGAGCGTCTGAAGGATGAGATCCCCAGACATTTATTCGAGATCCCGATCCAGGCGGCAGTCGGCAGCAAGATCATTGCCAGAGAGACTGTCAAGGCAGTGCGAAAAGATGTTTTGGCGAAGTGTTACGGCGGCGATATTTCCCGAAAGAAAAAGCTGCTCGAGAAGCAGAAAGAAGGAAAGAAGCGTATGCGTCAGGTCGGCAACGTAGAGATCCCGCAGGAAGCATTCATGAGTGTCCTCAAGCTGGATGAAGGCAAATAATTATAAAAAAGGATAGAACAGACATGGAATTATATATCCATATTCCGTTTTGTATCAGAAAATGTGCATATTGTGATTTCCTGTCCGCACCGGCGGATCAGGAGACGATTGCGCGCTATATGGAGCGTTTACAGGAGCAGCTTGCCTTGCAGGCTGCTCTTTTTCAACATACGCAGATCGATACCGTGTTTATGGGGGGCGGGACACCTACGATTCTGCATCCGGAGCAGCTCGAAAAACTGCTTGCAGCCATACGAAAAAATTATGCACTTGCAGAAAATGTGGAATTTACAGTAGAGGCGAATCCGGGCACGGTAACGCCGGGCAAAGCGCGTGCGCTGGCAGAGGGAGGCGTGAACCGCGTGAGCTTTGGACTGCAGTCTGCGTGTGAACAGGAACTGCGTCTGCTCGGGCGGATCCATACCTATGATGATTTTCTGCGCAGCTACGAGCTCGTGCGTGAGGCAGGCATCCGCAATGTGAATGTCGATCTGATGAGTGCATTGCCGGGGCAGACGATCCACTCTTATGAGAAGACACTTCAGCAGGTGCTGGCGCTGCATCCGCAGCATATCTCGGCGTACAGTCTGATCATTGAGGAGGGTACACCGTTTTATGAACAGTACCGTGAAGATGAGAGGCTTCGTGATGCGGGAGAGCAGCCGCATCTGCTGCCGGATGAGGAGAGCGAGCGTGCGATGTATGAGCTGACCGGTGAGCTGCTCGCTGCGCACGGTTATGAGCGCTACGAGATCTCGAATTATGCAAAAAAAGGATACGAGTGCCGCCACAATATCGGATACTGGACGGGGGAGCCGTATCTGGGGCTGGGGCTTGGAGCCGCCTCCTATATCGACGGCATCAGATACAGCAATACGTCGGATCTGGGCGCATATCTGGAGGGGGATTTCTCACGCTATGAGGAACAGAGATTGTCGAAGGAAGATCGGATGGCAGAGTTTTTCTATCTGGGGCTTCGCATGACGCGGGGCGTGGAAAAAGCGGAATTTGTGCGGCGCTTCGGTATGCGTGCCGAGCAGGTGTACGGTGATGTGCTCGCGCAGCTCGTGTCGCAGCAGCTCTTAGAAGACACCGGAGGCGGATACCGGTTCACGCCTTATGGGCGGGATGTCAGCAATCAGGTGCTGTATCGCTTCCTGTGAGTTGCCTAGACGGTAGGTATTCTGATTATGAGGACGCAGCTCCCGCAAGCAGATGTGTAGTGTAATTGGCTAAATGGTATCAGGGGTTGCCGCCTACGCTTACATCAGCATCTCATCAGGTTGCTCCGGTTGTCCGGACGGTGCCTCGCTGTTTCTTCAGCTTGGGCTCGATGTGTCCTTCGGTTCCCTCGCACACATAGCCTGCAGCTTCCGGTTATGACATGAGTATCGTCATCGCTTCGCTTGCACTTCGCCGGACAAACGTCGCAACTGATGAGAGTTGATGTAATCGTAGGCTGGCAACCCAATTTACATGATGGCGGCTGAGCAGCCTGTTACAATTTGTATGTGATGATTGTGCGCATGAGCGCATTCGTTTTTCGCAGAACAGCAGCGCGAGCAAGTCATGTCTGATTTTGCTGCCTTTGCACGATGGAGATGAGACTTATGACTCGTGGAAGCCTTTGCTGAACACGAGTCAGATTTTAAAAGGCTCATCGGAATGCCCCGTGCAACGAAAGCAAAACAGACTGCTTGCGGGAGCTGCGTCCGGGTAAAATGTTGCTAGAATGCTGCCACAACTGTTGCTGGCTTCGACAACAAAAAAGGAGAACAGCAAACTGTTCTCCTTGATGTAGTAGCGAGAGAGAGACTTGAACTCTCAACCTCCCGGGTATGAACCGGACGCTCTAGCCAGTTGAGCCATCTCGCCATATT
>JBNMHW010000069.1:0-16596 GCA_050872965.1 bacterium | reverse complement strand
GATCCGGGGCTGGTCGTACACAGTGACTATACGATCCGCGGAGCCGTGGCAGGTGTGGAGCATCTGCTGGATGAGCATCCCGAAGTCACAGCACTGTTTGCGGCAAACTACGAGATGACGATGGGGACGATGATCGTGCTCAATGAGCGTGGCATCAGTATCCCGGATCAGATGTCGGTCATCGGATTTGACAACCGGGAATTTGCCAGAGCACTACATCCGACACTGACGATCATCACACAGCCGACGGAGGCGATCGCCAGACAGGCGGCTGAGACGATGCTGCGGCGTCTGGAACAGCCACAGTCGCAGGAAGAAGATCCGCAGGAACTCTATCTGCAGACAGAGGTCATGGTCGGAAAATCGGTCAGACAATTAGAATCTTAATAATAGAGAATAGATTAGGAGAAGAACAGTGGGAGCATATTTATTAGGAATTGATATCGGTACCAGTGCCTGTAAGGTAGCGATATTTGAAAAGAGCGGAGCAGTGGTGGCACAGTCCAACCAGCCATATCAGCTCTATTATCCGAACCCCGGCTGGGTCGAGCAGGATGCAGACGAATGGTGGCATGCGATCTGCGATGGAATCAAAGATGTATTGGCTAAGAGCGGTATCGCACCGGCAGACATTGCAGGTATCGGAATTGACGGACAGAGCTGGTCAGCCATCCCTGTAGATCGGGAAGGCAATGCACTGGCACGTACACCGATCTGGATGGATACGCGTGCAAGAGATATCTGCGACAGAGTCAAGGCAGACGTCGGATTCGAGCGGATCTTCTCGGTAGCAGGCAATGATTTCCTTCCGAGCTATACGACACCGAAGATGCTCTGGTTCAAGGAGCAGGCACCGGATATATACAAGAAGACATACAAATTCATGCAGAGCAACAGCTACATCGCATTAAAGCTGACTGGCGTGATGAGCATGGATCTCTCACAGGGTTATGGCGTACATTTCTTTAAGATGGATGATTGTACGGTAGATGCGGATCTGGCAAAGGAACTGGGATTATCGGCAGATCAGATCCCCGAGCTGTATGAATGTCATGATATCGTAGGAAAAGTGACAGCACAGGCGGCTGCACTGACCGGACTCGCAGAGGGCACACCGGTCGTAGCCGGAGGTCTTGATGCTGCATGCGGCACACTCGGCGCAGGAGTCTATCTGCCGGGTCAGACGCAGGAGCAGGGGGGACAGGCCGGAGGCATGAGCATCTGTGTCGATCACGCACTGGCACACCCCAAGCTGATCTTGAGCCCGCATGTCGTACCGGGCATGTGGCTGTTACAGGGCGGTACCGTCGGAGGCGGCGGAACACTGCGCTGGTTCAAGCAGGAATTCGGGGCAGACAGCTCATTTGACGGGCTGACCGCACTGGCAGAGCCCATCGCAGCCGGCAGTGACGGAGTGATCTTCCTTCCGTATATGGCAGGCGAGCGCTCACCGATCTGGAATCCCGATGCCAAGGGCGTCTATTACGGACTCGGTTTTGATAAGACCAAGGGACATATGGTACGCGCGACACTCGAGGGTGTGGCATATTCGCTCGAGCATAACTTACGTGTGGCTGCAGAGGCAGGCGCCGAGGTCGAAGAACTCATCGCGATGGGTGGAGCGAGCAACAGCCGTCTCTGGACACAGATCAAGGCAGATGTGACCGGCAAGACGATCAAGGTACCGACCTCTGATACAGCGACGACACTCGGCGCAGCGATCCTCGCAGGTGTAGGTGTCGGTGTCTATGCCGGATTTGAAGAGGCAATCGATGAGACGATCGTGATCACACGTGTACAGGAGCCGGATCCGGCAGCACACGAACAGTATCAGAAATATATGCAGATGTATCTGGATCTGTCAGAAGCAATGACACCGATCTTTAACAAAAAATATTAAATTCTAAGGAAAGAAGGCTACATACAATGAAAATGAAAGCAGGCGTCGTACATGGCGTAAAGGACATTCGTTACGAGGATATTGAGAAACCCGTTCCGGCAGCCGGACAGGTACTGATCAAGGTAAAATATACCGGTATCTGCGGATCAGATCTGCCGCGTGTCAATGAGGGAACCACACACTTCACACCGATCGTTCTCGGACATGAGTTCTCCGGAACCGTAGAGGAAGTCGGTGAGGGTGTCACCAGAGTAAAGCCCGGCGACCGCGTCGCAGGTATTCCGCTCGTTCCCTGTATGAAATGTGAGGATTGCCAGAAGGGTAACTATTCACTGTGCAAGCACTATGATTTTATCGGTTCCCATTCATTCGGAAGCTATGCCGAGTATGTATGTGTACCGGAATTAAACGCAGTCAGGTTCGACGATTCCGTCAGCTTTGAAAAGGGTGCATTCTTCGAGCCCGCAACCGTCGCATTACACGGACTCGAGCGTACCGATTACAAGGGCGGCAAGACCGTAGCCATTCTCGGCGGTGGTACCGTCGGTATGATGACCATGCAGTGGGCAAAGATCTTCGGAGCCAAGAAGGTCGTTGTATTCGATATCGTGGATGAGCGTCTCGAGCTCGGTATGCGTCTCGGAGCAACAGCAGGAATCAATACGTTAAAAGAGAACTTCATGGATGAGGCAATGGCTATGACAGACGGCAAGGGATTCGATTATGTATTCGAGACCGCCGGAAACGTCATCACCATGAAGATGGCATTCAAGCTCGCAGCCAATAAGGCAGAGGTATGCTTCATCGGAACACCGACCAAGGAATTATCCTTCGGTGTCAGCGAGTGGGAGCAGATGAACCGCAAGGAGTTCAAACTGACCGGTTCATGGATGAGTTATTCAGCACCGTTCCCCGGACATGAGTGGGATCTGGTCGCTCATTACTTCGGCACCGGTGAACTCAAATTCGACGATTCATTCATCTTTGAGAAGATCGGATTGAGCAAGATCGATACCGCATTTGCAAAATACCTTGTTCCCGGAACCGTAAAGGGCAAGATCTTAATCGATAGCGAGGCATAGCATATGATACTGACAGTGACACTCAATGCCGCGATCGACAAGCGGTATGTAGTAGAAAATTATCAGGTCGGTGAAGTCAACCGTGTCAAGGAATGTGCCTATGTGGCAGGCGGCAAGGGACTGAACGTGTCCAAGACAGCGACGATCGCCGGAGCGCAGGTGTTAGCGACCGGATTCGCAGGCGGACATGCCGGAGCCTATATCATAGAGGCAGTAGAAGCGCAGGGTGTAGCGACCGATTTTATACAGGTAAAAGGCGAGAGCCGTTCCTGCATCAATATATATGATACCGTGAACAAGACACAGACCGAGTTCTTAGAGCCGGGTGTGGTTGTGAGCGAGGAGGAGCAGCGTGCATTTTATCTCAAATTTGACCAGCTGCTCACAAAATGTGACGTCGTAGCCATGTCAGGCAGCGTGCCCAAGGGCATCGGAACAGACATGTATCCGAAGCTCGTGGAGATGGCAAAGGCAGCAGGCAAAAAGATCATCGTAGATACGAGCGGAGCGCTCTTAGAGGAAGTCGTAAAGGCAAAGCCCAACATGATCAAGCCGAATATCGATGAGATCCGTCTGCTGACCGGCAAGCAGATCTTAGACAGAGAGGCGCTGATCGAGGCAGGTATCGAACTGCAGCAGAGCGGTATCGAGCGCGTTGTGATCTCACTCGGCGCAGACGGCTCACTCATGTTTGTCGATGAGGGCGTCTATCAGGCAATCGTGCCGAAGATCGATGCAGTCAACACCGTAGGCTGCGGAGACTGCATGACAGCAGGCTTTGCGATCAGTTTTGAGCGGGGAATGACCCCGGAGGAGGCACTGAGATTTGCATCAGCGACCTCAGCAGCAAGTGCTATGCGGGAGGAGACCGGATACTTCGAGACAGAAGATATGAAGGCTCTTTTCGATAAAATAGAAATTAAAAAGCTTAGATAATAAGTGAAAAAAGGAGGACTTTACTATGACAGCAGTGAATCCGGCCAATGTGCCGAAGATCAGACTGGCGAATGGAAAAGAAGTGCCCTGCATGGGTATGGGTACTTTCGGATCTGACCGTTTTACTCCCGATCAGGTGAGCAATGCAGTATATGGTGCCATCAAAGCAGGTTACCGTATGTTTGACTGCGCTGCCTGCTACGGCAACGAGGATCAGATCGGCGAGGTATTCAAGCGCGCATTCGCAGACGGTCTGTGCAAGAGAGAAGATCTCTACATCATGACCAAAGTATGGAATGATATGCACGGACAGGGCGATGTACTCATCGCACTCGCAAAGAGCTTAAAAGACTTACAGTTAGACTACGTGGACATGTATTTTGTTCACTGGCCTTTCCCGAACTATCATGCACCCGGATGTGATGTAGATTCCAGAAATCCGAATGCAAAGCCGTTCTCTGTAGAGCGTTTCATGACGACATGGAGACAGATGGAGCGTCTGGTAGATATGGGTCTGGTCAAAGAGATCGGTATGTCCAACATGACGATCCCGAAGTTAGAGGCAGTGCTTCCTCTGTGCCGTATCAAACCTGCAATGTGCGAGCTGGAGCTGCATCCCTGCTTCCAGCAGCAGGAGCTGTTTGATTATCTGGTAGCTCATGACATCCAGCCGGTAGGCTTTATGCCGCTTGGCTCACCTCAGAGACCTGAGCGTGATATGATGCCTGAGGATATCGCAGATATGCAGACACCCGAGATGCAGGAGATCGCTAAGGCTCACAACTGTCATCCGGCAGTGATCTCATTAAAGTGGGCTGTACAGCGTGGACAGATCCCGATTCCTTTCTCCGTACATGAGATGGAGTACGAGAGCAACATCAACAGCACCTGTGACGGCGATCCGCTGACCGATGAGGAGATGGCAAAGATCGCTACCTTAGAGAAGAACAACCGTCTCGTAAAAGGACAGGTATTCCTCTGGGAAGGTGCAAACGACTGGCATGACCTCTGGGATGAGGACGGCGTGATCGTAGATTGTCCGGACGCTAAATAACAGGCGTCTGAACCTACTGTTCATTCCACCATTCCAGCATTTTATCAACAGACGGATTTGCATTGACCTTGGACCAGATCATTTCAAAGTTTAAGGTCTCCGCAGATCCGTCTTTTTTCATGACCGGAACGATCGCCAGCTCCTCGTTTTTGGAGTAAGGTCGGACGATATATTCCGGCAGCAGGCTGATGCCCATCTCCAGCGATACCATCAACAGAATGGTCTCCGGTTCCTTCTCCACGGCAACGACCTGTGGTAAAAATCCACCCCGCTCATATACCCACAGCATTTCTTCCATCTCGTCTCTGGATCTGGCGGCAGGCTGCATGATGATAAAGGCTTCTTCTGACAGTTCACGGCATACGAGTTCCTGTTTTTCCGCTAACGGATGGTTGCTCGACATCGCCACAAACAGCGGATAGCTGCGGATGTAGCGGTGGTTCATGTCCGCGTAATCTCTTTGGTGTGGCTGGACGGAAAACACCACATCACATTCATTTCTCTGGATCAGTTCGATCAGGCCACTCATCGTATTTCGCACAAATTTCAGCTTGATATTTGGAAATGCATCGTGAAATCCGCGCAGCATCTCATAGCAGTCGCTCTGCCCGAAACCACTGATAAAACCGATCGTCAGTTCGCCGTCTGTACCCAGGGATGCCATGCGTGCCAGACGGATCGCCTCATCGCTGCGCCGGAGAATGACCTTCGCTTCCTTCAGGTATACCTGCCCGGCTGCCGTCAGTGTGATACGGTGCTTTTCTCTGGTAAACAGACTGACACCCAGTGCTTTTTCCAGTGACTGCATCTGCTGGGTGATCGCAGTCTGCGAGATAAAACATTCCTTTGCGGCTTTTGTAAAATTCAGATTCTCCGCGGCACTCACAAAATATTCCAATTGATTCAGGTTCATATCAGCATCCATCCTTTTTGAAAAATCGAGCTATAAGTTTTACTTATGGTATATTTGTATTTTACTATTAGACAATACACTTTTCAAGTGAGATAATAAGAAAAACTTGATAGAGCTGCCCGATATATATCATACATAGCAGCCGCAAAATAAAAAATAATTCAGGAGGAACACACTATGAGCAACGAGATCCCTTACAAAATTTATCTTTCAGAAGACGAGATTCCCAAGGCATGGTATAACCTTCGTGCTGATATGACCAATAAACCCGCACCGTTATTAAATCCCGGAACGCATGAGCCGCTCACCGCAGAGGAACTCGCACCGATTTTCTGTAAAGAGTTAGTAGAGCAGGAACTCGATGACACGACACCGTTTATCGAGATCCCGCAGGAGATCCGTGATTTCTATAAAATGTATCGTCCGGCACCGTTAGTCCGGGCTTACTGCCTGGAAAAAGCACTGGATACGCCGGCGCACATCTACTACAAATTCGAGGGTAACAATACGAGCGGAAGTCACAAGCTCAATTCAGCGATCGCGCAGGCATATTATGCGAAGAAGCAGGGCTTGAAGGGTGTGACGACAGAGACCGGAGCAGGCCAGTGGGGCACGGCGCTGTCCATGGCATGTGCATACTTAGGTCTGGACTGTAAAGTATTTATGGTAAAGGTATCTTATGAGCAGAAGCCGTTCCGCCGGGAAGTGATGCGTACCTACGGCGCAAATGTGACACCGTCTCCTTCGATGGATACCGAGGTCGGACGCAAGATCCTCGCAGCGCATCCCGGTACGACCGGATCGCTCGGATGTGCGATCTCAGAGGCTGTGGAAGTCGCTACCCACAATGAAGGCTATCGTTATGTACTCGGCAGCGTGTTAAACCAGGTACTGCTGCATCAGTCAGTCATCGGTCTCGAAGCGAAGGCTGCACTTGACAAATACAATGTGACACCGGATGTCATCATCGGCTGTGCCGGTGGCGGATCGAACCTCGGCGGACTGATCGCTCCGTTTATGGGCGAGAAGCTGCGCGGAGAGAAGGATTATCAGTTTATCGCCGTAGAGCCTGCATCTTGCCCGAGCTTTACACGCGGTAAGTTCGCATATGATTTCTGCGATACCGGTATGATCTGCCCGCTCGCCAAGATGTACACCTTAGGAAGCGGTTTCATCCCTTCACCGAACCACGCAGGCGGACTTCGTTTCCACGGCATGAGCTCGACGCTGTCACAGCTCTATCATGATGGTTATATGGAAGCCAGAGCTGTGGAGCAGACATCGGTATTTGAAGCGGCTGAATTCTTTGCCAGATCTGAGGGTATCCTGCCTGCACCTGAGAGTTCGCATGCGATCCGTGTGGCGATCGATGAGGCGTTAAAGTGCAAGGAGACCGGAGAGGCCAAGAATATTCTCTTTGGTCTGACCGGAACCGGTTATTTTGATATGGTGGCTTATGAGAAGTTCCATGATGGCAAGATGACGGATTATATCCCGACCGATGCTGATCTGCAGGTTGGTTTTGATGGTATTCCGAAATTCCCCGGAAATGAGTTTTAATTGTATATGAGATTGTGTAGGGCTGCCTGCGGTGATCCGCAGGCAGCCTTTTTGTGCACATTTTTGGAATCATGTAAGTGCAGAGTTATTGACAAGAGAAATGGCTTCTGTTAAAATATATTTGATACGTTGTGTCTCTGCATGCCGGAAACGGACGTGGCTACTGAGAACGGACGCAGCTCCCGCAAGCAGAATATGGATAAGGTCTGACTGGATGAGATTACAGCAGTATCCCGTACAGATTGCTCCGTTGTCCGGCGGTGTCTCGCAATGATCTGCCATAGGTTTATGACTTAATTTACGCGCTCGCACTTCGCCGGACAAAAGTCGCAACTGACGGAATCTGCCGTAATCTCATCCGATAGACCTGCGTTACTTGTTGGCTGTGGAGCATATTCACTGTGTAGTTCGTGGCATATAAGCACATATGCCGAGAACGGACGCAGCTTCCGCGGGATTTTCATGGAACATGTGCTCGCATGCATCTGATTATCATGTAAATATTGTTGTAAACGTGTAAATGTTTCAATATGCTTGGCTAAGGAAAGGAGAGGGAAATTATGAAAAAAATAAAATTGGGGGGGTGGGTAGCCCTCCTGACATCGGTGGTACTGTTGGGGTCATCTACCCATGTGACAAATGCAGAGGAAGTGGTAGCTACCTATGCAGCAGATGAAGAAAGTGGGAATGGGACACCAAATAATACTGCCACCACGTTGACTTCGCTGAGTTTGGGCGATACAGATCAAAATGGAAACGGATGGAATTATGTTGCCAGCACACATACGTTAAACATTACAAGTGATGTGACGGTTGCGGGAGAACGAGCGAAAATTATTGAATCAACCACAGATTTAACGATTAACGTTGCTGAAAATGCGACATTGACAGTGAAAAATGGTAGTGCCTATGGAATATATGCAGGTGGGGATCTCGTTTTAGATGGAGCGGGAACGATAAATGTGGAAACTGCATCAGGTTCATCTGTATATGGAATTTATGCAGGTAACAGCATTACAATCTCAAACATTCATTTGTCGGTTAAATGTCAGACAAATTATCAGGCAATTTGTGCAAATGGTGGATCGTTGGTGATTGATAATGCATATGTGTATGCAACAGGGGAGTGTTTGGCAGGTACTTCGGCAAGTAATTCGGTAAGTGTTCTTGGCAAGAGTGTTGTTAATATTGAAAATAGTCAAACTTATGGATTGCGTGGAAACGAGTATACGTTTTCTGATGAAGTACATGTGAGAATTTCATCGGATAGCCGCCCAATTGGCAATGCTAGCGGACTTAACTGGTCAGGACAATCAGCAACGGATTATTATTGGTATAGAACAGATAACAATAACAACTCAAGTGGATGGAAAACAAATCCTTGTCCTTCAACCGCTTACATAAATTTCAAATATTTTGAATACATCGGTTCAGCGCATTTTACGGATGATTTCAAACAAGATAGCAGTGGAACGTCGCACAGCAAGACCTGCTCATGCGCAACAGATTCTACGACCGTTACAATGGAGTGTTCTGGCGGCGAGGCTACCTGTACTCAGCGTGCGGTTTGCTCCGTATGCGGAAATGCATATGGTGCGCAGACTACTGATCATGATTTTAACGAATACCATGTTTGTAAGATATGCGGGGCTGTTAAGGATGATGTCGTAGCAACCGTAACTGCCGGAAGTGAAAAGCGCGGTTACATGGAAGATGATATTAAGGAAGCGATAGCGTATGCAATAAATCATCGGGGATCTGTTGTTAAATTACTTTCGGGCTTGTCAGCGGATAGTATCACAATAAATGATAGTAAGGCAAAGTTTACGGTTGATCTGAACGGACAGAAGATATCAAATGGGTGGACCGTGACCAATGGTGCCGTGACAATTACGGACTCATCGGAGAATGCATCGGGAGAGATATACAGTGTAACGGTTAATGACAATGCTACGGTGTTTTTGAAGAGTGGTAATGTTTCTCATATTGTAGATGTTAAAGGTGGTGTTTTCAATGTAGATGGTGGAACGATTGCTACGATCCATTTTAATGGTGGTCAAATCAACTGGAATAGTGCTACAGCGACCGTGACAGGGGATATTAGTTATAATGATAAAAGCAACAATATCATGGTCATGAACGCAGTGCCGAGTAGTACACTGAATATTAAATTGGATGCTTCTCGCGATTTAAGTCAGCCGTTTGCGAGTGTTAAAAGTGGGATAACACTTACGGACAATATTTTTTCCATTGGTCTATGGTTTGACGCTTATAAAGCTAAATATAACTTAGAAACTGAGATGAAAGGCAAACAGTTGTTTGCCCGCTTCCCATTGAATCAGACGAATTCAAATGATCAGCTTGACATTACACTGGATCCATCTAGTTATGTGTATGACGGTTCAGCCAAAGAACCCAAGGTGACAGTAACGAGGAACGTTCTAGAAAAGTATACAGATGGTAGTCCGTCGGCTATGAAAGACGGAACACTCCAAATGGGCAAGGATTTTACCGTTTCCTACACAGATAATACCAATGCAGGAACAGCGAAGGTTACGATCAAAGGTATTGGCTGCTACACAGGCAGTGTGGAACGGACATTTACGATCGGGAAAGCAACATGGAAGATGGCACCTGTCAGTGTCGATATGAGCGACCGCACTTATTCCTGTCATAAAGATAATGCAGATCAGGTGGATCTTACCGCCTATCTGCCGAAGAACTGCGGAACGGTCACAGCAACAGTGACAACAAGTGGAGGACTGGAGTATATTGGCACACCGACGCTGGCAAATGGCGTGTTGTCTTTTACGACGCAAGAGAGTACCACGGCGCAGAGCGGAACGATCACGATCACGGTATCGACGACCAATTACAAGGATTTTACGATCACAGTTCCGGTTGAAACGAAAAATCTGGGAATCGTTCGTCTGAAGGATGGCTCCGGTGTTGCGCTTGTCAATGATACCCTTACCGAAGGTGAGAAGCTGTCTAAGCTGACATTCAAGGATGCTGTTTTTGTGGATGAGGCTAATAAAGATACAGAAGTACCCGGTACATTGAGCTGGCAGACGCCGGATGCGGTTCCGGCATTCGGTACGACCAGTGCACAGTGGGTGTTCCAGCCGAAGGATGCAGGTAGCTATGCACCGTTGAGTGGCAGTGTCGCGATCACGGTACAGAAGAAGAGTGATACCGGCTCTGGCGACGCTTCTTCCGGTGGCGGCAGCATCGGTGGTGGCGGAGGCGGCGGTGCCGCGGCCGCAGATCCGAAGACTGATGATCCGAAGCAGGATGACACAAAAACTGATGATAAAACCGATGACACGAAGCAGAATGATAAAACACCGGCTTCAAAAGGAACGAAGCTGAAAACCTCGTCAGGTGTCACTTATCAGGTGACCTCTGCCAGTGCCAAGGCACCGAAGGTGACATACCGGGCAGCACAGAAGAAGGCGAAAGGAACAGTTACGGTTCCGAAAACGGTCACGATCAAAGGTGTCAGATATCAGGTGACAGCTATCGCGGCAGGTGCTTTTTCAGGCTGTAAGAACGTGAAACACATTGTTATTCCGTCATCGATCACAGCGATCGGCAAGAACGCATTTGCGGATTGTGCAAAGCTGAAGACGATCACGATCAATACGACAAAGTTAAGCAGCAGGAATGTCGCAGATGGAGCCTTTGATAATATCGCGGACGGAACTGTGATCAGAGTTCCGAAGCGTATGCTTGCCAAATATCAGAAATTGTTTGAAAAGAAAGGTCTCAGCAGCAAGGTAAAGCTCGTAGCGATCAAGGCTAAGAAAAAATAGAGTAACCTAGCCATTTAATTATATAATATAAAAGGGATTCTTGTATGAATGCAGGAATCTCTTTTTGAAATGATGGCATATTGACAAAATTCTATCATAATGATATTCTGATGACAGAGAAAGACAAAAATACTATCATTGAAATTATTTCAAGTAATCAAGGATGAGTCGGAGGTGATTGTTATGATAGAGACAGAAAGAAGAGACTTTTGTATCGAATGTAGAAAAGAGACAGAATATTTTTTTCGGAAAAAGGATATTACGGAGAAAATCAGAGATAGAGAGTATTCTTTTGGAATCACCGTGGCTATCTGTGCAGAATGCGGCAGGGAAATGAGTATACCGGGTCTTATTGACAAAAATGTACAGGAAGTCGATGCACAGTATAGGGAACTTGAAGGTCTGGTAACGATAGATGATATTGAGAGACTTATGAAAATCTATAAGATTGGTAAGGCTCCGTTATCATTGGCTCTTGGATTTGGAGAGGTAACTATATCCAGATATTTAGAAGGACAGATCCCATCCAAGGAATATTCAGATGTTGTGAAGAGAGCATTGACATCACCGGCATATATGAAACAAAAATTAATGGAAAACAGAGAAAAACTGACAGATGCTGCATATAAGAAGTCGATGACAGCGGCTGTCAGCATAGAAAGTCTGTTTTCTGTATCCGAAAAGATGCTAAGAGTGATTGCCTATGTATTTGAAAAGCTTGAAGAGGTGACACCGCTTATGTTGCAGAAAATTTTATATTTTATACAGGGAGTATATTCTGCGCTATATGGTAAGCCGATATTTGAGGAGGACTGCAGGGCGTGGTTGCATGGACCGGTTTATCCGGAAGTATATGAATTGTTTAGAGATTTTAAATATAATCCGATTGATGATGCACGGTTTGCATTGCTTGACGGAACTGTAGATGCTTTGACTGAAGAAGAAAAAAAGGTGATTGATCTTGTGGTAAATACATTTGGTATGTATGGAGGAAAAGTTTTGGAGCGTATTACGCATAATGAGGCACCTTGGAAGGAAGCAAGAAAGGGTTATGGAGATCGTATTCCCTCAAATGTGCTTCTGCCTAAGGAACATATTATGAAGTATTATGTGGCAATTAATCACAAATATGGGATAGGAACAGAAAAAGGACTCAATACCTATATTCATGACATGTTAAAAAAAGCGTCGTGAGGTAAGATATATATTTTTTAAGGAGGACTATCATTATGGTAAAACACGTCATACTGTGGAAATTGAAGGATGAATATTCCACACAGGAAAAGGAGCGTATCAAAGCAGACATCAAAGCAGGTCTGGAATCACTGGCAGGAAAGATACCGGGGCTTATGGAGATCCATGTGAATATCAATGGGCTGCCGAGTTCCAATGCAGATCTGATGCTTGATTCGACTTTTGAGAGTGCGGATGCATTGAAAGGCTATTCCACACATCCGGAGCATGTGGCTGTTGCAGACGGCAAGGTGCGTCCGCATACGGCAGAACGTGTTTGTCTGGATTATGAGATCTAGTCGTTACAGGAACATTTTGGGGTAATATGACCCTGTAGTTATAAGAAGGTATATGAGGAGTATCAATGGGGAAAAAGGAGGGGGTTGGTATGAAACATGTGAAAAAGTGGATCAGTGTAATGTTGATCGCAGTGCTGCTATTTGGTGCGTTTAGCATAGATGGTTCTCTGCTGAATATTACGGTAACGCAGGCCGCTGATCGTCTGGAGTTAGAAGAGAGCGTGGGGCTTGGTTTAAAAGATACCTATGTGTTTCACTTGAATACAAAAAAGAAGATCAAGTGGAGCAGTTCCAACACCAGGATCGCAACTGTTACATCAAAGGGCAAAGTCACTGCCGTTGATTATGGTGATGCAGTCATTACGGCCACTGTTTCGGGGAAAAAATATAAATGTAAGCTGTCGGTACTCGAACCTTGCTTTTGCGATAGCAAATATCAGTGGGTTGAGTCGAACCGGACGATGAAAGTGGGGGAAACTTACCGGCTGCGATTAGCATGGGCGACACCGAAAAGCTATTCATCGAATCGGGCATCGATCGCGAGTGTGAACAGGAAAGGCGTCATTACTGCCAGAAAGTCAGGAGTCGCGACTATTACCGTTAAGGATACGCTGAACCGTAAAATCGAAATGAAAATCGTGGTGCAGAAAAAGGGAACCAAAAAGATCGCGCCAACGGCTGTGCAAAAGAAACGAATGAGCAATTCCCAGTATGTAAGTTATGATCAGCTGGTAAAAAACAATCATTATGATCAGACAATTATTACAGATAATATTGTAAAGAAAACAAAATTAAAATCCATCGATAACAAAAATCTTCCCATGTTCAGCGGAATCATTATGGAAAACAGAGGGCAGATCAATAACTTCCGGTCAGATATTGACATGAAGGATGTTTATTCCGGAGGTCTGACGTCGGATTATGTGACCGAAGAAGAGATCAATTTTGAGGCGGCAAACGGTATGAATTGTATACGTCTCATGTATTCCCTGAGCTACCTGTCAAAAGGTGCCGATGTGAACCAGATCAATGTAACCGAACTTCAGGTGCTGGATGAGATTGTGAGCTGGTGTATGAAGAACAATGTTTCATTGATGCTTAGCTATTCGGAAGTACCGGGGCATGATGCAGAACATCCGAAAAATATTTTATATGATAATAGCTGGATGTCAGATGCTCAGACGATGGAGACAATGAAACGATATACGGCGTTGATCGCGCAGCGGTATACAGATCTGCCGAACAGTGTGATCATGTATGAGTTAGAGGCCGAACCGGATGTGGCTCATAGAGAAGATGGATCGCCTGATATGGAGAAATATTGCGAAGTCAATAATTCGTTTGCGGATGCGATCTGGGAATATCAAAAGGATGCCGTATGTCTGGTCGAAGATGTATGGGATAATTATTTTCCGGAAGCATGTGCCGAGCATGGAATCAACATCGCGTCGCACAGTGACGGAACACCGGAAAAGATCGGTGATTATGCAATTGTAGGAATTGATACCGGAAAAGGCGAGGCGTATGATCCGGTTCTGCCTGTTTATCTGCCCGGTATCATTTCCGCAGAGACAGGTAAGATGACATTTGTGTCTGAGACAGGTTTTGAGAAGCAGAATATCTATGTGGGTGCGCAGGAAGGGGTGGTAAATCCTTATGGCAATCATGAAGTTCTGGTTGACATCTGTGCAGACGGACAGAAACTGGAGATACAGGAAACGACCGATACCTACGCGAGAGCGGTGATTCCTAAGGGTACGAAAACGATCACGATAGAGCCGGGTGTATATGATAATGTCCGTGTGGATGCCGTCCGCATCGGAGATCTCGTGATCCCTGCGATCAATCATTACCAGAACACGGAATTCAAGCAGCCGGTCATCACGATTCATAAAGATGGCAGCTATGAGGACAATATGTATGATGATCCGTCAGACTGGTACTATGATGTATGGCTCAAAAAAACGTACGAACTATGCCAGAAGTACGGTGTATCCTTTGTCCGTACCGAAGTGAGTACCTTTATGGATCCGACCTCTGATTATTCAAATTATGATATTGCTTACGATATGGGAACGAATCCAAAGAATTTTAAGCTGGCATCAGATATTTTAGAGTTCAAGCTCAAGGCATGCAAAAAGCATCAGATCGGCTGGATGGCATGGTGTACAAACGATACATTTTCACCTGCAACGCAGCTTACCTTTGGAAGTATTGCGGTGACATACTTGAAACCAAGGACAACTGACAGCGGAATGGTACAGTGGAAAAATACCGGATTCTGGTATATCAAGCAGATTATCAATGTCATGAAAAAATATCAGTAGCAGTCATATGAGACTAGGCTATCTCTGATGGAAGGATATGATCAGGGGTAGCCTGGTTTATATTATTTGCACTTGCATGCACATACTGTATCCGTTATGATAAAAGAGGTTACACAATGTGTCGTCTGCACTGCATTTACCTGCCACAAATGAAAGGATGTAACTATTCAGCACAGGTCGAAGCGGAACTGTGAAGGTACTGAACAGTTACGATAGGAATTTGCCTATGGGGAGAAAGAACAGTGAAGTGACACACGATACATACCGGAATGCCACCGGGCCGATCCCGTATAACATGCTCAACGATTACATGTTTCGGGTGGTTTTGCAGAAAAATGAGTTTGTGCTGCGAGGGTTGATCGGATCCTTATTGCATTTGGATCAGAGTGATATCAAGAGCGTTCAGATCACAAATCCGATAAAATTCGGCGAACAGATCAGCAGCAAGACCTTTATTCTGGATATTCATGTACGATTAAACAATGCAGTGGATATCAATCTGGAGATGCAGGTGATCAATCAGGGAAACTGGACAGACCGTTCTTTGAGTTATCTGTGCCGTACCTATGATCAGCTGTACCGTGGAGAACAGTATACGGATACGAGTTCCGTGATTCAGATTGGAATCCTTGATTTTACATTGTTTCCGGAAATGCCGGAGTTTTATGCATCTTATCGCATGATGAATGTAAAAAACCACCATATTTACAGTCACAAACTGCAGATATATGTGTTAGAATTGAACCAGACGGAACTGGCGACAGAGGAAGATCGTCAATATGAGATCGATCGCTGGGCAAAACTGTTTAAGGCTACAACATGGGAGGATCTTCGTATGATAGCAGAAAAGAACAAATACATGAGCGAAGCAGCAGAAGAGATGTATCAGCTGAACGAGGATGAGATCATACGGGAGCAGTGCATGGCGCGTGAGGAGTATTATCGTCAGGAGCGGCGCACACAGAGGCGCATGCAGGAATTGGAAGCTGCACTAGCCGAAAAAGATGCAGAAAAGGATCAAGCGCTCGCACAGCAAAGGGATATGTATCAAAAACGAATTCAGGAACTGGAAGCACAATTAGCTGACAAATAACGTGTAACCGGGATGCTTTGCAGTCAGACGACACCGGAATACCTCTGATAGAATAAGAACTATCAGAGGTATTTTTGGCATAAAGGGGTTATATGTCCTATTCTCGGTTGAGAATGAGGGAGACGTTATTGAAGGAAGCGAAGGTTTCCGGATACTTTTCTAATATAATCGTTGCATGATCCAGTGGCATGGCCAGCGCTACGCCACACAGTGAACGGATATTTGCCTGAAAAGCATTCTGCTTGATTTTTCCGTATAAATGGTTTGTGCATACATATTTGTGAAATTTCATGAGGTCAGAGAGTGTCAAAAGCTGAATGGAAAATTCTTTTATAATCGTAACTCCTTTCGTTTGATATTGTATTTTATGATGTAATTATATTG
>JBNMHW010000068.1:0-16829 GCA_050872965.1 bacterium | reverse complement strand
TATGGGATCTTAGCTCAGCTGGGAGAGCATCTGCCTTACAAGCAGAGGGTCATAGGTTCGAGCCCTATAGGTCCCATTGATATGCCGATGTGGCTCAATTGGCAGAGCAGCTGATTTGTAATCAGCAGGTTATCGGTTCGAGTCCGATCATCGGCTTTATAACAATTAAATATTGTTATTATGGATGGATTCCCGAGTGGCCAAAGGGGACAGACTGTAAATCTGCTGCAAATTGCTTCGGTGGTTCGAATCCACCTCCATCCATTTAAAAACAAAATATCGCGGGATGGAGCAGTCTGGAAGCTCGTCGGGCTCATAACCCGAAGGTCATAGGTTCAAATCCTATTCCCGCAACTCATGCCCAGTTAGCTCAGTTGGTAGAGCAAGGGACTGAAAATCCCTGTGTCTCTGGTTCGATTCCGGAACTGGGCATTATCTTTATCTGAAACAGCACCTTTGTGCTGTTTTTTTGCTATAATATCTAAAGAACGGAGGTAACTATGAATTTCTGGGTAGTAATGTTCACTTCAAAGTATGCATTGCCGACGCTGTGGCTGATTATGCTGGTTGTGTTTCTGGTGATCGAGCTGATAACGGTCGGATTAACTACGATCTGGTTGGCGGGCGGTGCACTGGCTGCGTTTATCCTGGCAGCATTAGGCGTCAGTCCATGGATACAGATCGTGGCATTTTTTGCCGTTTCCTTTGTATTGATCTATTTTACAAGACCCTTTGCAATGAAGTATCTGAATCCGCGCCGGACACGCACAAATGTGGATGAATTGATCGGTGAGACCGTGAAGGTGACTGAGCGGATCGATAACCGCGCAGCGGCAGGAAGAGCACTGGCGAGAGGCATGGAGTGGAGTGCGCGCGCCGCATCGGATGATATGACGATAGATAAGGATACATTAGTAAAAGTATTGCGCATCGAGGGTGTGAAGCTGATTGTTGAACCGGTTGCCGGGGAGCAGGAGACGCGATAGCATGATACCGGTTTATTTGATTCGTCATGGAAAAACAATCGGAAATATGCAGCGGCGATATGTTGGCTGTACGGATGAACCCTTGTGTGAGGATGGCGTGCAGCAGATTTATTCACAAAAAGCACGCTATCAAGCAGAATTATCCACAATTTATTGTGGAAAACAGTTGAAAAATGTATATGTGAGTCCGATGTGCCGCTGTAGGCAGACGGCAGAGCTGCTTTTTCCAAAGGTCGATCAGAAGGAAATTGCTGATTTCCGGGAGATGGATTTTGGAGTATTTGAATATAAAAATTATCAGGAATTGGCAACGGATGCACGATATCAGGCATTTATTGACAGCGGCGGGCAGACTGATTTTCCGGAGGCAGAGCCACAGGAGCTTTTTCGGGAAAGGGTGCGCTGCGCCTTTGCGGAGTGTATGGCGGAGCTGGCAGAGGAAACGGCAGGCGTATTTGTCGTACACGGAGGAACGATCATGGCTATTTTGGATGCATATGCATGGCCGCACCGATCATATTTTGAGTGGCAGATTCCAACCGGAGCAGGGTATTATTGTGAGGCAGAGACGACGAAAAATGGTCCCAGACTGACGCATATACGTGCGATAGCCGCTGATCGAGAGTTTTAAAACCCGCAAAAATCATAGACAAAAACGCTGTTTTGTATAGGGGAGCTGGACAACAATTCTGCATTGAATATTCTATATTACAATATAATTTTGTATACTTTAACATAATAATAAATTTACAGTTAGAGGAAGATGAGGACTATTATGAGTATTACACAGTCTATTGAACGTGGAGCATTTAGCTTGGCAATTGATGGAACTTTAAAGCACATCAACAAAGATCGTGAGAAGGGTCTGTTACAGATCTTAGATTTGACACAGAAGTTTATGGGTGACAATTTTGGAACTGCAGCATATGAGGGAGCAAAAAAGCTGATCACTGATCCCGATAGCAAGTGGATGCGTTATGTGAATCGACTGCTGGATGAGACAGATCCGCATGTCGCTAAAATGACGGCTTTGAATCTGGGCTATCAGGCTGCTTTCCAGGGAACGAAGACGATTCGTAAGATGCGCGAGGAGCATCAGTGCAATATCCCGTGGCTGATTCTGATGGATCCTACCAGTGCCTGCAATCTGCATTGTACCGGATGCTGGGCAGCCGAGTACGGTAATAAGCTGAATCTGACATTTGAAGAGATGGATTCGATCGTTACACAGGGAAAAGAGCTCGGTATCTATTTCTATATGATGACCGGTGGTGAGCCTTTAGTCAGAAAGGCAGATATTATCAAACTCTGTGAAAAGCATAATGAATGCGCATTCCATTGCTATACAAACGGTACACTGGTAGACCAGAAGCTGTGTGATGACATGAAGCGTGTCGGAAATCTGTCATTGTCTATCAGTCTGGAGGGATTTGAGGATTCCAATGATTTCCGCCGCGGAGATGGCGTATACAAGAAGGTTATCGATGCAATGGATCTGTTACATGAGAACGGATTGATCTTCGGTAATTCCGTATGCTACACATCCAAGAATATGATGTCTGTAACGAGTGATGAGTTCTTCGACCTGCTGATCGAGCATGGCAGCCGTTTTGCATGGTATTTCCATCTGATGCCTGTTGGTATGAAGGCGACTCCGGAACTCATGCCTACGAAGGAGCAGAGAGAGTACATTTACCATCGTATCCGTGAAGTGCGTGGAATGACCGGTGGAAAAGAAATCTTTGTTATGGACTTCCAGAATGACGGTGAGTATGTCGGCGGATGTATCGCCGGTGGACGAAACTACTGTCACATCAACCCGAACGGTGATGTGGAGCCGTGTGTATTTATCCATTATTCCGGAGCAAATATCCGTGAGAAATCTCTGTTAGAGTGTCTGAAGCAGCCACTGTTCATGGAATACAGAAAGGGACAGCCGTTCAATGACAATATGCTGCGTCCGTGTCCGATGTTAGAGAATCCGGAACTGCTGGTAGATATGGTACATCGTTCCGGTGCACATTCTACAGATGTAGAGCAGGCAGAGCCGGTAGAGCATCTGTGTGAGAAGTGTAAAGAGTATGCTGAGAACTGGACTCCTACAGCAAATAAGCTGTGGGGCTGCGGACACTTTACAAAGAAAGGTTATGTAAACTTCGCAAGCGAAGAGGAGAAAGCAAAGCTTTAAAAGATTAATTTTTGATTAAAATCAAATATAAAATACGCCCCCGGTATGACAGAGATGCTATCAGGGGCGTATTTTTTTATGATAGGAAAACGGGTTCGTTGTGAGGCATGCAATCTATAGTTTCAAAAATATATATTTTATGCTAATATGTAACTATTCAGAACCATAAAAGGTGAAAAAATGTTAGTAAACGGAGTACATGGAGAACGATTATTATGTGAACAGCAAAACGATGGTTCCCTAAAGCTGTGCCGCGTATTTGGCAGTCTGGATACACTGGTACTGCCGGAGGAGGCGGAGGGAAGGCCAATCACCGTGATTGGTGCCTATTGTTTTGCGGAAAAAGGAAAGCTGTCCGCGGAATTGACAAAGGAGCTCCAAGCCGCGGGATTAGGGGGTGGTACCACAGCGCCGGAGGGGCTTTTGCGTCCGTTGAACGGCAATTATCTGAGAGAGATCAGTCTGCCGGACAGCGTTACTTGTCTGGAGACCTATGCATTTTATAATTGTCGGAAACTGGAGCGTCTCACAGCAGGTGCGGCGCTGACAAAGATCAACAGCGATGCATTTATGAATTGCCGTGCATTGCATACTTTACAATTGCGGGCATCCGCAGCGGAGACAACGGGATTGCCATTTTTGCTGAATCAGTTGACGGCAGAGCTGTGCGTCGAGTTCCGGAAGGGTGAGCAGGTGCGTCTGCTCTATCCGGAATACAGTGAAAGCTATGAGGAGATTGGCCCCGCGCACATATTCAGTCTGCATGTAGAGGGCGAGGGCTACCGCGCCAGAAAGCAGTTTGCAAATGGAATATTAGATATCAGGGGTTACGACAGCGTATTCGACAAGGCCTGCAATGAGGAACAGTTTGTGACGCTCATGAAGATGGCGCTGTATCGTCTGACATATCCCTATGAATTGTCAGATCAGGCGAAATCCCGCTATGAAGCATATATCAAAACACATGAAACGCGTGTGTTAGAACAGCTCGTTCAGGCGCGGGATGAGGAAAATCTGCGGATGCTGTGCGCACAGACACTGATCTCTGATGAAGCGATACAGGCAGCCGTGATCCGTGCAGTCGCGGAAGGCTGGACGCGCGGTGTCGCCGGGATCATCCGATGGAGGAATACAGATGCATGCAGAGACACAGACTGAATGGGAATGCCGGATGTTTTGCAAGGTCATAGACTGTCTGAGGGACGAGCTGTGCATTGATTTCCCGTATATGGAGCGCGCCCTGGCAGCTCTGATACCGGAAGGGCGTGAGAATGTGTATGCCTTTGCAACGGAAGGAGTACATCTATACTATCCGCCGGCGCACTATTTGAAGCTGTTCGAAGAAAATGAACTGTTTTTGCGGCGTGCATATCTGCATACAGTCCTGCATTGTCTGTATGCGCATCTGTGGCAGCGTGGAAACAGGCAGGAGTATCTGTGGAATCTCGCCTGTGATATCGCAGTCGAGGCTGTGATCGACAGTCTGGATCAGCCGTCCACGAGACGGTTGCTCAGTTGGATGCGCCGACAGATCTATGACCGACTCAGGGAACACAGGCTGTTTTCTGCGGCAGGGATCTATGATCTGCTGGCGCAGGAGTCAGAGGAGCAGCTCGCACGGCTGGCGCAGGAATTCTATACAGACGACCATGCACTCTGGGGATTGGAACAAAAACAAAGCCCTATGCCCGGATCAGGACAGCAGCCAGAGTCAGCACAGCAGAAATGGCAGAAGATCGCTCGCCGAGTGCAGCTACAGAAGGAAAAGAGCGATCAGACGCAGGATATGGCAGCGGCTGCATTGGAGCAGGAAATAAAAGCACAGAGAAAAAGAAGAAATTACAAGGAATTTCTGCTTAGATTTGCCACTTTTCACGAACAGATGCGGTGTGATATAGACACATTTGATCTGAATTATTATACCTACGGTCTGCGAACCTACGGCAATCTGCCGCTGATCGAGCCGGTGGAGACACGTGAAGAGCATAGGATTCGGGAATTTGTCATCGCGGTAGATACGAGTTATTCTACAAGAGGCGAGCTGGTGCGGGGCTTTTTGCAGGAGACCTTACATATCTTATTGGAAAAACAGATGTATTTTGACGCAGCGCAGATCCATCTGATCCAGTGTGATGATCAGGTGAGGGAAGATGTCCTGATCACCAGCCAGCGTCAGGCACAGGAATTGATGGCGCATTACGAGATCAAGGGCGGCGGAAGCACAGATTTCCGACCGGTCTTTCAATACATAGAACAGCTGCGCGGGCAGGGACAGTTACGCGAGCTGGGCGGTCTCATCTATTTTACGGATGGAAATGGGATCTATCCGGAGCAAAAACCGGATTACCCATGTGCATTTATGTATCTGGATGATTATCATGAGGCAGATGTGCCGGTGTGGGCGATGAGACAGCAGCTGAAGGAGGATAAAAAGTTATGAATATCGCACAGGCGAAGGAAGAGATCAGGCATACTGTGCAGGCATATCTGAAGAAAGATGCGAAAGGGAATTACCGGATCCCGTCGATCCGACAGCGTCCCATCCTGTTGATGGGCCCTCCGGGTATCGGAAAGACCCAGATCATGGAGCAGGTCGCGCAGGAATGCGGTGTGGGGCTGGTCGCATATACGATCACACATCATACGAGACAGAGTGCGGTCGGATTGCCGCTCATCTGTGAGGAGACCTATGAGGGACAGATCTATTCCGTGACGGAATATACGATGAGTGAGATCATAGCGAGTGTCTATCGCTGTATCAGAGATGAAGGGAAAAAAGAGGGCATATTGTTCATAGATGAGATCAACTGCGTATCAGAGACTCTGACACCGGCGATGCTGCAGTTTCTGCAGTGCAAGACATTCGGCAATCGCGCTGTACCGCAGGGATGGATCATTGCCGCAGCGGGCAATCCGCCGGAGTACAATCGGTCAGTGCGCCCCTTTGATATGGTCACATTGGATCGCGTCCGACTGATAGAAGTAGAAGCAGACCTGGATATATGGATGAATTATGCCACTGACAGGCATATACACGGGGTAATTATCAGCTATTTGCAGCTACGAAAAAACAATTTTTACAGAATAGAGACAGATGTAGACGGTCTGCGCTATGTGACAGCCAGAGGATGGGAGGATCTGAGTGCCCTGATGCAGATATATGAGGAACTGGATATTCCCGTCACCGAAGAAGTCGTCAGGGAATATCTGCGGCTGCCCGATGTGGCGGAAGATTTCTCGGCATATTACGATCTGTATCGGAAATACAGGGATGATTATGGAATCCGCGAGATCCTGCAGGGAAATGCACAGCCGGCAGTCTATGAACGGCTGCTCAGGGCGGGGTTTGATGAGCGTATTGCGGTGGTCAATCTCCTGCTGGATGCGTTGAAGGAGCCGTTGGAGCGTATGTTTGACCAGAAGCTGTATACGGGTACGCCGGAAAGTGACGCATTATCGGAGGCGATGGGACATGCATTCGATTTTCTGGAGGATGCTTTCGGTGAGGAAGGCTCACAGGAGATGCTGCTGTTTGTGACGGGACTGACAATGTGCAAAGAGTCAGCAGTCTTTCTGGCGATGAATCCGCAGCCAAAGTATATGAAGTACAACGAACTGTTGCTGGGAGGCGGACGCAGGCAGAAGATATTGCAGGAATTAAAACAGGACTAAATAACTGTTAAGATATAAGGAGTATATGGACAACGATGGGTTTTTTTACAGAAAATGAGATAGAGACATTTGATTTTTCAGAAGGGTATGTATCGGAGCTGCGTTTTGGCATCGGTTCCTTCTGTCTGGTAGCGGATAATGTGAAGATTCTGGAGACAAACAGCAAAAACCGGGATGTACGCACGATGCGTACGAACGGATTAACGCTGAAGATCGCGCAGCCACAGGTACTGGCTGTGATCGAGGAAGGCTGCAGGATCTATAATGCGGATGGTGTACTGCAGCAGGAGATCGACGACCGGATCATGGAACCGCAGGAGTATGCGGGATTGTGTAAGGAACTGGAGGGAGCTGCGATCTATGCGCTGAAAAAGGTAGATCAGACATATGAACTCGGAATAGACAGCGAGGAGCATGCGTATACGATCCGGATCCGGGGTGTGTCGGATACACAGGAGTGGGAGAGATTCATGAATCTTATGTAATACAGGCAGGGGAAGGCATATGAAGAGGAGTAGAAAAAGCCTAAAATCTATAAGAATCAGTACGGTGATCGTATTCTTAGCTGCGTTTATGGTCATAAACGGATTTGCGCATACGCAGATACTCAGCCGCAAACAGGAAGAACAGTTTAAGGCTGCCTATACGGCTGAGATCACCATGCGCCGGATCGAATCCCAGCTCAATAAATACCTTGCCAAATCGGATTTTTTGAAACGAACGATCGAGACGGGGTATCAGTTGAATACCTATCAATTTGCAAATCTGGCGGAGCTGATGCAGGATGATACCGAGGTACTGCAGGCGATCGAGCTGGCTCAGGACGGGATCGTAACACAGGCATATCCGCTGGCGCCCAACAGGCAGGCGCTTGGTCTGAATATGCTGGAGGACGAAGAGCGCAGGGCGAGTGCCAATCTTGCTAAAGAGAGCGGGAAATACACGATCGCAGGTCCGTTTGAACTCGTGCAGGGTGGAATGGGAGCGCTGTTGTTTGATCCGATCTATCGTGCAGATGAGAATGGCAATGACGATTTCTGGGGATTCTCGATACTGGTACTCGACTGGGAGAAGTTTGTTGAAGAACTGGATCTGGAACAGTTGGAGGATGCATCCTATCATTACCGGATCTGGAAAAATGATCTGGAAACCGGAGAGCGGGTCGTGCTGGCACAGTGTGATGCGATTGAGGAAAAGGATGCTCTGGAAGTCACCTGTGATGTGCCCAACGACAGATGGTACTTTGAGATCATGCTCAAAGGAGGCTGGTATTCGCGGGTACAGATGATCATAGACAGTTTCTTGTGTATTGTGCTCTCCGGGCTTGTGACGCTTGTATACTGGCAGTTTGCATTCCGGCGTTATAAGGATGCCATCTATGCGGAGGAGATCGAGCGGTCCGCCCGGAAGGAGAAAGCCGCGAACGAGGCAAAGACGAGATTTTTGTTCAACATGAGTCACGATATCCGCACTCCGATGAATGCGATCATCGGATTTTCCGATTTGCTGGAGCGGCATATAGATGAGCGGGACAAGGTGAAGGATTACATAGACAAGATACAGAATTCCAGCGATTTCCTGCTGTCGATCATCAATCATGTGCTGGAGATGGCGCGGATAGAGAGCGGGGAGGAAACACTGCAGCAGGTAAATCAGAATATACCGGAGCTGGTTGAATCGCTCAATGACGTATTCGTATCTACCGTACAGGAAAAACATCTGGATAGCAGCTATGAGCTGGATATCCAGCATGAGGATATCATCTGTGATGATACCAAGGTGCGTCAGATCTTTCTGAATATTGTGAGTAACGCTATGAAATATACGCCGTCTGGTGGAAAAGTGGCTGTAAAGATCACAGAGATTCCGTGTGCGGTCGCGCAGCACGCATCTTACCGCGTGGAGGTGGCAGACACTGGCGTCGGTATGAGTGAGGACTATCTGCCCCATATGTTTGAGGCATTCACCAGAGAGCATACCAGTACGGAGGCTGAGGTCATCGGAACAGGACTGGGGCTGCCGATCGTCAAATCGCTCGTAGATATGATGGGCGGTACGATCCATGTTGAAAGTCAGGTAGGAAAGGGCACGACATTTACCATTGAGCTGACATTTCCGATCGCGCAGAAAGTGGTTCACAGCCGTCATGAGATCCCGGAATTATCACCGGTGGATATGAAACAGGCACATGAGATGCGCATACTCGTTGCGGAGGATAATGATCTGAATGCTGAGATTACGATGACGATCCTCTCGGAATACGGCTTTCAGGTAGAGCGGGCAGCAGACGGCAGGGAATGTCTGCGGATGCTGCGCGGCAGACGGGAACACTATTATGATGTGGTACTCATGGATATACAGATGCCGAACATGGATGGTTATGAAGCGACGAAAGAGATACGCGCCATTGATAATGACACGGCGCATATTCCCATTATCGCAATGACGGCAAATGCATTTGAGGAAGACCGCCGAAAAGCGTTAGAGGCAGGCATGGACGGTTATATACCCAAGCCGGTTGATATCAATCTACTGTTACAGACTTTGCGGGATCACATGCATGACCGCACAACAAAAAGAAGGCAGGAAAATGGAGAAAAACAAGGTTAAAAGTATAATGGTACTGGCGGTATTCGCTCTGGCGGCGGTACTGACGATCGGATGCAGGAATGAGACCGGGCAGACAGTGGAAGATCAGCGGGATCTGCCTCATCTGAGGATCGGCTGTGATCTGTATCCGCCGTTCAATTATCTGGACGCAGATGGTAATCCGATGGGAATCGATGTGGATCTGGCGAAAGAAGCAGCTGCGCGGATGGGTTATGAACCGGAATTTATATTTATCGACTGGGAAGACAAGTCGAGCCTGCTCGAAGAGGGTGAGATAGACTGTGTCTGGAGCAGTTTCAGTATCAATGGACGGGAAGATCTGTATCAGTGGGCCGGTCCGTATATGTACAGCCATCAGGTCGTAGCGGTGAATCCGGACAGTGATATCCATACGCTGCAGGATCTGGAGGGAAAGACGATAGCAGTACAGTCTACGACAAAGCCGGAGGAGATCTTTTTGTCAAAATCAGATCCACGGATACCGGAATTGGGGGATATCTTTTCCCTGCAAAAGAGAGAATTGTTGTACCCGTTCCTGAGCAAAGGGTATGTAGATGCGATCGCAGCACATGATACTACGATCCAGCAGTTTATGTCGGACTACAATGTAGAGTACCGGATCCTGGATGAACCGCTGCAGACGGTAGGACTGGGTGCGGCTTTTAGTAAAAGTGATACGCGCGGAATCGCACAGGAACTGACACGCACCTTTGATGAGATGCGCGAAGACGGAACGACGAGAGAGATTCTCGGTAAGTATCTGGATGATGTGGACCGATATCTGGAGGTAGATAATGATGAAAGATAAAAAGGAATCAAAACCGGTATTTCATCAGAGATGGCTCCGGGAACTGCTGATCGGCATGGTGCTGCTGGTGGTGGTATTTATTGTGGCGATGAGAGCAGATCTGAATACAACCAGCAGACGCCTGAACGAGACGGTCAGCTATGTAAAAGAGCAGTGCAGTACATATGATAAGATCAATCTCGCATCCGAGACGAAGAGCCTGATGCGTATGATCCAGAGTGCGGGTCTGGTGGACGATTATCTGAAAGATGCGCTCAAGGAGAATGATGAGCAGCAGATTGATGAGGAATTGTTGAAGAAATGTGTGAAGGCCAATTATGTGACCGGCGTGATCATAACGGATAAACTGGGTCAGATATGGCAGCAGTATGGGATGGAACCACAGGCGAGGGATGTGCTCAAGGAAATACTGGAAAGTGATGCCGTGAGGGACATAATCGATCATCCGGAAAAACAGTACACGGCGAGGATCGCATGTGAGGATGATTCTTATCTGGATCTGGCTGTGACCAGCCGCGCAGACGGCAGAGGTCTGCTGGCCGTGTATTATCATACTCCGGCAGAATATGTGCGGACTTTTAACCATTCATTGGAGCTGCTCCTGTCCGGATATAATATAAACAGTGAATGCGAGATCGTTGTCAGTAAAGAGGGACATGTTGTGGCTTCCAACAGGGATACACTGATCGGCAAAAGTACCGATGATATTCCTATTCTGCAGCGGATCAGAGGCAATACGAACGGCGGGCAATTAGTATATGCCCGTAATGCTTCGGGGCATCCGGTCTATGAGTTCGGACTCATGCAAAGGAGCCGGGAATATTATATCTATGCCTATATGTCAGAGCGCAATGCGTTTGCGACGTTACCGATCAATCTGCTCTATTCCATGGCGATCTATATCTTTGGCCTGATCATTATTCATACGATCCGCTGGAGAATGAACCAGAATTATCAGAGAGACCAGCTGCGCAGGCAGCAGGAATATACCGAGAGCCTGCAGCAGAAGAATGAGCAGCTCGTAGTGGCAGTGGAACAGGCAGACCGGGCAAATGCAGCGAAGACGAGCTTTTTATCCAGAATGAGCCACGATATCCGGACTCCGTTAAACGGGATTATCGGTCTGCTCAGGATCGATGAGACACACCCGGATGATTTGGAAATGATCAGTGCTAACCGTAAGAAAATACAGGTAGCAGCAGATTATCTGTTGTCATTGATCAATGATATCCTGCAGATGAGTAAGCTCGAGAGTGGCGAAGTGACACTCGCGCATGAGCCGATCGACATGATCGAACTGACAAAAGAGGTAGTCACGATCATTGAGTTACGGGCAGCAGAAGCAGGCGTAACGCTGGAATATGAAAATGTGCCGGAAGAATTGATCTATAGATATGTATACGGCAGTCCATTACATATCCGCCAGATCTTTCTGAATATTTACTCAAATTGTGTCAAATATAATAAAGTAGGCGGAAAGATCCGCACAGAGGTCAGCCGTGTCAGTGTAGAAAATAATATCGTGACGTATCGATGGATCATATCCGATACCGGTATCGGCATGAGCAAAGAATTTTTACAGCAGATCTTCAAGCCATTTGCACAGGAGCATGTCGATGCACGTAGTGAATACACAGGTACCGGTCTGGGAATGTCGATTGTGAAGAGTCTGGTCGATAAAATGGGTGGTACGATCAAGGTGAGCAGTGAGGAAGGTGTAGGATCCAGATTTATCCTGACACTGCCGTTAGAGATCGCAGATGAGAGTGCGATAGAGACCGTCAGCTGTAAGCAGCAGGAGCATGAGATCAAACAGGCCAGCATACGAGGGCTGCATCTGCTGCTGGCAGAGGACAATGAGCTCAATGCAGAGATTGCGCAGACTTTATTGACGGATGAAGGTGCCACCGTGACGCTCGTGGGAGACGGGCAGCAGGCGCTGCAGGCATTTGCAGATCAGCCGCAGGGTACCTATGATGCGATCCTGCTGGATATCATGATGCCGGTGATGGATGGCCTGTCAGCCGCCAGAGCGATCAGGAGACTGGAGCGGCCGGATGCGGCGACGATACCGATCCTCGCCATGACGGCCAATGCGTTTGCAGAGGATGCGAGACGCTGCATGGAGGCAGGCATGAATGTGCATCTGTCGAAGCCTCTGCAGATGGATCGTGTGATCGCTGAGATCGCGAGATGTTGTGACGTACAAGAATAATTCACCGCTTTTTCCACATACTACCCATACAGTACACAATATGGAAAGCAGGAGGAATTCTATGATATGAAAGCGACAGGAATAGTACGCCGTATCGATGATCTGGGAAGAGTCGTGGTACCCAAAGAGATCCGCAGGACATTGCGGATCCGGGAAGGCGATCCCTTAGAGATATTTACCGACCGGGAAGGAGAGATCATCCTCAAAAAATACTCTCCGATCGGAGAATTGGGACAATTTGCGGGACAATATGCGGAAGCGATGGCACAGACGACCGGACACCTCGTGTGTATCACGGACAGGGATCACGTGATCGCAGCGTCAGGCGCCGGCAAACGCGAGTTTGAAGGAAAGCCTGTCAGCCGGGAACTCGACCAGCTCATGGAGGATCGGGGAACGCTCGTAGCCAGCAGTGATGAGGATGATTTTATGCGGATCACACTGGATGATAACGGCGCTTATGTCACACAGGCGATCAGTACGATCATCTGCGAAGGAGATGCGATCGGATCAGTCATCCTCTATGATAAAAACGACAAAAGCCGCATGGGAGAGACGGAAAATCAGCTCGTTCTCATAGCTGCCGGATTTCTGGGAAAGCAGATGGAACAATAATCACAATTGGTATATTTTTTACAAAACCCCTCTTTTGACTTTCATTTTATCGTATAAGTAAGTATAATAGGAACCGATAAAAATGAAGAAAGAGGGGCATTTTTTATATATGGCAAAAAATAAGAGTCAGAAAAAACATAAAAGGCGAAGCAATACAAAACTAAAGGTCATACTGATCTCACAGATCATACTGCTCTCACTCATACTGGGCGCGCTGGCATTCTATTTCTTTGGAGGTTATGCAAAGAAGATCAATGAGCTGAAGGCAGATGCGCAGACGTTAGTCAGCAATTCCACGGAGGATACGTTCCGTGCATCGCAGACCAGTGTGGTCTATGATGTAAATGGGAAAGAGATCTCAGTGGTCAAAGGTGAGAAGGACAGCTATTATCTGACATATGATAACATACCGGAAGGTGTAAAGGCTGCTATTGTCAGCATTGAGGACAAGAAATTCTACAAGCATCACGGTGTGGATTTCAAGGCGATCATCCGTGCGGCAGTCGCGATGGTCAAGAACCAGAAGATCACGCAGGGAGGCAGTACGATCACCCAGCAGTTGGCACGTACCGTATTCCTGTCCAATGAGAAGTCGTGGGAGCGGAAGGTCGAGGAGATGTTCATCGCTGCCGGGCTGGAGAAAAAATACAGCAAGGAGCAGATTCTGGAGTTTTACCTCAACAACATCTACTTTGCGAATGGATATTACGGAATCGAGGCAGCCGCGCGCGGATACTTTAATAAAGGTGTCGCAGAGCTGTCGCTGGCAGATCAGGCGATGCTGTGCGGTATCCCGAACAATCCGACGATCTATGATCCGGTCGAGAATCCGGACAACGCGGTCGCACGACGAGATCGTATCTTAAAGCAGATGTACGACGACGGCAAGATCCTGTGGGATACCTATGAGGAGCAGACACAGCAAAAGCTGAAATTGAATCGTCCGAAGCGGAAAAATTATGATTATGTAGAGACATATACCTATTATTGCGCGACACGGGCGCTCATGGAGCTGAACGGATTTGAGTTCAAGAATGACTTCGCGGATCAGGCAGAAAAGGATGCGTACGACGAAGCCTATGATGAGATGTATGCGGATTGCCAGAAAACATTATTTACCGGAGGCTACCGCATCTACACATCGATAGACCTCGATATGCAGACCGAGCTGCAGGCATCGATCGACGAAGGAGTGAGCGGGTTCACCGATACGACAGAGGATGGCATCTATCAGCTGCAGTCGGCCGGTGTATGTATCGACAATGAGACCGGCCGTGTGAGCGCGATCGTAGGCGGCAGAAGTCAGGATTTCACCGGACACACGCTCAATCGGGCATACCAGAGTTTCCGCCAGCCGGGCAGCTCGATCAAACCGCTCATCGTGTATACGCCGCAGTTAGAGCGCGGCTATACACCGGATTCGATCGTAAAAGACGAAAAATTCGAGGGCGGGCCGTCGAATTCCAGCGGCAGATATTCCGGAAACATCACTTTGCGTTATGCGGTCGAGCAGTCCAAAAATACGATTGCATGGAAGCTGCTCGAGGAGCTGACACCGAAGGTCGGTCTGCAGTATCTGAAAAATATGAATTTTTCGAAGATCGATGCGAGGGATGAGGTACCGGCTGTGGCACTCGGCGGATTCACCTACGGTATGTCGGCAGTGGAGATGGCGAGTGGATTCGCTACAATCGAAAATGACGGTGTATATCGCAATCCGACCTGTATCGTACGGATCGAGGACTCGAACGGAGACGTCCTCTACCAGACACAGGATGAAGGCAAGACCGTCTATGAGCAGAATGCATCCCGTATGATGACGGATATACTGACCGGTGTCATGAAGACCGGTACAGCGCATGGTCTCGATCTGGGAGATATGCCTTCAGCCGGCAAGACAGGAACGACAAATGATCACAAGGACGGATGGTTCTGCGGTTATACGAGATATTATACGACGGCGATCTGGGTCGGATATGATACGCCAAAGGAGATGAAGGATCTCTCCGGTGCGACATATCCGGGTCATATCTGGCAGGATTTTATGAAAAAGATACACGAAGGCAAGGAACCACTGGATTTTATGCCCTATGTCGGCTATAATGACAGTGTTCACGTAGCAGAGCCGGAAGAGCCTGAGGAGTCGGAAGAACCGGAGGAGCCCGAAGAACCGGTAGATATCCCCGGAGAAGTGACGGAGCCGGAACAGCCGACGACGCCAGATACACCGAGCAATCCTGTTGAGATCCCGGGTGAGACAGATCAGGATGATACACAGGAGCCGGAACAGCCGACGACACCGGAAGAACCGGATGATTCGGAAGAGCCGGATACGCCGGACAATCCGGATGATGGCAGCGGGGACGGCGATGTGATCATCGTAGAATGATAACAAGGGAAGATAAAGGAGAATGACATGAAAACCTATGGATTTGGAGTAGACATTGGAGGAACCACAGTAAAGATGGGACTGTTTCGTACAGACGGAACACTGCTTGATAAATGGGAGATCCCGACCAGAAAAGAAGACGACGGCGCACATATCCTGCCCGATGTAGCAGCAGCGATCAAGGACAAGATCGCAGAAAAAGCGATCGATCCGTCAGATGTACAGGGTGTAGGTGTCGGAGTTCCCGGACCTGTGACTCCCGAGGGAATCGTGAGAAAATGTGTCAATCTCGGATGGGGCATCTTTAATGTAGAGGATACATTGTCCGAACTGACCGGATATCCGGTCAAGGCAGGAAATGATGCAAATGTAGCGGCGCTCGGAGAGATGTGGCAGGGAGCCGGTAAAGGAGCAAAAAATATCGTCATGGTGACACTCGGAACCGGAGTCGGCGGCGGAGTCATCATTGATGGACATATCGTAGCAGGCGCAACCGGTGCCGGTGGAGAGATCGGACACATTCCGGTCAATGCGCAGGAGACAGAAGTCTGCGGATGTGGCAAAACAGGCTGTCTGGAGCAGTATGCATCTGCGACGGGAGTCGTGAGACTGACAAAACGTGCGCTGGCAGCATCTGATCAGCCGAGCAGCCTGCGCGAATTAACGGAAGTCACCGCAAAGGATACGTTCGATGCGGCAAAGGCAGGCGATCAGCTTGCACTGGATGTATTAGAACAGTTCGGTGAGATCCTTGGCAGAGGACTGGCTACGATCGCATGTGTCGTCAATCCGGAGGTATTTGTCATCGGAGGCGGCGTGTCCAAGGCGGGCACGATCATTACGGATGTTGTATCTAAATACTATGTGCCGAATACGTTCCACGCATGCCGCGAGGCGCAGTTCAAGCTGGCAGAGTTGGGAAATGACGCAGGAATGTATGGCTGCGTACAGATGATCCTGTAAAAAATCTTCTAAAAAATAAAAAAAAGACTAGACAAAAGTCTAAATCCATGCTATTATAGTCTTCGCTGTGGTGCTAATCGCACGGCGGCGAAGATGGCAGGATTGTGAGATCCTCACTTCGATGCGTGGCTCAGCTTGGTAGAGCGCTGCGTTCGGGACGCAGAGGTCGCAGGTTCAAATCCTGTCGCATCGACTTCCTGAGAAGATACATATCAGGAAATATATGAATAACGATGCGTGGCTCAGCTTGGTAGAGCACTACGTTAGGGACGTAGGGGTCGCAGGTTCAAATCCTGTCGCATCGACTGCCAATTAAACAATGTGAACAGAGTAGGTGTCACGCGTTAAGTACCAAAGGATGGGAGTTGCCTTTGGGCGAAAAG
>JBNMHW010000067.1:0-17043 GCA_050872965.1 bacterium | reverse complement strand
GCATGGTCTTGTAGCTTCCCTCGTCAATGATGTCATATTTTGCGATGTATCCCTCGTCAACAAGAATGTCAGCGATTGCTACTTTCATCTTTGATGAAGGAATATCTACTGTATCATGTTTTGCAGTATTTGCATTACGGATTCTTGTAAGCATATCTGCAATAGGATCACTCATTGTCATGATGAATATTTACCTCCTTTGGTTTGTGGGTATCTTACCAACTAGCCTTCTTTACGCCGGGGATCTCTCCCTTGTATGCCATCTCACGGAAGCATACTCTGCAGATACCATATTTTCTTAATACAGAATGCGGACGGCCGCATACTCTACAACGTGTATAAGCTCTGGTAGAGAACTTAGGTTTACGCTGCTGCTTAATTTTCATAGATGTCTTTGCCATTTAAGTTTCCTCCTGCTTCTACTTTGCAAACGGCATATTGAATAAGGTCAGTAACTCACGAGCTTCCTCATCTGTGTTAGCTGTGGTTACGAAGATAATATCCATTCCACGAACCTTATCAATCTTGTCATACTCGATCTCAGGGAAAATTAACTGCTCTTTAATTCCGAGTGCATAGTTACCTCTGCCATCAAAAGCGTTGGGGTTTACACCACGGAAGTCACGGACACGGGGTAATGCAAGGTTCACTAAACGATCAACGAACTCATACATCTTCTCTCCTCTTAATGTTACCTTACATCCGATGGGCATACCCTCTCTGATTTTGAAGTTTGCGATGGAGTTCTTAGATCTGGTAGCGATGGGCTTCTGACCTGTGATAGTCTCCATATCTCCCATAGCAGCCTCTAAAATCTTAGCGTTTTCCTTAGCCTCGCCAACACCCATGTTGACTACGACCTTGTCAAGCTTCGGAATCTCCATTACATTTTTATAGCCAAACTTTTTGACCATTGCGTCTTTGATCTCATTTTCATACTGATCTCTTAATCTGCTCACTTGTGGACCTCCTCTCTTCTTAGTCGATCACGTCGCCGGTTGACTTAGCGAAACGTACCTTCTTGTCTCCGTCCATCTTGAAGCCTACGCGGGTAGCCTTTCCCTTGTGAACGTACATAACATTAGAAATATCAATGGGGCCTTCCTGATGAATGATACCACCCTGCTGGTTAGCCATGCTGGGCTTGGTGTGCTTTGTGATCATGTTCACACCCTCAACCAATACGGTATTCTTCTTCGGGTTTACGGCAATTACCTTGCCCTCTTTGTCTTTATCTTTGCCGGCGATCACCTTAACGGTATCACCTTTCTTAATCTTTAATGATGCCATAGCTTACCTCCTATAATACTTCCGGAGCCAGAGACACGATCTTCATGAACTGCTTGTCACGAAGCTCTCTTGCAACTGGTCCAAAAATACGAGTTCCTTTGGGAGTCTTATCATCCTTGATGATAACTGCTGCGTTCTCATCAAACTTGATATAAGAGCCGTCTTTACGACGTGCGCCCTTTACGCTGCGGACAACAACTGCCTTTACAACGTCACCTTTTTTTACAACGCCGCCTGGTGTTGCATCTTTAACGCTGGCAGTGATGATGTCACCGATATTTGCATATCTTCTTGTAGAACCGCCCATAACACGGATGCACAGTAACTCCTTAGCACCAGTATTATCAGCAACTTTCAATCTACTTTCCTGCTGTACCATGCCGGTATCCTCCTTTAATTATTTCGCTCTCTCCATAATCTCAACAAGTCTCCATCTCTTGTCCTTTGACAGAGGTCTTGTCTCCATTACTCTAACGGTATCACCCTTCTTGCACTCGTTGTTCTCATCATGAGCCTTCAGCTTGTAGGTCTTCTTGATGATCTTATTGTACAGAGGATGTCTTACGTTGTCCTTTACAGCTACAACGATTGTCTTGTCCATCTTATCGCTTACAACCACGCCGACACGGGTTTTTCTAAGATTTCTTTCTTCCACGGATCTGATCTCCTTTCACTGGGATTATGCATTCGCCTTTTCAGTGATGATAGTCTGAATTCTGGCAATATTTTTTCTTACTTCTTTGATTCTTCCAGTGTTGTCTAACTGGTTGGTAGCGTTCTGGAATCTCAAATTGAAAAGTTCCTTCTTTGCTTCTACTAACTGCGCATTCAGTTCATCAGCGGACTGGGTACGCAGATCTTCTAAATATTTACTAGTTTTCATTTGATTCACCGCCTTCTAAGTCTGCACGAGAAACTACTTTACACTTGCAAGGTAATTTGTGTGTAGCCAGACGCAATGCCTCACGAGCGATCTCCTCAGATACTCCGGAAATCTCAAACATTACACGACCCGGCTTTACAACAGCTACCCAGTACTCTAATGTTCCTTTTCCGGAACCCATACGAGTCTCAGCAGGTTTTGCTGTAACAGGTTTGTCAGGGAAAATCTTGATCCATACCTTACCACCACGCTTGATGTAACGGGTCATAGCGATACGGGCTGCTTCTATCTGGTTGGAACGAATCCAAGCCGGCTCCATTGCAACGATACCATAATCACCGTTTGTGATCTTGTTACCTCTGGAAGCCTTTCCTGTCATAGTGCCACGGAACTGTTTTCTCCGCTTTACTCTCTTCGGCATTAACATTATTGTGCTCCTCCTTCCTTATTACCCTTCTTAGGAAGTACCTCGCCCTTGTAGATCCATACCTTTACGCCAACTTTGCCGTAAGTAGTATCTGCCTCAGCGAATCCATAATCGATATCTGCGCGCAGTGTCTGAAGGGGAATGGTTCCTTCGTTGTAGAACTCGGTACGAGCCATATCAGCTCCACCAAGACGTCCGGAACAGCAAGCCTTGATACCAAGTGCTCCTGCCTTCATTGTTCTGCTCATGCAGGACTTCATTGCTCTACGGAATGATACACGGTTCTCTAACTGCTGAGCGATATTCTCTGCAACTAACTGTGCATCCTTGTCAGGTCTCTTAACCTCTTTGATGTCAACAACCAGCTTCTTGGTTGTGAGCTTCTGTACTTCTGCCTTGATCTTCTCGATCTCAGCGCCGCCCTTACCGATGACAACACCGGGCTTTGCGGTATATACGATAACCTTTACACGGTCAGATGCACGCTCGATCTCAATCTTAGAGATGCCTGCTGCATATAATTTTTTCTTTAAGAACTTTCTGATCTCATGATCTTCGATTAAGTTATCTGCAAAGTCAGCCTCTGCATACCACTTAGAGTCCCAATCCTTGATTACTCCGACTCTTAAGCCATGAGGATTAACTTTCTGTCCCATGTCCTACCTCCTATCTTTCATTCAGCACGATTGTGATGTGGCTCATTCTCTTCTCGATACGATAAGCTCTACCCTGTGCTCTCGGTCTGATTCTCTTCATTGTAGGTCCTTTGTTTGCGTAACACTCCTCAACGTAGAGATCCTCTCTCTTCATTCCGTTGTTGTTCTCAGCGTTTGCGATTGCTGACTTTAACAGCTTCTCAACTACGCTTGACGCATATCTGGGATTGTATGTCACGATCGCCAGTGCCGTATTTACATCTTTTCCGCGGATGGCATCTAATACAAATCCAGCTTTCTGAACAGACATTCTTGCATAAGATAACTTTGCAGAAGGTCTGGTATCTTTGTTTGCATTTCTTTCTCTCTTAATCTGGGATCTATGTCCTTTAGCCATGACTAGAACCTCCTTTCAAATAATTATCTTACTCCTGATTTCTTTTCGTCCTTACCATGACCTCTGTAGGTTCTGGTAGCAACGAACTCACCAAGTTTATGACCAACCATATCCTCAGTCACATATACCGGCACATGCTTTCTTCCGTCATGAACAGCAATTGTGTGTCCAACGAAGGAAGGGAAGATTGTGGAACGACGTGACCAGGTCTTAATAACGCTCTTGTCGCCAGAAGCGTTCATAGCATCTACTTTCTTTAACAGGCTTGCGTCTGCGAAAGGTCCTTTTTTCAGTGATCTAGACATATCTTACCTCCTATTTAGTCTTGATGGCTCTACCATCTCTTCTTCTTACGATCAGCTTGTTAGAAGATTTCTTCTTCTTACGTGTCTTAAGTCCAAGAGCAGGCTTGCCCCAAGGTGTACAGGGACCGGGACGTCCGATAGGTGCTCTACCTTCACCACCTCCATGAGGATGGTCATTCGGGTTCATGACAGATCCGCGAACGGTAGGTCTGATACCCATGTGACGCTTACGTCCAGCCTTACCGATCTTGATCAGGCTGTGATCACCGTTTCCGACAACTCCTACAGTCGCACGGCAGTTGATCGGAACCATTCTCATCTCACCAGAAGGAAGACGAAGTGTTGCGTACTTTCCTTCCTTAGCCATGAGCTGTGCGCTCATACCAGCAGAACGAACCATCTGGCCGCCCTTTCCGGCATATAACTCAATGTTGTGTACCTGAGTACCAACAGGGATATTCTCTAACGGTAAGCAGTTTCCTACTCTTACCTCTGCAGCAGCACCGTTCATAACAGTCATGCCATTTGTCAGTCCCTCGGGAGCGAGGATGTATGATTTCTGTCCGTCTGCGTAGCAGATCAGTGCGATGTTTGCAGTTCTGTTCGGATCGTACTCGATACCGATTACCTTTGCGGGGATTCCGTCTTTATTTCTCTTGAAATCCACGATTCTGTATTTCTTCTTATTTCCGCCACCCTGATGTCTCACAGTGATCTTACCCTGATTGTTACGTCCTGCATGCTTCGGGATAGAAACGAGCAGAGACTTCTCAGGTGTAGTCTTTGTAATCTCAGAGAAATCAGATCCAGTCATATTTCTTCTGGAAGGTGTATAGGGATTATATGTCTTAATTCCCATTGTCGTTCTCCTTTCAAACTCTCGTTACGTTTTTCTTATCGCGTCTTTTCTGACGCATATTGAACTGTTCCTAATTACCCACAGCTTCTCGCGAATCTTATAATCCGCTGAAGATCTCGATATCTGCGCTGTCCTCTGTTAACTGGACGATCGCTTTCTTCTTCTGTGCAGTCTTTCCTGTGGTCATGCCACGTCTCTTGTTCTTGCCGTTTAAGTTCAAGGTGTTTACCTTTGCTACTTTCGCGCCGTCGAACATTTTCTCAACTGCTTCTTTGATCATGGTCTTGTTTGCTTCCGGATGAACATAGAAGGTGTACTTCTTTTCAGCCATCGCATTCATACTCTTCTCGGTAACTACCGGAGAAAGGATTACGTCATAATACTGTACGTTTGCCATTATGCATACACCTCCTCGATGGTTGCTACAGCAGCCTTAGTTACTACTACGTTGCTGTACTTTAAGATATCAAATACGTTGATTGTATTTGTCTGTGCTACCTTTACTGTCGGGATGTTCTTTGCACTCATCACGATGTTCTGGTCATTGTCGTTGATCACTACTAATGCCTTCTCTACGTTTAAGTTCTTCAGAACCTCTGCGAACTTCTTGGTCTTGATCTCATCCAGCTTTAACTCGTCAACGACGATCAGCTTGTTCTCCTGAACTCTGGATGTCAAAGCAGACTTTAATGCTGCTCTCTTCTCTTTCTTATTGATCTTGAAAGAGTAATCGCGGGGAACGGGAGCGAATACAACACCGCCGCCGGTCCACTGAGGAGCTCTGGTAGATCCCTGTCTTGCATGACCGGTTCCCTTCTGTCTCCAAGGTTTTCTTCCACCGCCGCGAACTTCAGAACGTGTCTTTGCCTTCTGTGTTCCCTGACGATTGTTTGCAAGCTGCTGAAGAACTGCCATGTGTACGAGATGCTCGTTCACTTCTACGCCAAATACGGCATCATTTAAATCCAGCTTTCCAACTTCCTTGCCTTCCATATTATAAACAGCTACATTAGCCATTGCCTAGTTCCTCCTTTCCCAAATAAGCACTATTTACCAGCTTTAACTGACTCTTTGATTGTTACTAAGCATTTCTTAGGTCCGGGAACTGAGCCCTTAACTAAAAGCAGGTTGTTCTCTACATCTACCTTTACGATCTCAAGGTTCTGTACAGTCACCTTTACGCTTCCCATATGTCCGGGCATTCCTTTTCCCTTAAATACACGGCTGGGAGATGAGCAGGCACCATTTGATCCCTGATGACGATGGAACTTAGAACCATGAGCCATGGGTCCTCTGTGCTGGCCAAATCTCTTGATAGCGCCTTGGAAACCTTTTCCTTTTGAAATTGCAGTAGCGTCGATCTTGTCGCCCTCTGCAAAGATGTCAGCCTTGATCTCATCTGCTAAGTTGTAATCAGCAGCGTTGTCAAATCTGAACTCTCTGACAAATCTCTTGCCAGAAACACCAGCCTTGTCAAAGTGTCCTTTCTCAGGCTTGTTTACACCATGACGATGGCGGATCTCTTTCTTACCGTTGGCATCCTTGTTGACAACCTTTTCCTTCTTGTCAACAAAACCAACCTGTACAGCGCTGTATCCGTCATTCTCTACGGTCTTAACCTGAGTTACGACGCAAGGACCAGCCTGTAATACTGTCACGGGAGTGAGTACTCCGTCAGCATTGAAGATCTGGGTCATTCCGACCTTTGTTGCTAAGATTGCTTTATTCATGTTATACCTCCTGTTGCGGCTATAGCCGCGTTTCTACAGCGGAACGCTCTCGCGTTCATTCTAGAAGTCAGGTAGACTTCCTATTTCATTTTGATATCGATGTTCACACCTGCAGGCATCTCTAATCTTGATAATGCATCTACAGTCTTCTGTGTGGGAGCAATGATATCGATGAGTCTCTTATGGGTTCTCTGCTCGAACTGCTCACGTGAATCTTTGTACTTGTGTACTGCACGTAAGATTGTAACTACTTCCTTTTTAGTAGGAAGAGGTACAGGTCCGCTCACCTGCGCTCCGTTCTTCTTTACGGTCTCGATGATTTTCTTTGCGGATGCATCTACCAGCTCGTGATCATACGCCTTTAAGATGATTCTCATTGTTTGACTTGCCATAAAAAAAGTCGCCTCCTTTTCGCACTTTAAAATTTCAGTACGACAAGCGGTGACTGTACACTTCTCCGTGTGTGTCCTGTGGACTTTCACACGTTGTTTCTACTTTTTCGTAGACATCCTTGTTTTGGTACAGTGACTTGTCGCCAGTTTCCTAACTTGACATTCGCTCCACGGAAAACCTGCCACAATGGGCAGCAACCTCGCGCTTCACAGCTATCATGCCACAGCAAGTAAGAGTATACATGCATTCGCGAAAATATGCAAGCGAAATAGACGTTAAAAATTGTATTTTTTCAAGTACAATGTTACTGTTCACAGCCGATACCGTTAAGACATCAGACTCGTCGTGCTTGCACGTAAGAGGATGAGGGCGTAGCGGTATCGAGCCTGTGAAACAGGAACTTCACCCACAATAAGCAGTCTTAGCTCCGTCAGGAGCGAGACTGGAGCCTCGTATGAGGCGACGAGTGCGCATGTGGGTGAGGGACTGTGAACAGTAACAGGCCGCTCGTAGCTGTCTTCCGTAACAGTATTTGACGAATGCGTTTCTTCTATATATAATGTAATTATTATACAGGTAATTGCGAAACTATTTTTGTTATGATTTAGGGGCATGCGAGTACATATTTTATGAAAATGCAGCTCCCGCAGGCAGTATGTAGTGCAGGGCTGGAGGCTGCGATTACAGCAGATCCCATCAGTTGCGACGTTTGCCCCGCGAAGTGCGAGCGATGCGATAACATTTCTTGTGCCATAACTGGAAGCTGCAGGCTATGTGTGCGAGGGAACCGAAGGACACATCGAGCCCAAGCCGAAGAGACAGCGAGGCACCGCAGGGCAACCGGAGCAATCTGATTGGGATACTGCTGTGAACGCAGCCATGCAGACCGGTTTAAAAATAGTTTTACAAACGACTAACAGGTAATTCATTCAGAAAGGAACCCTACTACTATGTGGATCGCAGATAGATGGAACGACTACGAAGTCATTGATACAAGCAACGGAGAGAAGCTCGAGCGCTGGGGATCATATATCCTCCGCCGCCCGGATCCGCAGGTGATCTGGAACACGCCCCAGGATAAACGCTGGAAAAAATTAAACGGTCATTATCACCGCAGCGCCAAAGGCGGCGGCAGCTGGGAATTTTTCGATCTGCCCGAGCAGTGGACGATCGAATATCCACTGGAAGGTCATCCGCTCACCTTCAACCTGAAGCCCTTCAGCTTCAAGCACACCGGTCTGTTTCCGGAACAGGCAACGAACTGGGACTGGTTCTCTGATAAGATCCGCACTGCTGGACGCCCGATCCGTGTCCTGAATCTGTTCGCCTATACCGGCGGCGCCACGATAGCAGCCGCTGCTGCCGGCGCGCAGGTAACACATGTCGATGCTTCCAAAGGCATGGTCACATGGGCCAAGGAGAATGCTGTCAGTTCCGGACTTGGGGATGCACCGATCCGCTGGATCGTCGATGACTGTGTCAAATTTGTAGAACGCGAGATCCGCCGGGGCAGGGCCTACGACGCGATCATCATGGATCCCCCCTCCTACGGCAGAGGCCCTAAGGGTGAGATCTGGAAGATCGAAGAAAAGATCCATCCGCTCGTGCAGCTATGCACCCAGATCCTGAGCGATGATCCGCTTTTCTTCCTTATTAATAGTTATACGACCGGCCTGCAGCCCGCGGTGCTCTCCTATATGCTCTCTCTGGAGCTCAAAAAATGGAACGGCGAAGTAAATGCCAGCGAGATTGGTCTGCCGGTCAGCAGTAATGGATTGGTACTGCCGTGCGGTGCCAGCGGCAGATGGGAAGCTAAATAAAATCACTATAATATCATACAAAAAGAAGAACAGGCTCACTGTTCTTCTTTTTGCTTATGTTCCATATAATCTTCCAGGATCGTCGCCGCCAGCGTTATGAGCTGACCGCACGGTCTTTTTTTATAATACTCGGCACTGCGCAATTCCGGTGTCGGGTGATCTGCGCCTGACCCATTCAATCCGAGCAGTTCCCGGCAGACGATCGATCCGTTGACATCACGGAAGATCCCCGCCAGTTCCTGAATCCGCGCATAATGCGCTGCCTTTTGCTGCTGTCCGGCGAGCCCCGGCACATCGTAGCCATACAGCGCACCCGCCACAAAGCTCATGCCGCTCACTGCACCACACACCTCGCGCATGCGCCCCAATCCTCCGCCAAACGAGGATACCGCCCGGAGCAATAGCTTCTCATCCATATCGATCAGGTCTGCAAATGCCAGCACTACAGACTGCGCGCAGTTATATCCCTCCAAAAAATATTGTCCCGCGCGCTGTCCACGTACGCTCGTCTCCATCTTATGAAGCCAATACGCTGCCGCCGTCTCATCAATCTGCATCTGCTGTTTCCCCTTCCATCGGGTCATCCGTTATCTGTTCTGTCTCAGCCGCAGATGCTTCCTGCGCTTCTTCACTACCGGTAACACCGCTGAGCTGTTCGACCATCTCATTCAATCTGCCGATGATCGCTCCGACCTCTTCAGTCACCTTCGTATTCTCCGTGCTGATCGATAACGTCTCACTGGAATGAGCTGTCACCTGTTCGGTCGCCGCGGAGATCGTCTCGATACCATGCGTAATCGCCGTATTTGCACGCTCCAGTTCGCCCATGAGTTCTGTTGTCTGCTTCGTCTGATGATAAACAGCTTCAATTTTGCGGTCAATTGCTTCAAAGCTTTTCGCTGTATGACCTGCTGCTTCATTCTGCGTCTTTGTATTCGAGATCACCTGATTAATCACACGTATCACATTTGCAAGCTCCGCAGAAATATTGTTGATCAATGCAGTGATATCTTCTGTCGCCTGCTGCGTCTGCGTCGCCAGCGATGAGATCTCCGTTGCTACTACCGCAAAGCCCTTGCCCGCTTCACCTGCTCGGGCAGCCTCTATGCTGGCATTGAGCGATAACAGGCTGGTCTGTGATGTCACATTGTCAATCACATCAATGATCGACTGCATCTGATCCGTATAACCGGTCAGTTTGTCCATTTCGGCTGACATATTCGCATTTGCCCGGTCAGAAAGCTCTACCTGTTCGATCAGTGTATGGATATTTTCTTTTGACTGATTCAACTCTTCACGCACCGCATCGATATCTGCTCCGATCTGATCCGTAGACTCGCCGACGCGCACGATTGTATTCTGGATCTCCTCCGTCTTTTGCATCTGCTCCTGAATCGATTCTGCCGTCTCATTCGTTCCGATCGACACTTCCTCCATCGCAGACATTGTCTGACCGGTCGTATTTTCCAGAATATTCATTTTATCGGAAAGCGTGCCGATATTGCTCGTGATCTCGGCAGATGCATTCAAAATGTTCTGCGCAAGTCCGGATGCATGCTGCTTTTCCTGCTCCAGCTCATCCAACCGATCCTGATTATTCGCCACAACTACCTTGGTTCCGACTACCAGATAGATTCCGATCATAATGATCGATGCCACGCGGATCTCGACATTCGGCAGATCCTGCGTCGTCAACTGCTGTGTCAGTGCCAGATAGATCACCTGCACCACATTTCCCAGAGAGACGATCGACATATAGATCCCGGTCATTTTCACATTGCCAAGCGGCATCAACGCAACCGCAAGGATCATCGCATACACATACGCTACCGGCGATATCGTCGTAAATATGATAAACAGATAAAAAATACTAAATCCCACCGGAATCGTATACTGGATCTTCAACGACGCGTGATCCTTCAGATAGATCAGGAAGCTGACCAGCCACGGAACGACTGCCAATACACAAAATACCGCAAAATAACCGATCGTCCTGCTTTTCTTCATGACCTCCACCGCATAGCAGATCACCAATACCAGATTCATGATACCGTACAGCCAGATCGCCGTTTTGTTTGCCCGGCTTTGAGCCGTAGCCTTTTGTACACCCATTGCAACCAATACCCCCTTTTTTACATATAATTATATTATATAACAACTTAGGGATAAAGAACAGTGAATTATGATACAATTCGTCTATTTTTGGCAGAAAATTGTTATATCCGCTGCATTCACAACATCCGTTCAATCATATGATAATGACGGTCGATCGCAGTCTGTACCGTTTCTGCATCATGCGCTGCCAGACCTGCATAGATCTCCCGGTGACATTCGAGAAACTGTTTTTTCTCCTCCGCTGTTGCTTTTTTCAACACATGACCGATCCATTCCCGGTATACGAGTGTCACTGCCTCCATGATCGTAAGGAGCAGTCCATTCTCCGTAGCCTCGATCAGCGTATCATGAAAAGCCTGATCGGTATCCACAAGCTGTATCCCATCCTGCGACTCCATATCACACAGCAATGTCTCACACCGCTCCCGATACTCCTGTGGCATGCCTTTTTCCAACAGAAGCTGACACACCGAATTTTCCATCACATGCCGGAATTCACACACCTGCTGTCTCGTGATCGTACCGAGCGCCAGCATTACGAGCAGGGTCTGCCGGATCGAGCTGCCCACATTTTTTGAAATATAATTGCCGGAGCCCTGCACACGCTCAACAAGTCCCATGCCATGCAGAATACACAGCGCCTCTCTCGTTGAATTGCGCCCGATTCCGAGCGTCTGCGCGATCATACGTTCTGTCGGCAGTCTGCTGCCGAGTGTGAGCGTTCCATCCTGTATCAGATCATAGATATAGTGGATCGCTTTTTCATATTCCGAAGTCCCCCGTTCCAATTGACCGGTCACAAAGCCACCTCCCGCATTAAATCAGGTTTGCAAATACCGATGCAAACACTACCGTTATGATACCCGATACCGCGATCGCCAGACTGCTCATCGCACCTTCGACCTCTCCCATCTCGATCGCCTTCGCTGTGCCGATCGCATGTGCGGACGATCCGAGTGCCAGCCCTTTGGATATCGGTTCTGTAATACGAAAAATCCGACACACCATTTCTCCGAGCATGTTACCCAGAATACCGGTCACGATGATCACTGCTACCGTGATCGTCACATAGCCGCCCAGTTCCTCCGATACACCCATACCGATCGCCGTTGTGATCGATTTCGGGAGCAGTGTCACATACTCCTCATGTGACAGCCCCATCAGCTTGGACAGTACATACACCGTGCCAAGGCTGGTCAACACACCCGCCGTCAGCCCCAGAACGACTGCTTTTGCATTGTTTTTGAGCAGTTCCCACTGTTCGTACAATGGGATCGCCAGACACACGGTCGCCGGTGTCAGCAGCCAGCTCAGGTATTTTGCACCTTCATTATACGTCGTATAATCGACTTTACATACCGCCAGCACAATAACGGTCAATACGATCGAAACGAGCAGCGGATTTAAGATTCCAAGCTTAAACTTCTTTTTCAACGCCGAACCGATCAGATAGGCAATCAGACTCAGCGTCACACCTGCAAACATGGATGTTTCAAAAAATTCACTCATGATTTTCCTCCCGTCACTATGATTCGCACATACCATCGGTACATGCCGCATCCGCCTGTGTCTCCTCTGATAACCGGTTTCTCCGGATGATCCACTGGGACAAACGCCCCGTCGCCAGCATCACCGTAAAGATCGTAATCACCGTGATCATGCATACCGGAAAAAATACAGGCTGCAATGTCTCCCAACTATCCATCAGACCGACTCCCGCCGGAATAAACATCATCGGCATGATCTCGATCAGAAACTTACCCGTTTCCCTGACATCATCCAGCTTCACGATACCTGTCATCAGGCAGAAAAATAGAATTGCCATCCCATAAATACTGGCAGGAATCGGCAATGACAAGACATATTTCAGCACTTCGCCGATCAGTGAGATCCCTAAAATGATCAAAAATTGTTTTACATATTTCATGACTGTACTCCTTTTACAACGAAAATCATGTCCCACAGACTTTACATTGTGACAAAAAAATAATTGGTAACACCAATATTGGTGCCACCAATTATTATAGACTGCAATCATCGTTTGTCAATATGATCTCCTGCATAATTTATCAGGAAATAGCATCCAGTTTTGTTTTATGAATCCTCAATGCCGTTAAAATAATCCTTCACCATATGTACAACTACTCCGGAGAGCAGGAATACCGCGATCAGGTTTGGAATAACCATCAATCCGTTAAACGTCTCCGCAATACTCCACAGCAGTCCGAGATTCATCGTCGCGCCGACGATCGCAACAAGTGAATATACGAGCATAAACGGCTTATTCACACGTGAACCGAAAATAAATTCGATGCACCGCGTGCCGTACAGCCCCCAGCCAATGATCGTGGAAAAAGCAAAACAGCACATGGCAACCGCAGTAAAGATCGATACCCATCCACCATAAGTCGCCGTGAATCCACTGATTGTCAATTCTGCTCCCGCTGCTGCTCCATATCCTACGGGTACACCGCTGCACAGGATCACAAGTGCCGTCAGCGTACAGATAATGATCGTATCCACAAACACCTCAAAGATTCCAAAAAATCCCTGTTTAACCGGCTTTCTCGTATCCGCACATGCATGTGCGATCGAACCCGTACCAAGACCTGCCTCATTTGAGAAAATACCACGTGACACGCCTTTTTTCATACTCATAAACATGCTGCCTATCACACCACCGGTCACGGATGCGGGATTAAATGCGCCCTCAAAAATAGATCCGAACACAGCAGGCAGATTTCTGATATTGATCAGTACCACGCCCAGTGCCAATACAACATACATAACCGCCATGAACGGCACCAGTTTTTCCGTCACCTGTCCGATTCTTTTAATACCACCGAGCAGGATCAGCGCAATCAGGGCAGCCAGTACAATACCAATGATCAGATTCAGCGTAGATGCCGCATTCTCTGAAATAATATTAAAATTGAACAAAGCCGTATCGATCGCTGTCGTGATCGTATTCACCTGTGTGGCATTACCGGTACCGAATACCGTGAGCACACCAAACGCTGAGAACAGATAGGCCAGCCAGTGCCACTGCTTTCCAAGACCGTTTTTAATATAATACATCGGTCCACCGACCAGCTCACCATCCCGGTTTGTCTCACGGAAATGTACTGCCAGCGTCACCTCGGCAAACTTTGTACACATGCCGAGCAGCGCCGAGATCCACATCCAGAAGATCGCTCCCGGACCTCCGATCGCGATCGCGCCGGCGACTCCGGCTACATTACCGGTGCCTACCGTCGCTGCCAACGCTGTACATACCGCCTGAAACGGCGTAAGCGCTCCGTCAGATGCCTCTTTTTTCTTGAACATGCGGCCAAATGTAACCTTCATTGCATAGGGGAACTTACGAATCTGTAAAAATCCGGTACGAATACTAAGAAACAGTCCCACACCAATGATACAGATCATGGCAGGTACTCCCCAGATGAAGTTATTCACCACAGTGTTTATTGCTTCTATTTTTTCCAACATTCAGCTATTTTCCTATCTCTGTACACGCGCTCCTGCGCCACCCATGATGGCTTCTACTTCTTTCTTGCTAGCCATTGTAGTATCTCCCGGTGTGGTCATAGCCAGTGCGCCGTGAGCTGCACCATAGTTGACAGCCAGCTCTGCATTCTCGGTTGTCATCAAGCCATAGATCAGTCCGGATGCAAAAGAATCACCGCCGCCGACACGGTCCATGATCTCCAGTCCCTTGTAATCCTTTGCCTTATATACCTCACCATCAGCCCAGCAGATCGCACTCCAGTCATTCACAGTAGCGGTCTTTACCTCACGAAGTGTGGTTGCAACTGCCTTGAAATTCGGATATGCCTTTGCAGCCTCGTTGATCATCTTCTTGTAACCGTCCAGATTCAGTTCCTTCAGATCTGCATCATTTCCTTCGATCTCGAATCCGAGACATGCAGTAAAGTCTTCCTCATTGCCGATCATAACGTCCACATACTTAGCGATCTCTTTATTTACTTCCTGCGCCTTAGCCTGTCCACCGATCGCACTCCACATAGAAGGACGGTAATTCAGGTCATAAGATACGACAGTACCATACTTCTTTGCAGTCTTGATCGCTGCCAATACAGTCTCACAGGACTGCTCTGATAATGCAGCGTAGATACCGCCGGTGTGCAGCCAGCGAACACCCAACTCGCCAAAGATATAATCAAAGTCAAAATCTTCCGGTGTAGCCTTGGAAATCGCTGTATTCGCACGGTCTGAACATCCGACAGCACCACGGATACCAAATCCACGCTCAGTAAAATTAAGACCGTTACGGCACACGCCTCCGATTCCGTCTGTCTCCATCCATTTGATCAGGGATGTATCCACACCACCCTGCAGAATAAAGTCCTCCATCAGCAATCCGACTTCATTCTGTGCAAAAGCTGTGATCACTGCGGTGTTCATGCCGAAACATCTGCGAAGACCTCTGACTACATTATATTCTCCGCCGCCTTCCCATGCGCGGAACTGTCTTGCTGTACGGATTCTGCCCTCGCCCGGATCCAGACGAAGCATAACCTCTCCTAATGATACTGCATCAAATTTACATTCATCTTTTGATTTCAGATTTAAATTCATCTCTGTTTCTCCTCTCTTTGCCTCCCGGCATTATCCAATTCGATTAACAGTATACTCGAAAATAATCGATTTTTCTACGCTTTTATCGCTGTAACTAACATTTTTTTATTTTTATCGACGTTTGTTTCTTTTCTCCATCTCAATCACCTTTACGATCCGCGGTCTGTTATAGCGCTGCATGATCACAAACAGGCTCTCCACGCCGGCCGCCAGGACGGATGTGATAAAAAACACCCAGAAACTGCCCCATACGCATGTGGCTGATACCGGCACAAAACTCAATACAAGGATCACGGAGTGCACCACTTCCGACTGGCACATGGCTCCTGCGATCTCTTCCCACGTATGTACTTTCAGATTCAGCATATCCGGTGCAAATGTCGGCATTTTATCCTTCCATTTTTTCACCTGTAACACTTCATACAAACGCTTTTCAAAGCCTTTTTCCTGAAAGCATTTCGCACGGTAATCAAATCTGTTATGAAAGATGCCATTGATGATGTAACCCACCGCCAGACGCATCAGGAAATGATAACTGATCGTGCCAAACGTGATCGCCAGACTGAGCAGTGCACCATTCGGATTTTTTTGATAGATCAGCGTCACTATGATCGTCAACGCCACAAATATTCCTGCGAAAATCTTGATCGTTTTTGCAAACATAACGTGCTCCTTTTTTATAAACCTCTGATATCTCCGGCTCATGTTCCCAGATCATGCCTACATACTTTGCCTCTATGACTCCTAATTGAATCTCCATTTATATCTTTCTTAACACAAAAAAGCCACCTAACACGGTAGCTTTTTGATATAGGGTTCGTTGCCGATTGTATTTTTCTCCATACTTAGCTTTTGGCTAATCCAACGATTGTCTCTTGTGCGAACACAAAACGTAGTTGACATCTCCCAATCCCTATACGTATATTATTATATGTAACGTTTCTTGTCAACATACTATTTTTCTTTTTATGGCATATATTTTATCCCGAAACGATCTCTATTTCCTATATTTCCATCATACAAGTTATAACGAAGTGTTCCAAAAATATTGGGATTAGATTGATTAAGCCCTGCATGGTCTCTGGCAAATGAGTTTGGAATAAAATCAGCTATTTGAAGTCCAGCTTCATTATTGGACTTATCAATGAAATCAATTCCTAAAAGTCGTTTCTCCGCCGCCTCCTTAGTCATATACATCGACCCCATAAGTTTCATATGATAATATTTATCTCTAAGTTTCTCATTTCCTATTAATTCTCTATGCTCATATATGATATTTCCCATTGCATTGTTTGCGCATAAAAAGTGGCAATAGTTTTCTAACAATAGCTGCATTGCCACTAAATATTGGTCTTGTTTATTTCTCCCTGCAACCCAATAATATTGCTTCAAATCATCTTCGTTAATACTACTTCCAACAATTATTAACTTACTAAAACTTCCCACACCAATAAGGTGTGTTGAACCTTGAAAATTCAATATTTCAGCCAATAAAAAAGGCATAAACCGATTCCGTTTGGTATAATGGAGTTGACTAGAAACCATTTTTACAAAGGAGATTTATGCCAT
>JBNMHW010000066.1:0-17136 GCA_050872965.1 bacterium | reverse complement strand
GGTAGGAGTAGCTGCGCCCTTCTTTACAACTAACTTGGTTGTAGTAGTATCTACAGCCTTGTTGAAAGTTACAGTGATCTTCTTAACGCCGGTAGCTTCGGCAGTCATTGCAAGCTTCTCTTCAACAGCCTTGACTACTACTTTAGTAGTAACCTTTGTTAACTTCTTGGTCTTGTTGTTCTTGAATGTAATAACAACATTAGAACCCTTGGTAGCTTCCTTACCAGTTACCTTGATTGATTTCTTGCTAGAGTTGATTGTAACATCAGCTTTAGTCTTTCCAGCAGCACTTAACTTAACCTTAGTGATCTTGTAAGCCTTCTGGGTTGCAGCAGTTGCCTTGTAGTTCTTTGACTGACCTACTTTAACGGTCATCTTAGAAGACTTCATAGCAGGCTTTGCTGCAGCAGCTGCGGTTGTTACATTTGTTGCAGCTGTCAGTGAGAACGCCATTGCTAAGGATAATCCAGTAGCAAGTGCTCTCGTCATGAAACTCTTTTTCATGTCCTTTTCCTCCTTAAATTTTGTCATACTTTCGTATGATGTTTATTTTTGTCACCTAAGTATACAATATCCTCAGCAAATTGTCCATAGCGTAACCGCTAATTTGTCAAAAAAATTCGAACAATTCATTGCCACTTCCCACAAAAGATACTGTTCTTTGGTTCCGACACTATATATTTACGGCGGCCCTTTTCAAAAAAGTGGGGTCGCCGTAAATTTTTTCAAATATTTTTTATTTCTTTATTTAAATCCTGTTATTAGCCTTCTGCTTAGATCAACAGCGCCACGATCACGCCTACTATGACAAGCAGCACTGCGACAATATACAACACGATCGCTGCCGTCTTGTAAGTGCCACCTTTTGCAATAGAAGCTTCTGACGGATCTGCAGTATTGTAGCGCACCGTACACTGCTGCCCGATCTTCTTCTTTGCGGCTCCTTCATTGATCAGATAATTAGTAGCTCTGCGGTATTCGACACCATTAACATAATATTCATATACAGTCGCTGCTATATGCTGCTGCCGATTGGTCGAATAAGATACATTTTCTGTTTCTTCCGTACCTAAGCCCTTATTAAAGCCTTCCGGATAATAACTGATATCTACGATCTGCCCTTTCGTCTGACCTTTTAGCTTTCCATTTGATTTTGCAACTGCCGTGAAGGAAATCGCTACGATCAACGCCGCCACACCTAAAATGATAATCACTGCTCCTACTATCATATGTGTCCTCCCTGTTTTCATTGCACCTGATCGTGATCCTGTGCTTTCAGCTTCAACTCTTCCTCTGCCTCTACTAATGCCTGACGGAAAGCAAATTCCTCATCGTTTTGCATTCCGATAAAGTAGAGCATATCCACATCTTCATTATTAAATGCGTAGAGATGATCTGCTCCTGTATAGCCCTGCGGATACAGGCATGCAGAATAGTCATACAGCTTCCCGTCTGCGACCTGGCTTCTTCCGATGATAACAAACTTCGCATCCTGTGCTTTTTTTAATGATACGACAGTTCCTAATGGTAAATATTTCTTCATGATCCTTTCCTCCATCTATAATTTGTTTTAATTTCAACTAAAATAGTGATGACCAGTCAATCTTCACTTTTATTCCCAGCGGTCCCAGCCCGACACCGGCCGATGCTCCGTCCAGTGATGCCTCACCTCCGACTTCTGCCTGAACTCCTAACATTCCCTCCAGCGTAAAGTCAACCTTGACACCACCGATCGAGAATCCCTGTGTGACCTCGCCCTTTGCCCAGTAAGCCTCTGCCTCTGCTTTTGCCTTGGCAACAGTCGCACCATTCTCACTATATACGCCTGCCTTCGCAGAGGCATCTGCGCCTACGACACTGCCGCTGTATTCACTATGAACATTATTCTTGTCTGTGCCCGCCTGCAGCTTTACCTTGCCTTCTGCTAAATTCGCGGCTGCCGAAGCCTCTGCTCCTGCGATCATATAGCTCGTCTTTCCATTCTTATCCGCACTGGCCTTGGTTCCCAGTGCAACCTTGGCCGAGGCACTGACATTCGCTGCGCTGGCTGTCACTGATGCCTTGGCATATTCTGATTCGAGTGATGCCGAACCGGTCGCTCCATGCCCTTTGGCATATGCCTCTATGCCAAGCCCTGAGGTCTTGACGCCTGCCTCGCCTGCCAAAAGGCTTCCATTCACGTCATAGTTCAGTCCCTCCGCCAGTTGTCCGTCCGTTCCCTTATGCTTCCAAGCACCCTCTATTTTGAACTTGTCATCTGACATCAAACTCAGAATACCGATGATCTGCATCTCCGTAAATAAATATTTGCGTGATATCAGCCGCAGGGCACCCTGCATGGACGCTGCTGCCTCTGCCTGTTCCTGTATGACATCACCCTCATGTTCCAGACAGGCTGCAATCTCCTGATAACCGGCATTTGTCATCATCAGATTTTTCTGAATATCTGCCAACTGAATACGTGCACGGATCGCACTCTTGGCAATCGTCTCCAATGAGTTCTCGATCGCTCCTGTCTTCTCCCTGTCTATGCGAAACTCTGACATTGTATTCCCCCTTTCTGACACATTACTCACATACCTCACTCACATATATTTTTTTCACAGTCATCCGACAGCCGCACCACATCTTCTAATGCTTCCCGTATCTGATTCAACTGCAAAATCTCTGTTTTTAGCTGCCGGTCCATATCTTCCATAGTGGCAGCAATTCCGGTATTCCACCGTCTGATACCACACGCCTCACCATACTTGCGATATATACGCTGCAGCTTTGCGGCGAGCTCAATCTGATCATTTAAACAATCGACTAATGCGAACACATCAATCATTTTTCTCATCAAATCCACTCCTTCCGCAATTGTTTATTTATTTTAACTCAAATAAAAATTCTTCGTTTGCCAGCCGGATACTGTCTCCATTTCTCAATACCTGCCTGCCTCCCGGTTCTACCTGAACATTATTTACATAGACATGATTCATTGAATTCAGATCCTGTATGAATACCACGCCATTTTCGTTCAATATGGCGGCATGTCTGCGACTGATCGCTGCATTGCCCTTGATACAGTAGTCGACCAGTTCCTCCTTGCTGCCGATGGAATAGATCGCCTTTGTAATCAGCATTTTCTTTCCGGTTGCTTTGTGGAGCAGAAATACCGTCGGCATCGACCGATCGAGTGCTATCGTCCGGTCATCATCGATACCGGCAGCGGTATCCTCCGCCCGCTCGCGCCGCTTGGTTCCATGCTCCTGTCCGGATTCCAGATAACGGATCTGCTTCTCTTTTTTGCGGTTTGCAACCATCCGGATGCTCAAAATAAGAAGCAGCAATGCTATCACTCCCGACAGGATGTAGATGATGAGCATATAGATGTCATGCATCGGTCGAAGTGCCGCTACCGCCTCCTCAATACTTGCAAGCTGTTCCTCATAGTCATCATTGGATGCACGATCGTCCTCATATACATCCTGCGCCTGCGCCAGTACATTTTCTACAGTTGCAACCGTTTTTTTTGTATAGGTGCCATCCTGCAGCAGTTGTCTCGTCTCTTCGATCTGTTTTCCCAACGTCGTCTGTTTGGAATCGTAGCTGTCATATGCGATCCCGAGCATATCAAAGGTCTTCTGCAGTACGCCTACGCTCAGCGCCTGTTCTGCGCCACTGCTATCATCGGTCACCGGTATATGCATGCCTATCAGCCGTCCCTCCTCATCTACCAGCGCCGCGCCATCACTCTGAACGCTCTCTGCCTCATAGCTGAATGTATTCTCATCCATCTTTTGGATGGAGGTGGACTGCATATCTACCGAATAGGTATCTGTATTATAGGACAGTAAAAACAGGGGTGCGCCTTCACCCTCCTCCTCGCTATTGCCGATCACCAGTCCCGGACATTCCGGCAGTTCATCGCCAAGTTTGAGTATCGCATAATCGCTGTCTCCTGCCTTATCATATACGGTTGCTGTCCGGATCACATCCTGCGAGATCAATACCCGGTAACGCATATTGACGGTATCCTCTTTTTTGAGCTTGTGCTGCTTACGAAAAGCCTTGATCCGGCTCTCATCGACGTTCAGATTGCTCTTTGCGGTGATAAGATACTGCTCCTGCCCTCTGTTGATATTGCCGACTACGAAACAGCTTCCCTGCTTTTGCACAGGGTAATCCAGTTCCTCATAATGTTCCTCATTCGCTTCATCTACCAGACAGGTCTGTACACAGTAAATACTCTGTTTTGCCAGTTCTACGCTGCCCTTATCCGCTGCATACGCTGTCCCCTGATGTATCATTATCATGACCAGCAGACCTATCAGCAGGCCATGTCTCATTCTCTTTGATCTTCGGTCTTTCATAACTGTTCTCCACCTGCGGGCTGTAGCCTGTGCACAGCCCGCTCATTTTTACACATGATAATCGCTTGTCGATTCACGTTAAATCACGTTATCACTCAGCTTTGAGGACAGGCTCTTATTGTCATCCTCTGCTTTCTTGTAGTTCTTTGCCATGTCTTTCAGATCTGAGACATGCTCCTGTATCATATCATACATCTTTTTCATGTCGTCATCCAATTTTGCGAACTGTCCCAGATATGCCTGTGACGCTTCACCAGTCCATGTGCCGCCGGCCTCCTTGATCGTAGCCAGCATCTTATTTGTCAGGTTTCTCACCTTCGTCGCATTTGAGGAAAATGCGGTTGCTGCCGTATTCAGGTCAGCGTAGTCTACTTTGATTACATAATCTGCCATTGTCAGTCTCTCCTCCCTACTTTACTCTTCTGGTCGTTCCCAGATTCACATTGGTGCTCTCAGCGGTGCGATATGCATCAATCACCTGCTGCAACGCGTTCTCATATTCACCCAGCAGCTTGCCAAAGTTGTTCATATAGGTAGTGTCTTTTGTGAAAGCGCTCTCAAAAGCGTCCTTTGCATCGCCCTCCCATTTGCCGGACAGGGTCTTTTCGCTGGTGCAGAGATTCTCGACCTCCGAACTAAAATCTTTGTGGTCACGCTTCAAATCTGACAGACACTGCTCCAACTTCGCCAGATTCACTCCAAATTGTGCCATGTGCTTTTCCTCCTTATTTGTTATTTATGCACGGCAGGCTCTCGTTCCTGCTATGTATCGCATGTCATTGCGGTCTCAGCCGCCGTAGGTACGCGTCTGCGCCAATTGCTGATTGGCGATCTCCGCATCACGGATATTGTCTGCCATCTGCCGGATCGTCTGTGCGACCTCTGTCAATTTTGCGGATGTTTTACTCACATTTGACTGCAGGATACCTACCTTTGCCAGATAGTTGTCCGCATTTTCGCCTTCCCATGCCTGTTTGAGATTTTTCGTCAGCTTTGACATATCTTCATCGGCAATACCCTTCAGACTTCCTGCGATCTGCTCCAGTGTATCTGCCTGCTCGATCGCCCGTTGATAATCCAAATCAATAAAATATGTATCCATCGGTCTGCCCCCTGTCATATCACATTATCCGGCAGCAGGGAAGCCAATGTCTCATTTTCCTGTTCTGCTGCCTCATAGATGCCTGCCATCTTGCGCAGATCCTGCGGATGCTCCTTCAACCGCCGGATCACACGGGTGATGTCTTCCTCACGCTCATTAAATATCTCCCGGTGCTTATCACTGGCATCTCCTACCCAGTAGGATTTGGAAGCCTTGACGATCTTGCGGATCTCATTAAAATCCTTCTCGATTGCCCGGATATAGCCATCCACCTTGGTTGCCTGTGCTTTCATCACATCGGTAGACACCTTCATGATAAATTGCTGTTCTGCCATTTACTCTACCTCCTTGATCGTGATATCCGCGATCAATGCGCTCACCTGTTTCTCGCACTCCTCATACTTTGACTTTGCGTTGACCTCAAACGCATATACATGATCTGTCAGATCATCTATGACTGCCTGCAGGTAGTTCAAGTCATCGGCTACCGCCTGCACAAATGCATCATATGCATCCCCGCTCCACATACGGTTGAGCTCGATCATGCTCGACGCCAGATTTCCCTTCTGCGTCTCCAAATCCTTCAGATAGCCCTTGATCGTCTCGCTGTCCGTCCCCAAGGTCTCCGTGTTTACTTTAATCTGCGAATTGTCCACTGCAACATTCCTCCTCTTTCATCATACCAGCATCAGGCGATCCCCATTGATCACCCCGCATTGCTGTAAGGTCAGTATCCGCGGCAGAACTCTCTTTTCTTTTACGAGCACAAGCATAAATGCATCCTGTCCGGACGGTATCTCCTCGCGGGTTCGTTTTGCCAAGATCTCTACCATCTCATTTACGACCTGCGATACCATAACATCTTCATCAATCTGGAAATCGAGTACCTCATCCATCGATGGTATATATACGTCGACATTAATCATTTTTCTTACCTCTCATCATAGGAACTACGATCCTTGAAGTCTCTTTCTCAAACAACGGACCTGCAATCATTCCGATTCCCGGCTTCTGCATGGTGTTCTGTTCACGATACGGTATGTAGTCATAATTCAGTACCGGATTATCCGCTACCTTTCCTCCGAAATGGATGCCTTTCTTATAGTTTGAAAATACCTCAAACAACGGAGAGCCGCTGATCTGCGAACGATTCTCCACACTGAGTCCGGCAATGAAATATATATGATTCATGCTGCCCTTCTCCCAGATGTTCCTAAGAAAACCGGACATGTCTAACTCAGACGTTTCGATCATTTGTATAAATGCTGCCAGATCCGGGAGGAAAATGTAATACGGCTGTTCCTGGTTCATCTGTTCATAGATCTCATCTTCCTCGTATTCCCTTGCGCGCAACTGTCTTTGCTTTGCCACACGCGACTGGATCAGTGGTATCATGCCATTAAAGTAATCGAAGATCTGCCGATCTGTACTCATATAACGAATGCCTTCCCGCCCCTCACAGACTGCCAGTGCCTTTGCGGGTGTATCCATCACTACGACCTCAGCCTCCGGCTTGCTCAGGCATGCCTCCAGCATGATCCGCATGAAATTCTTTTTGCCGGTGCGGTGTGCACCCATGATCAGATAGCAATAGATGTCACGCAGGTTCATCGTATATACAGACGCGTTATCTGCATCATAGCCTACCGGTATCCGGTCTGTAAGCTGTTCACAGTCCTTTACCTCATCGAGCTGTGCAAATTCATACCAGACTGGCTTCTCAGGGATCTGCGGAATCCGTTTTGCAACTCTGCCGTGATAGATGGCTGCCATTTTCTCACATTCCGCCTCGATTCGCTCCATTCGCTCATAATCATCCGCGGCCCGTACTGCCAGTGCTGTCTGATATTCCAGAATATCCGCGCCATAATATGCCAGCCCTCGCCCCTTAACTCCGGTTTCCGGCAACACATCGAATTTCATATTGCGCAGGATATCCGCATAGCCGAATTTATCTGTCATCTGCAGTGCGACGGTATTCATCATATTTTCAGCGATACGTGTCGGTATCTCTGTCCGTGTGAAGCCACCACCTGATATGATCAGATAGATACCATGTCCGAGACCTTCCTTGGATATCCGGATCAGCATATCGTTATATGCCTCGTCCGTCTTCTCATTAAACGCTGCATAATTATCGATGACCAGTACGATCGCCGGGACACACACGCCATGTGTCTTGACATACTGCGCATAGTTGCCTCCGTGAAACAGCTTTTTTCTGTCAGCCAGTATCTGTCCCAACATGTTAAACAGCTTTGCGATCTTGTCACCTTCGCCTTCATATACAACTCCACCGACATGCGGTGCCTTTTCAAAAGCAGCCAGCATTCTGCTGCTGAAGTCGAGCACATACAAGTTCACATATTCCGGCGTATACTTCTGAATCAAGGAGTAGATAAAGCTCTGCAAAAAGCTGCTCTTGCCGCTTCCCACAGTTCCGCAGACCGCAAGATGTCCTCCCTCGGAGAGACTGATCGTAAGTGGCATCTGCTGCTGGTTGCACGGATCATCGAGCTTGCCGATCATAGCGCTCAGCTCCCATTCCTGCGACGGATGCTTCCATGCATTTCCATCAAAAGAACGCTCCTTATAGCCTTCCAGTTCATCCAGATACAGATATTCCGGTAACACCGGCATCCATAGCTGCAGATCATAGTCATAGCCATTCTGTTTTGCTACCACTGCCAGATATTCCTTGACTGCGTCAAGCTGCGTCTTTTCCTTCACCTGCGGCAGCTTTACGTTCTCCGTCTGTACGATGTGCAGCATCTGTGAGATAGGATCTTCGTTGTCTGCTGTTCTCTCATACAACTGTATAAAATCCAACAGCCGTTTATCATTATATGCACTGCGCGGATATTCGATCTGACGTTCTTCCAGATAATCGTATATGCGCTCCAGCATCTGTTTTTGCGGTTGTCCCGCCTCGCCCTGCAATGCATACCGATATGCTGCCAGCAGTTGCTCTAACCAGCGCTGCAATTGCTGCTCCTTTTGCCTGTTTTTCGCATAGTCTCCTACGATCTCTGCCCTTCCGGTAGCGTTGATCAACCTGACGCTGTCTGTCTTCTCTACACAATCATTGTCAACATATGCCGCTCCGCTGTAGCCTGACTGAAACAGCTCGTAGACCTCATCGTTTCCGACCTGCAGATAACATCGTCCTGCCTGTGTGATATATGCGGCATCCGGCTTGTGCAGCATATCATTACTGTCCTGACGATCCTGCACGCGCAGACACAGTCTGAATTTGGAATTGCTCCAGATATTGTCATCCACGGTTCCGCTGGGCTTCTGTGTCGCCAAGATCAAATGGACCCCCAGACTTCGTCCGACCTGTGCTACACTGATCAGTTCACGCATGAAATCGGGTTCCTCACGCTTCAATTCCGCGAACTCGTCTATGATGATGAACAAATGCGGAACCGGAACGGTCGCTTCACCATTTTTGTATAGTTTGGTGTATAAGTTGATATTGTTCACACCGTTGTCATTAAATATCTGCTGTCTACGCCGGTTCTCACTCTTGATCGATACCATCGCCCGATGTACCTGATTGCCTGACAGATTCGAAATCTGTCCGATCAGATGCGGCAATCCATTAAACAGATTTGCCATTCCGCCGCCCTTATAATCGATCACGAAAAATCCGACATCATCCGGACTGTAATTGAGTGCCAACGACAGCATATAGGTCTGCAGTGTCTCTGATTTTCCAGATCCGGTTGTTCCGGCTACCAGTCCATGCGGTCCATGATATTTTTCATGTACATCCAGATAGCAGTCACGACCTCCTGCTTTCTGGCCGATCAGTCCACGGATATTCTCGTAAATCCTGTTTTTCTTCCACCGGTCCATGACCCGGAAATCCTCCAGCCGGTTGACATGATACATTTCAAAAAAGCTCAGGGAAGACGGCAGTTCGCCTCCGGTCTCTGTCTCCTGTACCTCTATATTGGACAGTTTTCGTGCAAATTCTTCAAGCTGTGCCGGATCAACCTCGTCAAAGGTGACTGCCCTACGGTCTTCTTCACCCGCCATGACGTCATAGATGCCCTGATACTCCGTAGTATTCTCTATGATATAACGACAGCTATTGGGCAGCTCCTCCCGTGATTTTGCCAGCAATACCGTCGTGAGTCCATAATTGACATGCTCCGCGAGTATATATTTTTCGATCAGCTCTCCTTCGAGCATCGCAGCATCTGAAATAAATATCACAAAATGCGGTCTGTAGATCTTACCATCCATTTTGTCTGCATTTTCCTCTCGACGCCGAAGAATCTGTGTCAACTCGTAAAACAGATCACTGGCTTCCTGTGCATTTGTCGCCAGAAAACGCACCTGATGATCCTCTGACCAGGTATGCGGCAGCCACTTGGCAAAATCCCACTTTCCTTTGTCCTCACTCGTCGAACTGTCGTATACATATGCCAGCTTGACATCGGTATAGCAGTTATTCGCAGCCAGTTGTGTACTCAGCAAATATGCAACCTGCAATGCACCTGCCTTGTCCGCTCCACCCACGACTCCGATCAGTGAATGCTTTAACAGCTCAACAGTCACCGGAACCTGATAGAGCATCCTATAGTTATCATAGATATAGCGTGGCTTGTCTGTCAACGCATCCTCTAACATTGTAAATTTATCTGCCGGAACCTGAATTGGAGCCTGAAACGGTACATCTCCCATACCGACCCGATGTGTCAGATAATCAGGATGCAGGGCATTCCGGTTCCACAGTGATACACTGTTCTGATCATAAGAGAAGCATTCTGCTGCCGGAAGATAGCGTTCACGCATTGCCTGCATGTTATGCTCATACTTTTCCTTGACCTCCTGTGTCTTTTTTACCAGATAACCACTATATGCCTCGAAGCGGTGTACTTCTTTTTCTTTTTGTTTTTTCTTGTGATAGGTTTGATTTTTCAGTGTCCAGAAGATACCGATGACGGACGATGCAACTGCCATGACAAGTCCTGTATACATATAGACTCCGCGATTGGCTCCGCTGCCTCTGGAGGCGACGATCATCATCGCACAACTGAGCAGCATCGGAAACGCCATCGTCAGCGATGGTCCGATCGTCATATATAACGGCATCGATTCCGGCTTCTCAGGTGCTGGCGGTGCCTCTATCACAATCGGCTCTGTCTCTATCTTCTGTACACTTCTCGGTGCACGGTGATAGAGATGCCTGCCCCTCGCCGGGGGCATCGCCATCGTTTCGCGCAGACTGTCCTCGTCATAGCGTGGCAGATATGTTTCATTGATGGATACGCGTTGATTCGACGTGTCAACTGCCAGAATATTTCCGAGAAATACAAAATGCAAACCTACGAGATTGACATAATCTCCATAGGTCAGCTCATATTCTCCCTGAACACGTCTGGAATTCACATAGACACCGTTTGTGCTGGTGTCTACGAGCTTCCATTTCAGATCCTGCCGCACGAGCTTCGCATGCTTTTTGGAAACAAACTCCCGAAAGGTATACTGAATCGTATTTTCCGGATTCTTACCGATGGTCAGTTCCTTCAACGCGGACAGGTTATATTTAGTGTATGCACTCAGCACGCAGGCTGTCTCACATACGAGAATGGATATGGTCAGACTATCTTTCACAACAACACTGAGCAGATCATCACCTAATAGTTCCTGCTTCTCATAGGGCTGCTGATTCTTCGTGATCCGATAGGATGCGCCGGGTAAAAAGCTCCATTTTCCTTCGATGATCTCCATTTTCAGCACAATATCCTCTGATAAATGGAATAGCTCCTTGTGCAGTGTCAAGGAATAATCTGAATTGTTGATAGACGGTAAAATATATTCTTTAAATACATTCTGTGAATAAACTGCTAATATTTTCCCCATATAAGCCCCTCATCTTCTGTCCAGCCACAGGCTGTCCTATACATTCAGGATCTCGATCCCGATCTGTGTTTTTCCTATTACCAATATATCTCCACTCCGCAGCCGGAGCAACTTTTCATTGAGCGCATAGGTTTTTTTGTCTCTCATAAAAAGTATCTTGCTCTCCGGCATCATCTTCTTCACATATAATGCATTGTTTTCACGAACCAGATGGGCATCACATGGAACCGCCTCCGGTTCTTTCAAAACAATCTCATTTTGCGGATCTGATCCTATTCGAAGCACATCGTGTATGTGGTAGATATATTTTTCTGTTGATAAAGGGCTTTTCTGGGTAATCTGTATACAACTGGTATCCCTGCGAGTCTCCGGGCTGTCGTGGTATTCGACCTGATATGGTACATTCTTTGCCGAGACATCCCGCGTCTGTTGCGTCGCATATTCGTTTCCCAGCGCTTCCCGCAGTCTGTCATCTCTGGACTGCTCTGCGACGTATGAGCGCAACTCGTTTTTTTTCTTGTTTTTTCTCATGCTGATGATCAATATGACAAGCAGCACCAAAATCAGTGCCGACTCAGCCACAATCAACCAGATCTCCCAAGGTACCTTCGCAATCAGTTCCATGTTCTAAGCTCCCTCACCGGATACTGACCGGTCATCTATTCCCGGATCAGTATTCATTGACTCCCATTTTCTGACAAACTCCGGTTTTATAATAGCACGTTTGTATCTACAGTGCAATCGCCGTTTCCTATCAATCATATTAGTAGCTTAAGAGTGAACTGATATAATCGTCTCTCAGACTGTATCCATAGTTGCGTCCGGTCGCCCAGCCTGCGCCGGTCGGGTTCTCGTGAACGCCGAGCCATTCTACATAAATGGCGGCACAGCGTTTCACGTAGTTGAACCGCGGATCGACACATTCATTGTTCAGCGGTTCGTCACTGGCGTATGCCTTCAGATGCTGCACCTGTGCACGGATTCCGGTGCGCACATCTTCAAAGCTGGCTCCCTTGGCTCCGCCGCCGGTCGCGCCGATGCCTGCGAAGTTGCACTGCTCCGGGCTGACGTCTCCGCCAAAGCGCAGGAAACCGGTTTCTTTGCAGACCTGTGCAAATACAACCTCTGCTTTGACACCTTCTGCTTTTGCCTCATCATATACGATCTGGCAGAAATCCTTTAATGTCGGTGCACCATAATCGCTATAGATATCTTCCGGATAGACACCGCCGCGCGCGATATACCAGGCGCTCATCTTCTTGACGGTCGTATTGCTGTCTCCCATAATACTGTAACCTGCGACCGTACTTCTCGCATCCGAGCTGTCTGACCATCCTGTTCCTGCTGAATTGTGCACGTATGCTTTTACTTTATAGTAATAAGCTGTTCCTGCTGTTGAAGGACTCTCATCAATATAATCGAGCTGCGTACTGCCTTTTAAGGTCACAACTTTCTGATAACTGCCGTGTTCTCCACTGCGACGATAGATACGATAACCCTCTGCACCTGCGACTGCTGTCCATTTCAGATAGATACCGGGCTTACTCTGTGTGATTCTGATAGATACCAGCTCCGGTGTCTGCATGTTTTTAACACCAATGGGTTGTACATATCCGGTCGAACCTTTGACCTTGCCATTCTGATTATACGCATTGATTCTGTAGTAATAGGTCATTGCGCGTTCTGTCTGCTTATCTATATAGTAGTTTCTCGTATCGTCTGTGATCGTGGCGATCGTAGTGTAGTTTCCGTTTTCTTCCGTCGCACGCTGCAGAATATACTTGGATGCTCCGAGTGATCTGTTCCATACGACTTTGATAGAGCCGTCATCCCGGATATCGAGCCGTTTCATTTCAGGTGTTTCCAACATCGTCGCCGATACTACGGATGAACATTTTCCGAATCCTTCATTTCCATATAAGGTGCGCAGTGTACGGATCTTATAGCTATAGGACACGCCGGGCTCAACTGTTTTATCATTATATGCTTCTTTGGCTGCATCTGTGATCGTGGCAATACGTTTGTAGGCACCGCCTTCTTCGCTCCGGTAGATCGCATAACCGTCGCCTGCCTCGTATGCATTCCATATGAGCTTCATGTAGCCACCTGCCATCTGCTGTACTGCCTTCAGTTCGGTGCCTCCGATCGTCGAGCCGTGTACGGCTGTGGAGTAGTCACTGTAATATACCGTGCCCCCACTCTTGCCGTATGCACGCACTTTATAATAATAGGTCTGATCCTGCTTTACCGTGGTGTCTGCATAGGTGATGCTGTCTGATCCGGTGACTTTTCCAATTCGTGTGTAAGTTCCGTTTTTCGTGGTGGAACGATAGATAATATAGCCTCTGGCTTTATCCTGCTCATCCCAACTTACTTCAAGTTTCTTCTGATTGCCTGCAGTTAAGGTCACCGCCGGTTTGCTCAGTCCGTTGTAGGTCAGATCATAGTAGTCTGCGATACCTTTGACGTCTGCCTGCGCGAGTTTCTTCAACTGTGCATCGGTGCCAAGGTAGTTCTTCCGGTCGGATGCAGACGATACAAACGCATGCTCTACGATGATACCTGCCATGCCCTGCAGTTTGGCATTGCGGATCACGCCATAGTAGTCTGAGATACTTCCGTCTGCATATTTGCTATTGTTTTCGGAATTTCTGATACGAATGCCCAGATCCGGCAGTCCGAGTGCAGTCAGACGGTCGAGAATACTCTGTGCAAGTCCACTGCCCTCTGTGCCGAGATCCGGCCGGTAGCTGCTATTTGGATAAAATACCATGCTTCCGCTCGTATCCGTATTTGAGGAAGCGTTGTTATGTATACTGATAAATACATCTGCACCTGCTGCCGCTGCATTGGCAACGCGGTCGCTCAGGCTCAACGCTTTATCGCTATCGCGCGTCAGATAGATCTGCACACCTTCATAATCCTGAAAATAGGTCCGTATGTACTGTGCGATCTTGAGATTGACATCTTTTTCCTTTATGCCATCATAAGTGGCTCCGCCATCACTGCCGCCGTGTCCGGCATCGATCGCGATGACCATATCACCATTCGATGCTGCGTAGGTCTGTGCCTGTCCAGCGAGCTGCGGGTTCAGATCCGGCAGATCATCTGTCGTGTCTTCTTCGCCCGGTGCGTCAATGATACCAAGCGCCTGCAGACTCTGCATATCGTGCGTGGCTGCCTGTGCCGGGACGAGATTTCCGGGAATCGTGACTGCTATCGTCGCTGCCGCCAGCAGTCCTGCAAGTAACTTGCGCATGTTCTCTTGTAATTTCATTGTGTTTCCTTTCGTCTTGTAAAATAATCACGCTTACCTTATAAATATACGTTCCTGCCCTGTGCATTTTTTGGGTCTTTGCCGCGTAAAACAAGGCGGCATCGATATCGATTGCCGCCTTTTCTGGCATGTCGCAGCTTTTTTATTTGCGGATCACGGTGCCTTCGAGTGTCTCTGTGCCGGTCTCCGGACGGATACCGAGTCTCGCGATCGTGGCTGTACGGATCGCTGAATTGCCGATAAAATCGATCGCTGCCTCGATCTTGGGCAGGATCGTACCCTCCTCAAATGCACCCTCATGGATATATTCCTGTGCCTGTGCCGTGGTCATCTCCCCGATCGGACGCTGTGTGGGCTGTCCGTAATCGATATAGACATGATCCTCTCCGGTGAGAATGATGAGTTCATCCGCATCGACGAGTTCCGCGAGCTTTGCTGCCGCGAGATCCTTCTCGATGACTGCGCTCGCTCCCTGTAAATTATGTGCCTGATCGAGTACCGGGATACCGCCGCCGCCGCAGGCGATCACGACCTGATCTGCATCGACCAATGCGCGGATACTGTCGATCTCCACGATACTGATCGGTCTGGGTGCTGCCACGATACGGCGGTAACCACCCTCTACTGCGGTGACATGATTGCCTTTTTTCTCCTCTGCATCCGCATCCTCGCGGTTCATGACACGTCCGATGATCTTGGTCGGCTCATAGAATGCTTCATCATACGGATCGACGGTCACCTGTGTGAGGATCGTCGCTACCGGCTTGTAAATGCCACGGTTCAGCAATTCGGTACGAATCGCATTCTGCAGGTCGTAGCCGATATAGCCCTGGCTCATGGCTGAGCAGACGCTCATCGGTGTCGCCGTATATTCCGGATACAATCTGGCAAACTCTGACATGGCCGTGTGGATCATGCCGACCTGCGGTCCGTTGCTGTGTGTAATGATGACCTGTGCATCCTCACTGATCAGGTCTGCGACTGCCTTGGCGGTACGCTTTGTCGCTTCCTTCTGCTCCGGCAGTGTCGTTCCGAGTGCTTCGTGTCCGAGTGCGATCACTATTTTTCTTTTTTTAAGATTGCTTTTTGTGCTGTTATTCATAATCGGTTTCCTCCACGGAAATGGTCTGTAAATACTAATTTTTAGTGTAACACATGAAAAGGCATGATTCAAGCGCGAATCATGCCTTTTCGGGTTCCGGATCTTATTCCTGCGAATCTTAGTTTTTTAGTTCTTGCTGCCGAGTGTCACTTCTACCTTCTGCTCGACATATTTGCCGTTGTCTGCACGGCTGATGGTCATGCTGACCTTCGTGCCTGCTGCGCGGTACTGTAACAGTTCCTGCATCTCTTCCATCGTGTCTACGTCCTGTCCGTCAAAGGCGGTGATGATATCGCCCTGCTGGATACCTGCCTCTGCGGCTGCGCTGCCGTCATATACCTTGGCTACGTAGATACCGCTGGGCATATTGTACATCTGTGATACGGAATCATCGACATCGATACCGCTGACTCCGAGGAATGCTGCCTTGTCGTCTGTGACTTTTTCTCTGGTGATCAGTTCATTGATGATCGGCGCTGCGGTTGTCATGGGGATCGCAAATCCGACACCGTCTACATAATCTCCGCCCATCTTGGAGGAGTTGATACCGATGACCTCTCCCTTGGCATTGAGCAGTGCTCCGCCGGAGTTACCGGGGTTGATGCTGGCATCTGTCTGGGTCAGTGTATTGGCGTAGGTCTCTCCAGAATCATCCTGCGCGGTTACCTCACGGTTCAATGCGCTGATGATACCACTCGTAACTGACTGGCCATAGCCTAATGCATTTCCGATCGCGATGACCGGCTCACCGACTTTTTCCTTGCCCTCGTCATTGATCTTCGCGATGCTGATCGCGTCCATCGTCTCCTGCTCGATATCGTCCTTGGCTACCTTTACGACTGCCAGATCATTGCTGGGGCTCGTGCCCTTGACCTCTGCTGCGACGGTGTTGTCATCGCAGAATTTGACGGTCAGTGTCTTGGCTCCGTCTACGACATGGTTGTTTGTCGCGATGTAGAGGTATTTATCATCCTCGCTGACGATAATACCGCTGCCTGCGTAGTCATTTTCCTGTGAATAAGTCTGACCAAACCAGGTACGGTATTCGGTCTCGGTCATATTGGTGATCGCTACGATGCTGGGCATCGCCTGTTCTACGATACCGGATACGTCGGTAGCGACGATTCCGCCACTCAGCGCCGAGGATGATGTGCTGCTGTCCTGTGATGTCGTGGACAATGCGGAGTTCTGCTGTACGATCGTCGTCTGCTCCTTCTGGGGAATCAGATAGTTGACTCCGCCGAAGACACCTCCTGCGACCAGTCCGAAAGTCGCTGCCAGACATGCGCATTTGGCTAATGTCGTGCCGAATCCGTGCTGTCTGTTCTTACGCTGCTCACGTTTTTCTCTGCGGCGGCGTGCCCTGCGCTCACTGCGGCTCTCATTCTCTGCCATCGTACGGCGCTCATACGGGCTGTAGTAG
>JBNMHW010000065.1:0-17209 GCA_050872965.1 bacterium | reverse complement strand
CAGGTTATGCTCTTGCATAATTTCTACGCAATTTTTGACCTGTGTCCACTGTTTTTCATAATATCTGACACTTTTCTCCCGGAATACCGACGGCATGGCAAGCAGCAGGTGCTTCTGCTGTTGCAGACATAACTCTGCGGTCCGCTGCAAACATGCAGCAAATTGTGCTTGTCCGATGGACTGTAGCTGGATCGCTACCGTGTGAATATAATCCTGCCCTGCGCATATCTCAAACTGCTCCCAGGTATCGCAGACTGCCACCAGCGCCCGGATATCCGGCTGCGTCTTACCACTGTCTTCTATGAATCGTAACGATCGATCTGTACGGATGTCTTTCGGCCGCTGTGGAGGTGTTTGTCTGCGGTATGTTTCCAGTAAGCGCTCCCGCATCAGCTCCAGCGCACTTCTTCTGACCGCTTTTAAAAACTGTTTTGGAATAAAACAATCCTGATCCAGATCAATCTCCAACTGTTCAAAGGAAAATCCCGTATCACCGGTCTGGCGCAGCACATGCTCCACATCCTCTTTCCGGGCAGGAGCCTTTTTCGCCTCCTGAATCTCTCCTTCACTGACGTTTAGTGTCTCTCCGCTGATGAGATCCGTGACTGTCAGGGCGACCGGAGCACCGATGTGACACACGCAGTGTCCACTCAGCGGGCGGGGCGCATTCTGCCACTGCTGCGGTTCCTTCGACTGCCCGGCGGTATGCTTTGGTGAATGCAGGCTGATCATCGATCTGCCCTTTTCACCGCGCAGATACCCGGCGGTAAAGCCGCTGCGATTACCCAGCTCCATCAATTGTCTCCGGTCTGTTTCTGCAACTGCATAATCAGCGCCCGATTCCAGCAGATCCAGATATTTCCGGTAAACGGCTGTCACACCTGCCGCATAATTGGTCTGCTTCATACGCCCTTCGATCTTCAGTGAGCAGACACCGGCATCTGCCAGTTCCGGCAGTAGATCGATCGCACACAGATCTTTGGGACTGAGCGGATAGCATTCTCCTCCGCTGTCTGATGCGCGTCCCTGCGCCTGCACACCGTACGGCAGACGACACGGCTGTGCACAACGGCCGCGATTGCCGCTTCTGCCGCCGAGCATACTGCTGAACAGGCACTGGCCGGAATAGCAATAGCAGATCGCGCCGTGTACAAAGCATTCCAGCGGCACATCCACCGTCTCATGAATACGGCGGATCTCCTGCAAAGACAATTCTCTCGCCAGAACCACCCGGTCAGCGCCCGCCCGTGACCGGAACCGTGCACCCTCGGCAGCCGCAATTGACATCTGTGTGCTTGCGTGCAGCTCCATACCGGGAAACTGTTTTTTTATAAAATCAAACACGCCTGCATCCTGAACGATCACCGCGTCCAGCCCCTGCTCATAATAAGGCAGCAGATAGTCATAGAGCTGTTCTTCCAGCTCATTGTTTTTTAACAGCGTATTTACGGTCAGATGCATCTTTTTTCCCTGTAAATGCACCTCATCGATCGCCTGCAGCAATTCTTCCTGTGTAAAATTTTTCGCATACGCGCGCGCACCGAACTGTCCGCCACCGACGTATACCGCATCCGCGCCTGCCGCGCATACTGCCCGTAACGTCTCTAAGGATCCCGCGGGTGCAAGCAGCTCCATCTTTTTCATCATCTTCCTACTTTAACAGAACTTCCTCCAGATCGGCACTCAGACGCTCGTTTTTCTGTGTCAGTTCCCGTTTCTCCTTCTCCAGTTCCTCTACCTGTCCCTGCATCTGCTCATTCTGCTGCTTGACAAGTTCCAGTTTGGCATTTGCCTCGGTGATCTTGGTATTGGCATCGTCCAACTGCATCTGTGCATCAACCAACTGATGCTTCAGATCAAAAATCTCTTTTTCCAGATCGGAAAATTTATCGGATGAATCCCCTGCCTGTTCTTTTGCCTTAAAGTAATCGTCTGCAAGATTCAGGTTCAACATCAGATTCTTCATATCCTGAGGGATACGTTTATAGGAATCCTGCTGATTCATCTCCGTGATTTTCTGATTGATATAAGCAGCTACGCGCTGTAAATATTCTTTTTCCTCAAATCCGCTCAGATTATATTCTTTCTTATCGATCACTACGACCGTACTTTTCTTTGTTCCCATATTCTTTCCTCCAGCTATCCTATATTCGTTTGCGACAATCCGAAATGCCTGTAACAGTTCTCCGTCACGACACGCCCCTTCGGTGTACGGTTGATAAAGCCGTTCATGACCAGATACGGCTCATAGACATCTTCAATCGTTCCCGCATCTTCTCCGATCGCGGCCGCTAACGTATCGAGACCGACCGGACCTCCGGAGAATTTATCCATGATCGTATAGAGGAGCTTGCGGTCGCTGTTATCCAGTCCCATCTTGTCGACCTCCAGCAGATCGAGTGCAAAGGTCGCGACCTCCTGTGTGATCCTGCCATCATATTTGACCTGTGCAAAATCACGCACACGCCGCAGCAGGCGGTTTGCCAGTCGCGGTGTTCCGCGGGAGCGTCTCGCCAGCTCGTAGGCACCTGCTTCATCAATGTCTACGCCCAGCTTTGCCGCAGAATGTATAATGATCGTTTTCAGTTCATCAACCGTATAGAATTCCAGATGATGCATCACCCCGAAACGATCCCGCAGCGGAGCCGAGAGCAGTCCGGCACGTGTCGTCGCACCTACCAGTGTGAATTTCGGCAGATCCAGACGGATCGAGCGTGCGGTCGCACCTTTTCCGATCATAATATCAATCGCATAATCCTCCATCGCCGGATACAGCACTTCCTCTACCTGACGGTTCAGCCGGTGGATCTCATCGACAAACAATACATCGCCCTCCGCCAGATTGCTTAGGATGGCCGCCATCTCACCGGGCTTTGCGATCGCAGGCCCGCTCGTGATCTTCATATGTACGCCCATCTCATTAGCAATAATACCTGCCAGCGTCGTCTTGCCAAGTCCCGGCGGTCCGTAAAAAAGCACATGATCCAGTGACTCTCCCCGCCCCTTGGCAGCTTCTATATATACCTTCAGATTTTCCTTTGCCTTTGCCTGTCCGATATAATCCTCCAGACACTGGGGACGCAGCGATTTCTCTGCGGATACGTCCTCCTCCTGTATTTCTGTGGATATCACTTTCCGATTATTCATGAATCCTCCTACATAAATGCCATATTACGAAGCGCCAGCTTTAATACGGATTCCACATCCGAATCCGGCGTGATCTCGATGCCGGCTAACACCTGCGTGGCCTCTGATGCCGAATAGCCGAGTGCCGTGAGCGCCAGCAAAGCCTCCTGACGGACACCTTTTTCGAGCGCAACATCCGGATTTTTCACCAGTTCCTCCTGAGATGAAAATGCATCTTCCAGCTTTAGCTTATCTTTCAGCTCCAGAACGACGCGCTGCGCTGTCTTTGCACCGATTCCCTGCGCCTTGGAGATCGCCTTCGCATTGTCAGAGATCACGGCAAACCGAAGATCATCCGGCGAGAGGACAGATAAGATTGCAAGTGCGCCCTTCGGTCCGACGCCGTTCACACTAATGAGCAGCTTAAAAATGCGCAGATCATCCTTTGTCAGAAAACCAAATAATGAAAAGGCATCCTCCTTCACCTGAAAATAGATATACATCTTGATCTCTAATCCGATGGATGGCAGATATTCAAATGTCTGCCCGGAAATATAGACCTGAAAGCCGATCCCCTGATGATCGATGATCACGGATTCCTCATCCATATCCGCTAAAATTCCTTTGATATATTGAATCATATCTTTTTCTGCTCCTCTTTACTCTCTGCCACAAGATCAACCAACTGCCCCGGCAGATGACGAAAAACTTCACATGCTACGAGTCCGATCAATACGCCGGTCAGCATACCTACAAGAAATAATACCGGCAGATAATACAGGATCCTGTAATTTTCCACCACCAGGGCAGCTACCAGAAACTGCCCGACATTATGCGCGATGCCGCCTGCTGCGCTTACACTGATCGGATGCAGCAGCCTGGTTCGTTTGAGTCCTGCCATGACAAACAGACTGAGCATTGCGCCCGCCAGACTGTATAAAATACTGTACAGATTACCGAAAAAAAATCCGGCCAGCAACACCCGCGCCAGTGATACACACACGCTGTCGCGTACCGTTCCCAGATATAATACGATGACAATGACGATATTGGTCAGTCCAAGCTTGACTCCGGGTATGCCGATCGGCAAGGGGATCAGCGCTTCTACATAACTACAGATCAATGCCAGTGCCAGCGCCATGCCAAGAAACGGGATCCGGCGGATAAAACTGCCCTGCTGGTTATTGGCTGACTGTGTCATATTCCTGCTCATGACTTCCATACACCTCCACCACCAGTTTGTGCGGCAGACATACGATCGTCTGCCGTTCGCGCGATATCGCACCCTGACGCATACACAGCCCATCCGGACAGGTCGCCTGTTCCATGCGTGCGGTTCCGTCTTCGATCAGCACGACATTGATGGTTTCTCCGTCCTGTTCTACCGGAATGCGCTGATTTTTTCCTAACGGATACGTCCCATATACCGCTCCGTCAATTGTGATCCTGACCATCTGACCCGTATGTGAAAAAGCAAATATACCCACGGTCAGCACGAGCCCGCACAGAAACAAACCGGTTAAAAATATGACGTCTTTGATTCCGAATGTTCCAAATGCATGAAATTTATCAGATCTTTTAGCATTTCCGAATTGGCGTGTGCTCATGCGAAGACCTGCTCTCCGATATAGTAAAAGCCCTTGCACTGCGCCAGTCTGACATCTACGATCTTGCCGATCAGCGATGCATCACCCGGAAAATGTACCACGGAATTATTCGACAGACGTCCGGTCACGAGCGCCGGATCATGCTCATTGATCTGTTCGACAAGCACCGGCTGCACCTGTCCCTGGATCTCCATCGCTTTTTCCGTCGCGATATGCTGTACTTCCTTTAAGATCATGTCAAAGTTTTCTTTCACTTCGCTCTCGGGCACCTGATTGTCCATCTCTGCGGCAGGTGTTCCGGAACGCTTGGAGTAGATAAATGTAAAGGCACTGTCATAGCGCACGCGTCTGACGACATCAAGCGTCTCTAAGGCATCTTCCTTTGTCTCTCCCGGGAATCCTACGATGATATCCGTCGTGATCGCTATATCAGGGATCGCACGCCGGAGCTTATCGACCAGTGTCAGATACTGTTCCTTATCATAATGACGGTTCATTGCCTTTAGGATTCTCGAACTGCCGGACTGAAGCGGCAGATGCATATGCTTGCAGATCTTTTTCGACTGGGCCATCACTTCTATCAATTCATCAGACAGATCCTTCGGATGGGAAGTCATAAACCGGATACGCTCCAATCCTTCAATCTGTTCTACTTCGCGCAGAAGCTGTGCGAATGTGACCGGATGCTCCAGTGTCTTTCCGTAGGAATTGACATTCTGCCCGAGCAGCATGACCTCCACGACACCGTCAGCCACCAGCCGCTCGATCTCACGGATGATATCCTTCGGTTCACGGCTGCGCTCCCTTCCACGGACATACGGCACGATACAATAACTGCAGAGGTTATTGCATCCGAACATGATATTGACACCGGATTTGAAGCTGTACTTGCGCTCGATCGGCAGATCTTCCACAATCTCGGTCGTACCTTCCCAGATATCGACAACCATCTGCTTTTCTGTCAGTGCCCGCACGACCAGCTCCGCAAACTTGAAAATATTATGGGTTCCGAATACCAGATTGACAAACCGGAAATCCTTTTTCAGACGCTCGACCACATGCTCCTCCTGCATCATGCAGCCGCACAGCGCGATCATCATCTGCGGATGCTTTTTCTTGTAGCTGCCGAGTGTACCGAGTCTGCCGTATACTTTATTATTTGCATTTTCACGAACCGTGCATGTATTATAGATGACAAAATCCGCTTCCTCGGTGTCTACCTGCTCATAACCGATCGTCTCCAGAATCCCGCGCAGTTTCTCTGAGTCGCGCGCATTCATCTGACATCCGAAGGTTTCCACATGAAAGGTCAGACGGTGTCCGCACGTCTCCTCGCGCTCCTTTACCAGTTGTTTTGCCAGATCCATATAATAAAACTGGCGCTGCGGCTCTGTCACCGGTACTTCTGTTGTATGAATTGTATTAGCTTGTGTATTTTTTACTGTTTCCATGAGTCTCTCCTAAATTCTCGATTGTTCCATCTTTGTTCACGATATCGATCTGATTGAGCTGTCCGCGGATATTCGCCCTGATATCAGCCAGATATTCCGCACGCAGCTTTGCCTGTTCTTCCTTCTCGGCAGCGGTCAGTCCCTCTGCCTTTGACTTGTGATATAGTTCATTAATTCTCTTTATTCTGCTCTCATCCATGATCTGTTTCCTTTATCTATTTTATCAATTTGATTTGGGGCATCAATAACCATCTTGTATCATATCACAACCGATGCATCGGTGCAATAAAAGTCGCAAATCCATACCCGTAACCTTTTTCTTGACACCGGAAGGGCTTTACGTATATGCTTAAGATATTGATCAGGAAAGGATGTCTGTCATGAATCAGAATTCTCAAAAACACAAAAAAATCGTGATCGCCCTTATAATTGCTGCTGTTATGGTCATGATCACATACATTTTTAACCACTATCTGTTTAAACAGGAACCAATCGTCAAAAACGGCTTTTATTTTAATACGATCATCGCGATCCAGCTCAATGATACCCAGGATGAATCGCTGATCGATGCATGCTTTGACCTCGCAGACACCTACGAACACTACTTCAGCCGCACGCTCGAAGGCAGTGATATTTATAAGATCAATCATGCAGGCGGTGCACCAGTAGAAGTGCACGCTGAGACTGCCGATCTGATCCGTTACGGTATCGCTTTCGGGGAACTCAGTGACGGTGTATTTGATATCAGTATCGGTGCACTGAGTGACCTGTGGGATATTCCAAATAACACCGGAACGATTCCCTCACAATCAGAGATCGACGCAGCGCTGGCTACGGTGGATTACCGGCAGATCATTGTAGAAGGTAATACGGTCACGCTGCAAAATCCGGATGCCAGACTCGATCTCGGCGGTATCGCCAAAGGCTACGTTGCGGATCAGATGCGAGCTTATCTCAACGCGAACGGTTCCCATGAAGGATTTATCAATCTCGGTGGAAATGTGCTGACACTCGGACAGAAATCGAGCGGAGATGCCTACCATATCGGTATCCGCAAACCATTTGGCGAAGATGGTGAGACGATCACCGCGGTGGATGTCACCGACCGGAGTATCGTCACATCCGGCCGCTATGAACGCTATTTTGAAAAGGACGGCCGGATCTATCACCACATTCTCGACCCCAAAACCGGTTATCCCTATGAGAGCGGTCTGAACGGCGTCACGATCCTGTCTGATTCTTCTATGGTAGGCGACGCACTGAGTACGATCTGCTTTGCACTCGGACAGCAAAAAGGCACAGAGTTTTTATCCTCCATGCCCTTGAACCGTATTTCTGACCAAACGCTCCTATCGTCCCTGAAGACCGAGACTACCTTGCAGGCGATCTTCATCGATGAGAACAACGAACTGACGACCGTTGATTAGTCTTTTTCTTCTATCCGGTATTTCCGGTATTTATATGCTTTGGTTCGTTCGGATACCAGCGTCCTGCCATATTTACAGCAGTATGATCTTATTTTATAAAAATAAGTCTTTCCCGGCTCTACATCTTTATCCTTATAGACGTAGCTGTTTTTCTGATTGGCTTTTTTTGTGGCGATCAATTCATATTTGCCGCCTTTCTCCCGGCGATAGATCTCAAACCCATCCGGCGGCAGACGCTTCTTCTTAGACAGATCTGCCTGCCATTTTAGCAATGCATATCCGGATGTTACCGTGTCAGTCCCGGAAAGCTTCTCATCCCATTCCGGCATGGCAACTTTCTGGTTTTTCGGCTGTCCCAGTTCATCGATCCTGGCAAAACGGTATCCATCTTTCTTCAGATTTTTCAGAACCGTCTTCAGCGCATCGGCATTCGACTTTGAAATATTATGTGTCAGCGTGATCGCACCATTATGACTGTATGTTTTAAAATGATCGATCACATACTGCGTGCCCGGCTGTTTTGCCGGATCATAATCATAATAAACGACACTCCAGAAAATCGTCGTATATCCGAGATCCTTTGCGACCTTCAGTACACGATTGCTGTACTCTCCCATCGGCGGACGGAGATATTTATCCAGCGTATATCCGGTCTTTTCCTTAAACAACCGCTCCAGACCGGTCAGTTCTTCCTTAACCCGCGCAGTTGACAATGTCGGCATACTCTGATGCTTCATCGTATGGCTTCCCACGAGATGTCCTTCCTCCTTCATCCGTTTGCACAGCTTTGGATTCGCCCGGACATAATGCTCCGTCACAAAAAAGACCGCCTTTGCGTCATATGCCTTCAAGGCATCCAGGATCTTTTCTGTATAACCATTTTCATAGCCACAGTCAAATGCAAAATAAATGACTTTATCTGTCGCCGTTGCCTTGGCATCATAATAATAAGCATTATATTTTGCAAGTGTTTTTGCCGTGTCTGCTCCTTGCGGTGCCTGATGTTTCTTGTTCCGCACGACAAACCACTCTTTTTTCGTATTGGAATATTTGCTGTAATCAGTGGTAGCTGCCTGTGAAACGATCGGCTGTAACGGCAAAAAGAAGCCGAATATAATACATACCACCAGCAGCATACACACATGCCTTGCAACAATTCGTCTCTTTCTCATAGATTTTCCCCTTTATTTACCTATCACTATATAAAGTCGAAAAAAGCAGTATTGACCATTTTTGACCAATACTGCTTCTCTGTTTGTTCTTTATGCCTCGTGAATGTATTTGATAACCTTCTTCGGACACTTCTCGGCACAAGCACCGCAATGAACACATTTCTCATAGTCAATACGTGCAATATTATCGATCACAGTAATGGCTCCGTGCTCACAGGTCTTCTCGCACAGATGACATCCGATACATCCTGCTCCGCAGGCATCGATGACTGCTTTACCCTTGTTCTTGGATACACAGCGGACAACATACTGGGCATCGTACGGAATGAGCTCGATCAGGCTCTTCGGACAGGTAGCGACACACTTACCGCACGCCTTACAAGCCTCTTTATCGACTTTCGCAACTCCGTCCACGATATGGATCGCATTGAACGGACACGCCTTTACACAGGAACCATATCCGAGACATCCGTAGTTGCAGGACTTCGGGCCGCCGTTCGGTACATACTTCATAGCGGTACAATCCATCAGTCCGGTATAATCATAATCAGCCTTGCTGACCTCCTTATTTCCGGAACATTTTACAAATGCAACCATACGGACGCTGTCATCTGCTTCCACACCCATGATCGCGCCGATCTGGGCTGCTACGGTAGAACCGCCGACCGGACACTGGCCGATCGGAGCTTCACCCTTTGCGATCGCAGCAGCCAGTCCGGAACATCCGGCATAGCCACAACCACCACAGTTATTTCCGGGTAATACACCCAGGATTGCTTCTTCTTTTTCATCTACCTCAACCGCAAGCTTCTCACCGGCAATGCCAAGGAAGAATCCAATTAAAACACCTGTGCAGCCGACTACGAGAGCAGCTACAAGAATTGCTGTTATATTCATGTTCTTCTCCTTCCTAGATCATTCCTGAGAAGCCCATAAATGCAATTGACATCAGAGCCGCTGTGATCAGGACGATCGCTGTACCTCTGAAAGGCTTCGGAATATCATTGTACTCGATTTTTTCACGAAGACCGGCCATCAGCACGATCGCAATGAAAAATCCAAATGCAGTTGCAAAACCGTTTACTACGCTCTCTAAACTACCATATTCCTTGGTAACGTTTGTAAGTGCAACACCAAGTACGGCACAGTTTGTTGTAATAAGCGGCAGATACACACCGAGTGACTCATACAGCGGAGGCATCTTTTTCTTTAAAAACATCTCTACAAACTGTACCAGACAAGCGATCACCAGAATGTAAACGATTGTCTTTAAATAAGTCAGATCGATACCGATACTCATCAGATAGGTATTCGCCAGAATGTATTTGTAGATCAGCGCTGTCACAAAGGATGACAGTGTGATAACGAATACGACCGCACCACCCATACCGGCAGCAGTCTCAGTTTTCTTGGATACGCCGAGGAACGGACAGATACCAAGGAACTGACTCAGTACGACATTGTTGACGATCGCAGAACCGACAGCGATCAGTATTAATTCTTTCATCAGTCTGCTACCTCCTTCTTATCCGCACATACACCTGAATGTGCACAATTTGAGCAGTCGCCGCTCAAGCATCCCGCAGGCTCTGCAAGCGGTGTACCCTTCTCTTCCATCTTGCGGCGGATGATATTCATGCCTGCCACGAGGAATGCCAGTACTAAGAATGCTCCGGGTGCCATGACAAAGATCGTAATGGGTGTAAACCAGCTCAGTGACAATACCTGTACACCAAAGATCTGTCCTGCGCCAAGCAGCTCACGGACAAGACCGATACAGGTCAGACCGAGTGTAAATCCAAGTCCCATTCCAATACCGTCAAAGATGGACGGTAATACCGGATTTTTCGATGCGTAGCTCTCTGCACGGCCTAAGATGATACAGTTAACAACGATCAGCGGAATATATACGCCAAGTGCTGCAGATAAGGACTGCAGATATGCTTTCATCAAAAATTCTACGATCGTAACGAGTGATGCTACGATAACGATAAATGCCGGCATACGCACACCGTCCGGGATCACCTTACGGAACGCAGAAATCAACAGGTTTGACAGAATCAAAACGACTGTCGTGGAAAGTCCCATACCTAATCCGTTGATCGCGGATGAGGTAACCGCCAGTGTCGGACACATACCGAGCATCAGCACGAATGTGGGATTTTCTTTGATAATACCGTTATACAAACGTTCTACATACTTATTCATTACTGTGCACCTCCTAATTCTGCGCGGAAATAGGTAAGGGCTGCATTTACACCATTTGCCATTGCTTTTGAAGTGATGGTCGCGCCGGAGATGGATTCGATCTCATTATCAGCGGACGGTGTATTCTTTACGACTTCGAATGTATCCACCAGCTTACCCTTGAACTGTGAATAGAAATCTTCTTCCTGCGCCTTCATACCAAGTCCGGGAGTCTCTGCAATGCTCGTAATGGAATATCCATTTACGGTTCCGTCATTCTGGATACCTACGGAAAAAGTGATCGTAGACTGGCTCGCATCCTTTGCCGTAACGGTCACAACATAACCGAGCGGTGAACCGGAAGCGTCCTTTGCCACCTGAATGTCATCGATAGAATCCGTATAACCTGCAGCTACCACTTCTTCAGTCGCTGCCTCCTTGTCAAAGCCCTCGAGTGCCTCAAAAGAGTCTGCATCTTCAAATACTTCCATGTATGCAGCCTGTGCAGCCGCTGCATTTGCATCTGCGATCGGCTGTTTGGTGATCTCATAGACGAGACCGAGTAAAAATCCTAAAACTACCGTAAAAGCTGTAAGGATGACGGCGTCATGAACGATTTTTTTCGTATTCATACTATTTGCCCTCCTTCTTCTCTTTTACCTGACCAAATGCGCGCGGGATCGTGATCTTCTCGATCATCGGAACGAGCAGGTTGCTCAAGATGATCGCAAAAGAAACACCCTCGGCATTTGCACCGAAGCAACGGAACAGACCGGTCAGGAAACCGCAGCAGATACCGAATAAGATACGTCCGCGCGGTGTGATCGGGCTGGTTACATAATCTGTTGCCATAAAGAATGCTCCGAGCATGATACCGCCGCTGCACAGCTGTGCAACGATATAATACATATCAAAGCCATGACCGCCAAACAACAGCATAAAGATCACAAATGTGATCAGGTAGCTGGCCGGGATCGCTAAAGTAATAACGCCGAGCAGGATCAGGATGATCGCACCGATCAGGATCGCGATCGTACTCGTCTCACCGATCGTTCCGGCGGTACGTCCGATCAGCGCATCCATGCTGTTGATGATCTCTCCGTTTCTCATCGCTGCCAGCGGTGTCGCTCCGGTATACGTGTCAGTCTGGAAATTAGTCATATCAGCGGCAAAAGCGATCAGCAGGAAGCATCTTGCTCCGAGTGCCGGGTTCATGAAGTTCTGACCCAGTCCGCCAAACATCATCTTTACGATGGCGATCGCAAATACACCGCCGAGCACTGCCTCCCACCAGGGAAGTGTCACAGGCAGGTTCAGCGCCAGTAAAAGTCCGGTTACAACAGCACTCAGATCACTGATCGTGCTTTTCTTGTGAATTATCTTTTCAAACACCCACTCTGTGCCGACACAGCTTGCGATCGTAAGTACGATCAGAAGCAGCGCTTTCGGTCCAAAGTTAAAGATACCAAACAGTGTGGTAGGCAGTAATGCTAAAATCACATATGCCATGATCCGGTTGGTTGAATCTTTCGCACGCACATGGGGTGATGATGAAACATGCAAAATGTTATCCATGTCTTACACCTCTTTCTCTATTTTTTACGTCTGGCCGCAAGAATATCTTTCTTCATGGTCTTGATGGACTGTGCCAGAGGACGTCTTGCCGGGCAGATAAAGCTGCAGCTGCCGCACTCGATACATTCCATGCCATTCCACTTTTCAAATTCTTCGCCCAGTTTCCGGTCGGCCTGCTTTGCAAGTCTGGACGGTACGAGCATCTCAGGGCACGCCTCTACACAGCGTCCGCAGTTGATACATGCGCTCGGCTCCAGATGAGATACATCATCGGAGGTCAGACACAGCAGTGATGAATTGGTCTTTGTGATAGGCACATTCAGATCAAACATAGAAAATCCCATCATCGGACCGCCGGAGATCATCTTTTCCGCTCCGGACTCCTTCAATCCACCCGCAGCCTCTAACAGCTCTGCGTAATTGGTTCCGACACTTACATAGAAGTTGCGCGGGTCATTTACTGCATCACCGGTCACGGTAAAGATACGGTTGGTCACCGGCTTACCTTCCTTGACTGCGCGATAGATACATACCAGTGTCTCTACATTATCTACGATACATCCGGCATCTGCGGGAAGCATCTTGGAATTGATCTCTCTGCCTGTGACAGCTTTGATGAGCTGACGCTCACCACCCTGCGGATATTTCGTCTGCAGGGGAACGACTTCTATACGAGGCTCATCCTTACACAATGCCTCCAGCTTTGCAATACAATCCGGCTTGTTGTTCTCGACACCGAGCACACCCTTTGCATTGTCAAATAACTGTAATACGATCTTCATTCCACCGACCAGCAGCTCCGGATTGTCCAGCATTCTGCGATAATCGGATGTCAGATACGGCTCACACTCTGCACAGTTTGCAATAATGTAGTCGATCTTTTCCGGATCCTTCGGCGATAACTTCACATGGGTAGGGAAACCTGCGCCACCCATACCTACAACTCCGGCTTTCTTTACTTTCTCAATAATCTCTTCCTTTGAAAGTGATGTGACATCGTCTACGGTGTCATACTCCACTTCCTCATAGTTTCCGTCATTTTCGATGACGATCGAATTTACCATATCGCCGGTAGCGACACGGTGCAGTGCAATTGACTTGACAGTTCCCGAAACCGAAGAATAGATGTTTGCTGAAACAAATCCACCGGCCTCTGCGATCAGTTGTCCCTTCTTGACCGTATCGCCGACTGCTACAACCGGCTGTGCGGGGGCACCGATATGCTGAGATACAGGGAACACCAGATCTCCCTTAGGCAAATATTCCTCTACAGGCTTGTCTTTTGACAAATCTTTGCCCTCGAAAGGGTGCACTCCGCCTCTAAACGTTCGTAATCCCATCAAATTGACCTCTCTTTCCTTATTTTTATTGCTGCAGCAATTCATACATGGAACTGCTGTATATTGATTTTATTATAGCACAATGAGAAAGTTTGTCATAAAAATTTGATCAAAAATTGTCGTTATTTTGTCTTTTTTGGCGAACAAAAGTCGTGTATACTTATTTTACAATGCAAAAGGAGTATAAAATGATGCAGCACTGGATCGATACAAATATCAGTTTTTCACCCTCAGACTTTACACGGACCCGGCTTCATGCCGGTGACCTGTTCATTGATATTGAAACGACCGGACTGGCTAAGAGCAGACACCGGATCTATCTGATCGGACTGGCTCTGTATACGGATCAATCTAGCTTGGAGATCCATCAGTTTTTCGCCGACAGGCACTCGGATGAGTCCGAGATACTGCGTTGTTTTTGCACATATCTGCAGTTAAATGACATTCACCGGATCATCTCCTTCAACGGCAACAGCTTTGATCTTCCATTCCTCTGCGCACGCGCAGACTGCCATGAAATCGCGTTATCTTTTGATGCATATGAACTGTTTGACATCTATAAAGAGAGCCGGAAACGTGCCTGTATGCTGCAGTTACCGAGCTACCGGCAAAAAGCACTGGAGCAGTTTTTAGGTATTGCGCGCGAGGATCTGTATTCCGGCGGCGAACTGATCAAAATCTACGACAGTTACACGAAACATCCTGATCCGGCTGCCATGCATCTTTTGCAATTGCATAATTATGAAGATGTCCGCAACATGTACCGGCTGATGGATATTTTTGCTTATGATCTGCTGTTTTCACACGATGCCGACATTGTACATTTCACGATGGAATCCTACACCGATCCGGATGGATCAGCCGCTGAGGAATTGATCGTGACACTGTCAAGCCCATGTCGCCTTCCGGGTGAACTGTCCGTCCGACATCCGGTCAGTGAGGTCTACCTTCGCACACACACCGATCATGTATTGGTGCGCATTCCTCTCTATCAGCATATGGCACGCATGTACTATTCAGACTATAAAAACTATTATTATCTTCCTGCCGAGGACATGGCGATCCATAAATCAGTTGCGATGTACGTGGATCCCTCACACAGACAAAAAGCGACCCCTGAGACTTGTTACTCAAAGGTCGCTGTGACTGATGATTTTTTAAATTCAAAACAATTTGCGGAATATATGACACACGTACTGCGCAGCTTTCTGCCGTCCTGTGTCACACCCGATTAGCCCCGTTCAAAGAAAAATGACTTATTACGCTCATAACCAAAATCTTTATAATTCATGATCTGTTCGGTGCTGCCGATAAAGAGCATTCCTCCCGGCACCAGTGACTGATAAAACTTTCCGTAGATCTGATCCTTCGCCTCATCCGTAAAATAAATGACTACATTTCTGCACACGATCAGATGACAGCCTGACGGATACGGATCACGGAGCAGATTGTGCTCACGGAATTCTACCCGGCGCTTGATCTCATCTGAAATCTGATAAGAGCTTCCGATCTGCTTAAAATACTTCTTCTTCAAGTCGTCCGGGACGGATGCGATACTCTTCTCGTTATACAGGCCCACCTTTGCCGCAGCAAGCACCTGTTTATCAATATCCGTTGCGATAATGTGAATATTGGCCAACGGCAGATGACGGCTGAGCGCCATGACCAGCGAATACGGTTCATCTCCGGTCGAACATGCGGCACTCCAGATCGTCAGATTTTTCCCGAATTTACTGATCAGCTTCGGGAATACCTCCTGATCCAGTATCTTCCACTGATCCGGATTTCTATAAAACTCGGATACATTGATCGTAAGGAAATTGACAAACTGCTCAAATTTTTCCTTATCCTGTTTGATCAGCGCCACATACTTGTCATAGCTGTCAATTTTGTTTTTTCCGATCAATGTGTCGATCCTGCGGCGCATCTGTTTTTCTTTGTACGCATTCAGATCAATCTTTGTAAGGGCAAAAATATCTTTTTTGAACTGCTCATAATTATCCAACATAATGTTACCTCAATGAAAAATCCCTGCGGGGATAATCCCGCAGGGAATATGTTTTTCGTGATTACTCAGCATCCTCTGCGGGTGCTTCATCTGTATTTTCCTCTTCCGGAGCAAGTAATGCTTTCATGCTCAGGCTGATCTTCTTATCTGCCTCGTTGAAATCAACAATCTTTGCTTCGATCTCCTGTCCGATCTTCAATACATCAGACGGCTTCTCGATATGCTCTTTTGCGATCTGTGAAACATGCAGTAATGCATCGATTCCGGGTGTCAGCTCAACGAATGCACCAAAATCGGTCATACGTGCTACGGTTCCCTTTACTACATTTCCTACTGCAAACTTCTCCTCTGCATTATTCCAAGGATTTGCATCCGGGAATTTCATGGAAAGAGCAATCTTGGTATCCTTGATATCCTTGATAAATACCTTTACGTTATCGCCAACATTGAATACCTTCTTCGGGTTCTCGATTCTGCCCCAGCTCATCTCTGAGATATGAAGCAGTCCATCAACACCGCCAAGATCGATAAATGCACCGAAATCTGTCACATTCTTAACAGTTCCTTCGATGACATCGCCGACTTTGATCTTTGCAAACAGTTCTTTCTGAAGCTCTGCCTTCTTAGCTGCTACTAACTGCTTTCTGTCACCGATGATACGGCGTCTGCGGGGATTGAACTCAGTAATAACAAACTGGATGTCCTGTCCCTCATACTTGGAAAGATCCTTCTCATAGGTGTCGCTTACGAGGCTGGCGGGAATAAATACACGCGCCTCATCAACGATCACACTCAGTCCACCGGTAAGAACCTGTGCAACCTTTGCGGTCAGCACTTCACCGTTCTCGAATGCTTCCTCTAAACGCTTGCTGCCTTTCTCTGCTGCAAGGCTCTTGTAAGAAAGCAGAACCTGTCCTTCACCGTCATTGACTCTCTTTACCTTTGCTTCCATCTTGTCTCCTACAGAGACCATTGTGGTAAGGTCTGCGTTGGGCTCGTTGGTATACTCGCTGCGGCTGATGATTCCATCTGACTTATATCCGATGTTCAAGACAATCTCGTCCGGCTTTACATCGATGACCGTACCCTCCACAATTTCGTTTTGTCGGATTGTCTTTAAAGACTCTTCCAGCATTTGTTCAAAGCTCATTTCTGACATACTTTTGAACCTCCTCAATAATATTATTTGGGGTGGATGCCCCTGCTGTAATACCTACGTTGCCAAGTCCACGAAGTTCTGTCGAGTCCAAATCTTCCAGTGTCTGTATATAGTAAGTATTTTTACATTCATCCTTACATATTTCAAATAACTTCTG
>JBNMHW010000064.1:0-17557 GCA_050872965.1 bacterium | reverse complement strand
GACATATCCACACGGATCATCGCCTGCTCATCTCCGAAGATCGCCTCTGCCAATGCCTTGGAGATCTCTGTTTTTCCGACACCGGTCGGTCCTAAGAACAGGAACGAGCCGATCGGGCGGTTCGGATCCTTTAATCCGACACGGCCACGGCGAACCGCACGCGCGACTGCACTGACCGCATCCTCCTGTCCGACGACACGCTTATGAAGTGTCTTCTCCAGCCGGCGCAGACGCTCTGCTTCTCCCTCTGTCAGACGACGGATCGGTATCTTCGTCCATTTGGATACGACTTCCGCGATCTGATTCTCGTCTACAACCAGTTTTTTACGGTTTTTGCCGCGCTCTAAGCGCTTTTTCTCTTTTTCACAGATTGCCTCCGCCTGTTCGCGTTCCTCCATATACTGTGAGGCCTGCTCCATATCACCCGCTGCGATCGCGTCTACAAAGGCGCGCTCCAGATCCTTGCTCTTTTTCTGATGATCTAACAATTCCTGTGGTGTCCGGCACACGGACAGACGCAGTCTGGCAGCCGCTTCATCGATCAGGTCGATCGCCTTATCCGGCAGATAACGGTCGTTGATATAGCGCTGTGACAGACGTACTGCCGCCTCTACACCATCATCCGTGATCTGCACCTGATGATGCTCCTCATAGCGGCTTTTCAGTCCCTGAAGTATTGCGATCGCCTGCTCCACGGTAGGCTCCTCTACTGTCACCGGCTGGAATCTGCGCTCCAATGCCGCATCTTTTTCGATATATTTGCGATATTCCTCGATTGTCGTCGCACCGATCAACTGCAGCTCCCCACGTGCCAGTGAGGGCTTTAAGATATTGGACGCATCAATCGCACCTTCTGCGCCGCCTGCTCCTATGATCGTATGCAATTCGTCAATAAAAAGGATAATATTTCCGGCCTGCTGTACCTCAGCGATCACCCGCTTGATACGCTCCTCAAACTCACCGCGGTATTTTGAACCTGCTACCATACCGGACAGATCCAGTGTCAGCAGGCGTTTGCCTGCCACCGTATCCGGTACGACTCCGCTCACGATCCGCTGTGCCAAGCCTTCTACAATAGCTGTCTTGCCAACACCCGGCTCACCGATCAGGCAGGGGTTATTTTTTCCTCTTCGGCTTAAGATCTGGATCACACGCTCGATCTCATCCTCTCTGCCGATCACCGGATCAAGCGCACCGTTTCGCGCAAGTTCCGTCAGATCACGTGAATAACTGTCCAAGGTAGCAGTCGCAGTCTTGGCCCGTTTTCCCGATCTGGTATTCTGCCACTCATCACGATACTGTGATGAATCCTCGCCCATTGCTACCAAAATATCGACATATAGTTTTTGCCCGCTCACACCGAGTGTATTGAGCAGTCTCGATGCCGCGCAGTCAATCTCCTTGATGATCGCCAACAACAGATGCTCGGTTCCGATCTGTTCACTGTGGAAGTGCTCTGCCTCAGCCTCCGCACGCTCCAATACCTTCTGTGTCTTCGGTGAATAGCCGTCACGATCCATGATCAGGACATCCGAAGAAGGTGCGATCAGATCTTCGATTAACTGTACCAGCTTGTCTTCCTCTACACCATTACTCATAAGCACGCATGCTGCTACGCCGCTGCCCTCACGCAGCAGACCCAGCAGCAGATGCTCGGTTCCGATATAATTATGGTGCAGACTCCTTGATATTCTGCCTGCCAGGGCCAGTGCTTTTTTCGCCTTGGCTGTATAGGGTCTGTTCATAGTTGTACTAATTTCCTCTCTTTTACAATATTATAACTATAAGTCATTCAGATCCAGTATCTCCAGATCATCATTATCCTGTGCTTTTTTGTGGAATATGCCTGTTTTCTCCGGTTTCGCAGGTTTTGCGGTTTTTTCTGTTCTGACAGGCTGTTCCGCTTTCACCGATGACTGTGTCTTCACAGGCTGTTCCCGGTTCAAGGTCATGGATTCCGGCAGTTTCAGATCCGGAATCATATCCGTCTGTATCTCGGATGCAGATACATCTGAGCGCTTGTGTACGCGCTTATTTTCCGGCTTTTTCTCCTGCTTTTTTTCTTTTCTTGCAGGCTTCACCGGTCTATCCTCATCTTCATCATCAATTCCGTCCAGTCCTAATCTGGCATCCTGTCTGAGATCGCGCAGCTTGAGGGCAAGATTCAGTATCGCGATACATGCAACCAGCAATAATACCGCCAGAATGATGACCAGCCGCATATATTTTGACTTCTGCGCCTGTGTCTGCTCATACAGTTTGTTGTACTTGTCCAGAGATACATATTCTCCCTCAGGCATCATGCTGGAAGGGATGTATGCATCTCCTTCATAGATCAGATAACCGTTGGAATCAAAGGTAACATCCGCTGTCTGTCCGGCATCAGCCTCTGTCTGGTCTGCGGCTTCGCCGTCTGTGATCTCTCCCTCAACGGTGCCTGCCGCATCAGCCGAAGTGCTGTCAGCCGACGTATCGCCCGAAGCATCCGATGCTGTATCGGTAGGTGTATTCGATGCACTTCCGCAGTTCACAGTGATCGTGTATGTCGTTGTCGTTCCATTTTCGGCTGATACGACAACTTTTACCGTGTTTGTACCGGGAGTCAGTGTCTTCGCACCGCTCACGGAGGCGATCACTGCTTTGCTGTCGTTGGGTCTGGCAGCGACAGAGATCGCTGTCACATTCGCATCTACCGTAGCAGTATATTCATGTGTCCCTGCTGAAAATGCCGGGCTGATCGTCCCCGGTGAAATACCCAGATGTGCCAGACTGCTGTCTGATGACCTGCTACTGCTCGTTCCGGAGGTCGCAGTGCCGGAACTGCTGCCTGAAGAACTGCCTGTCCCGGAAGTACTGCTGCCCGTCGTGTGTCCGGACGTGCTGCCGGTTCCGGATGTGCTGCCTGAGCTGCCGCCGGTATGTCCGCTGGTCGTATCCGTCCCCGCATCGGGACTCGCCACGGTCTCCTGATCTCCATCTTCAAATTCGTCATCCACGGTATCACTATCCGCAGTCTGTGTCGCATAGGTCTCTGCGGGTGTCACAAAACACATGCCGATCGCCATTGCTGCGGCAATCGCCAGCATCCGTCCGTTTCCAAACGCTTTCCGTTTTATGATTCTATGTATTTTTCTCATAAGTAATCCTCTTTTCCTGTCATCTGTCGGTTGGCAGAGAACATGAAGTCTCGGTTTCTCTACTTATGTATATTGTAAATTTTCTCCCAGTGGCTGTCAACCTCTTACCATCTTTTTCACATTCTGACGCCAACTGATCCACTCCATTCCGATCAGGTACAGCAGTCCAAGCAGTGCCCATATAATAATAAGTTCCGGATTCTGCTCCTCAAATAAGTCCCTGTGCAGTACACGCGCAGCCATCGCGATACTGCTGCATGATAAGATCATCGCCACCAGCGCATTCGATAATAACTGTTTCATCATCCGATCCTCCTTACATATGCCTGCTCCCATTCCCACGGGCTCACACTGCGATCGTCAATATAGATATCTGCATATATTTTTCTGGAATCACTGCCGTATTTTTGTATATTTTCCGGCAGATTTTCGTTCACTGCATCAAAGATCAGCCCATGCACCCTGCAAAAATACAGCGCCTCCTCCAGCAGCCGTCCCTGTCTGCAGGTCCATAATATGATCCGGTCACCATTTCGCTGCAGCTCCTTCAGTCGATGAATCAGTCTGCTATTCGCCTCTCCGATCTGCGGATAGCAATCCCTGCAAAGCGTCCCATCAAAATCTACTGCTATCATCTGTCCACCCATACGCATTCTCCTCTCTGCCGTGCATGTTCTCCGGTGACTGCAAAATTGTTCTTGCATCACTGATAGCATGATTTTACAAAATATATTGTCCAATAAAACGGACTTCAAGTAAAACTTTAAAGAGGAATCTGGACAAAAAAACAGATGAACATCACCTTTGGACATTCATCTGTTCTATCGTCACTCTTATTTGTATTGATCTATTCGTGTGCTGCCATCTGTTTCAGCAACTGTAGCTGCTCCTGCACCCCATCATAGTCAAAATTGTCGACGGCTGTCTGCATCGCCTGCTTAACCGCTTTGAGCAGATCCTTATTCTGAAGCTGTGTGACAAGACGGCGGATCTCTTCCATGTCAAATTCATCGAGACTCGTCTGCAGTTTTTCACAAAACTCCTGCAATTCTTCCAGTTTCATCGCTTCGAGCTCAACGGTTTTCGTCTCCTGCATGCCGAGTGATTCTATCGTATCGGCAATGCTGCGGTTCTGCTGCGTGAAATTCTCCATAAACGGTGCATGCCCTGCCCGTACCAGCTCCATATCACCCGCGCCGGATGCCTCCTCCTGTGCACGCGCCAGATCCGACAGCTCATTGGCTCCGATCAGTCTGGAGGTACTCTTGACCGCATGGGCAATGATCTGATAATTTTCCAGATCTCCATCTGCAAAATACCGCTCCAGTTTCTCTTTCTTCTCCTCATATTCCGCCTGATACAGCTTCAGATTGTTCAGGTATTCCTCCTGATCGCCGCCCGCGTAGCGCAGACCGTCATCTGCCGCGATACCGTCGATCGGCGGGATACATAATTCCTCCACATAGTCGATGCTCTCCGTCTCCGGAATCTTCAGATACTGCGGCGGCAGATACTGGCATAACAATTGCTCGAGCCGTTCACCCTGGATCGGTTTTGCCAGATAATCGTCGAAACCATGCTCCAGATAAAATTCTCTGGCTCCGCTGACCGCATTTGCCGTGAGTGCAATGACCTTCGTATTTTTATTCGGGTAGTCCTCCAGCTCGCGCATGCGCTCTAAGCATTGTACGCCATCCATATTGGGCATCTTGTGATCCAGAAAAATCATATCATACTGTTTTTTCATGATCATGTTCAGACATTCCATGCCGCTGTCTGCCGTATCGATCTGGATTCTCGTCTTTTTGAGCAAACCCTTACATACCTCCAGATTCATACGCGTATCATCCACCACGAGGATCTTCGCATCCGGCGCCTGAAAACTCTCCTGATAATGTGCGGTATCCCTGAGTGCCCGCTCATAGACCGCCTTATAATCACCGATCGGAGAATCATCCACGATCTTTTGCTGCAAACCGAAGAAGAACGCGCTGCCGCGTCCGTACTCACTGTCCAGCATCAGCTTGGAATTCATCAGCTCTAACAACTGTTTGGACAGCGCCAGCCCAAGACCGGTTCCCTCTATGCCCCGGTTTGTCACCTCATCCACACGCTGGAAGGTAGCAAACAGTTTTTCCTGATCCTCCTTACGGATGCCGATTCCGGTATCCACGACTGCGATATCCAGTCGTACACAAGAGGTATCCGGCAGCCTCGTACAGCGCACCTTCAGAGTGACCGATCCCTCTCTCGTGTACTTGACCGCATTGGTCAGCAGGTTCGTAATGATCTGACGGATACGCACCTCATCGCCGTACAGTTCACACGGAATCTGGTCGTCGATGTCCAGCTTCAGTTCGAGTCCTTTTTCCTGCGCACGCGGCTGGATCATATTGATCAGGTCATTGAGCAGGGAACTGATCTGGTACGTTGTATCGATGATCTCCATCTTTCCGGACTCCACCTTGGAAAAATCAAGGATATCGTTGATGAGCGCCAGCAGGCTCTTGCTCGCATTTTTGATATTTCCCGCATAGCGCAGGATCCGCCGCTCCCTGCTCTCACGCAGGATCATCTCGTTCATGCCGATGATCGCGTTGATCGGGGTACGGATCTCATGTGACATATTGGCAAGGAAACTGCTCTTCGCCTGATTTGCCGCCTCTGCCGATAATTTTTCCTTCTGGCTCTCAAAATAATGCTGTCTGATCTCACGTCCGTGACGCACGACAAGTATCGCAAAAATGGACATAAACAGATATTCTATCGAATACCCGGCACCAAACGACAGGAAAAATTCCAGCGGATTATCATAATTTGTGTAACCTGCCTGTACGAATCCGACCGCACGCGGGTACAAAAATGCGATCATGCACACATACCCGGCGATTGATGTCATCGTCGTGAGCAGCCAGTCCATATAAACGCATGACAACAGCGGAATTGCAAAATATGTCAGATAGATGCCGATACTCGGATTCACCGATGCCGCCGCGACCATCAGTTCCATATAAAGCAACTGCGTGTACTTCGCCACTGAGATATGCCCCTGTCTGATCATTACCTCCACTACGATCCAGAAACCGATCAGATAGACACCCCAGAAAATACATATTTCCGGAGAAATCACAAAAATATTCAACTGGGTAAGTAAATACATCAGCGGTCCGACCAGAAATGTAAGCCTGACGACCTTATGAATACCGATGGTCACCTGCATATCATGCTGGTGCATATATTCCTGTTCATATTGCTCATCCATAAATCCCGTCCTCCAAGTTATTTTTCTTTCAAACTGTCAATGATCCTGCCAAGCTGCGCGCTGATCTGTTCATAATCAAAATCCTCTACTGCGCGTGTCAGTTGTTCGCGCTCCTCGCGCAGATTGTCACCCTGCGGATAATAATTGCAAAACATCCGCAACTGCTCGAAATCCACCTCATATTCTTCCACCCCGTGTAAAAAGGTGATGGCCTGCTCGATATAGATGTCCCTTGCCTGTTCAATCTCGCTCGCCGCCGGTGCCATACTGTAAATCTCCGGCAGCATCAGCAGTCTTCTCATACTGTCACAAAGCTGCACATGTTCCTGCAGCAGCTCGTCAAACTTACTATATATATAGGAAGTATCCGCATCGCCCGATGCCATCTCCATCTTTTCCGCACAGTATGCCATATGTACTGCGCCGATGACGCGCGAGGTGCTTTTGAGCGCATGTACGAGTATCTTGAGATTTTTCCAGTCCTTCTTCTCGTATGCCTCCCGCATATGTTCATCATTTTCCAGCGCCTCATTCAGATAGCCCCTGATATTTTCGAGCACATCACTCACGGTTCCGGATGAATACTGCAGTGCATCTTCCAGTGCCAGTTCTGTCAGACCGGCCTCATCGATCTTCTGCTGCAATACTTCCCGCCGCTCCTGCTCCTGTGCATCATCCTGCGCGCTGACCTCGGTCAGATGCACGAGTTCTTCCGGTAAAAACTGCCGCAATGTCTCTTCCAATAACTGCGCCTGTACCGGCTTGGACAAAAATCCATCAAAGCCCTCCTCCAGATACTGCTGTTTCATACCAGCGACAGCATTTGCAGTCAATATGATGACCGGCGTATGGTAGTTACAGCCGTTGTTATCCGCACGCAAATCGTGAAATGTCTCGATTCCATCCTTGTTCGGCATCAGATGATCCATAAAGATCAGGTCATAATGCTGTGATGCACATTTTTTCAGGCAGTCAACTCCATCCTCTGCCATATCGATCTGTACCTGTGTCTGTTTCAGCAAGGACTTGACCACCGTGCGGTTCATCGGATTGTCATCGACCACGAGCACACGTGCCTCCGGCGCGGTAAAGCTCTCCTTATATTTCTGCTCCTGTGCGAGCCGTTTCTGGTAAAGATCATTCAGATTGCCCATCGGCTCCTCACTGACGATCTTTTGTTCCAATTCAAAGGAAAACAGTGAACCCTTGCCGTATATACTCTCCATATCCAGCGTACTGCCCATCATCTCCAGCAGCTGCTGCGTGATCGCCAGACCCAGACCGGTTCCTTCGATATGGTGCGCCTTCAGATCACCGCCACGCTGGAACGATGCAAACAGCACTTCCCGGCTCTCGCGGATGCCGATTCCGGTATCCTTGACCGCCACCAGAAGCATGATATGACGCGAATCCTTCTTTTTCATATGGACGCGCAGTGTCACACTTCCTTTTTCTGTATATTTCACTGCATTTGTCAAAATATTTGTAATAATCTGACGAATCCGGACTTCATCTCCATACAGGATATTTGGGATATTTTCATCGATATCCAGCACGAGCTGAAGGTTTTTCTTCTCGATCCGCGGCTGAATGACCAGCAGTACATCATAGAGCATACTGTTGAGCTCATATTTTTCCGGTACAACCTCCATCTTGCCGGACTCGATCTTGGAAATATCCAGAATATCATTGACCAGCGAGAGCAGCGCCGTGCCCGCACTCTGGATATTCTGTGCATAGCCACGGATCTCCTCATCCTGTTCTTCACGCAGGATCATCTCATTCATGCCGAGCACGGCATTGATCGGCGTGCGGATCTCATGCGACATGTTGGCGAGAAAGCTGCTCTTGGCTGCCGCTGCCGCTGTCGCATCCTCACACTTCATCTCCACGAGCTGGAGCAGGTCGTCCAGACTCTTTTCATCCTCCTTGGCGACACGCTCCGTGAACAGATCCTTGGTCTGCATAAACAACATCAGCCCGGAGGCGATCAGCATCAATATCAGTATAAATAAAAACTCTATCCGGCTGTAGGTATTGCGGATCACGTTCATGCCGCTGAGGATCTGTGTAAAAAGACTCACAAACACATTCATTGCCGTGACAAAAATGTTGAGCTGCAGATCCTTGTACATCGTACATTCCACCATGACAAAAAACATACAGGCGGGGAGCAGACGATCCGAACCGCTCACGATTGAATAGCACATATACACATACATGCCGCTCACGATCGTCACCGCACCCTGAATAAAATCAGAACATTCCTTCGCATCTGCCACCGTAAGGATCCATGTAACGATCGCCAAGCCTAAAAACACTGCCGCATGGATCATCACATGCATCGGCTTTAACGAATAATTGACACGCAGCGCATAGAGTACGGTCACACATTCCAGCACCAGGATATACCACGTCAGACGCCGTTCTTTTTGAAAATTTCTCATGGCAGCTTCACTCCTCTCGGCACGACAAAACGGACACTCGACGGACGCAGCTCCACGGTCCATTCTCCGGCAGCCGATACCATCTCACCGTCAAGATTGGCGACGATCGGCATCCGGTCACTTCTTATGATCGACATCTTATCGGCAGTTCCCACTCTGGCATGTTTTTGTACGTAATCACTGTCCTGTGCGAGCAGCTTCAGCAGAATCCTGATAAATGCAAAATGTCCGCACGAAGGCACGAGTGCATAGCTGCCCATGCCGTCCGACGGTGAAAATCCCTTCGGCATGCACAGCGAACCTCCCAGCACACAGCCATTCGCCCAGCAGACCTCGTCATAACAACCGTTCATCTCTTTTCCGTCCATGCGGATCTTCAGATCCATCTTTTCCAGCCGGAACAGGGACTGAAAGGTATAAGCGGAGTACGGGATCTGGATCCCCACCGTACGAACCGGATGCTGTCTGGCGATATACGACATGATATCAGCATCCAATCCACAGGAAAACGTATTGAGCGCCCGGCCATGATTAGTCAGGATCGAATCTACCACCAGCGTTTCTCCTCCGATCAGTTCCGCGATGTCATAAAAACGGGTCCGGTCCTCCGGTGCAAAACATTTCAGGAAATCATTTGTCATCCCGCACGGATAAAAGGCCAGCTCAACATTCGGATTCTCTCCGACACCCTCCAGCACATTACGCATCGTCCCGGAACCGCCGCATGCATAGATGCGTAGCTGCTCCTCCGGGAAAAAATCAACGACTTTGCGTGCCAGTTCCGTCTCATTGCCCGTGTATCTGGAATTGAACAGAAAATACTCAAAATCCTTCATCTTTTCCAGCTGCTGTCTTAAATTGTTAGCGAACGTCATATTGCCCGCATAAGGATTTACAATAAAAATATGTTTCATATGTCAATCTCCAATTACTTCCATTATACTGACTATCAGGCGGAAAAACAATGAGAAATATGAGCAACTGTTCAGCGTGAAGGTAAGAAAAAAGGAACTGCAATTACAGCAGTTCCTTTAAGATCTTGTTGACCATGCCGGGATTTGCTTTTCCCTTCATTGCCTTCATCGTCTGTCCGACTAAAAATCCGATCGCTTTTTCTTTTCCGTTGTGATAATCATCCACAGACTGCGGATTGTCCCTGAGCACCTGTTCGATCGTCTCGCGCAGTGCACCCTCGTCATTTACGGTCTTTAATCCATGTTCCTCGACATACTGTTTCGGATCGATATCATCCGTGAACATCTTCTCAAACACTTCCTTGGCCACCGTGCTGTTGATCGTTCCCGCATCAGCCAGCTCTACTAAGGCAGCCAGATGCTCCGGCGAAAATACGATATCCTCCGGCTCCATCTCGCGTTCTTTGAGCAGACGCATCGTCTCTCCCATCAGCCAGTTAGATACTTTCTTGGGCTTGCCACAGAGCTCCACGGTCTGCTCGAACAGATCTGCCATATGCTTTGAGGCTGTGATGATCTCTGCATCATAGCGCGGGATCTCATATTCGCTCTCGTAACGCTCGAGTTTTTCCGTGCGCAACTCCGGCTGACGGCTGCGTACCTCTTCGAGCCATTCATCCGAAATGTGGATCGGCACGAGATCCGGTTCCGGGAAATAACGGTAATCCTGCGCATCCTCCTTGGATCGCATCGCATGGGAGCTCTCCCTCGCGTCATCCCAGCGTCGTGTCTCCTGAATGACCTTCTCTCCGGATTCTATCAGATCGATCTGACGGTTTTTCTCTCCTTCGATCGCACGTGCGATCGCACGGAAAGAGTTCAGATTTTTCATCTCGGTACGTGTACCAAACTCCGTGGCACCGACTTCCCGCACAGACAGATTAACGTCCGCACGCATCGATCCCTCATTTAATTTACAATCTGAAGCTCCCAGATACTGAATGATAAGCCGCAGTTTTTCCAGATATGCGATCACTTCCTCTGCGGAACGCATATCAGGCTCTGATACGATCTCGATCAGCGGCACACCGGAGCGGTTAAAATCTACGATGGACACATCCTCCCAGTCATCGTGAACCAGCTTTCCGGCATCCTCCTCCATGTGGATCTCATGGATACCGATCGTCTTTTTCGTTCCGTCCGCAGTCTCGATCTCTACCCCGCCGTTGCGGCAGATCGGCTCATAGAGCTGTGAGATCTGGTAGTTCTGCGGATTATCGGGATAAAAATAGTTTTTACGGTCAAATTTACAGCTCTGATTGATCGTGCAATTCGTCGCCAGTCCGACTGCCATTGCATATTCTACCACCTGCTTATTCAATACGGGCAGCGAACCGGGCATACCTGTGCACACCGGACAGGTGTGTGTATTCGGCGCGCCTCCGAATGCTGTCGAGCAGCCACAGAAGATCTTCGTCTTTGTCGCCAGCTCTACATGTACTTCCAGACCGATGACGGTCTCATATTCTCTGCTCATGACGCACCTCCGTTCTGCTCCTGCGCAATACTGCTGCGCGCATAATCTCTCGTCTGTTCAAATGCATAAGCCGCACGGATGATCTTTTTCTCCTGGAAACAGTCTCCGATGAGCTGCAGTCCGACCGGCAGCCCATGACTGTCCAGTCCGCACGGCAGGCTGATACCCGGCAGTCCCGCCAAATTGACAGAGATTGTATAGATATCACCCAGATACATCTGGATCGGATCTGACAGGGATGCACCCAGCTTCGGTGCCGTCGTAGGTGCCGCAGGCCCGAGGATCACATCATATTTTGCAAATGCATCATCAAATGCCTGCTTGATCAGTGCCTTGACACGCAGTGCTTTCAGATAATATGCATCATAGTATCCGGAACTGAGTACAAAAGAACCGAGCATGATACGTCTCTTGACCTCTGCGCCAAATCCTTCCGATCTGCTCTTTTTATACATCTGATGCAGCCCGTCATAGTCTTCGGTGCGATATCCGTACTTCACGCCGTCAAACCGCGCCAGATTGCTGCTCGCCTCGGCACAGGCGATCACATAATAGGCAGGGATCGCATACTTGACCAGTCCCAGATCGAAATGCTCTACGATCGCGCCCTTTTTCTCTAATTCTTTTGCTGCGGCAAGGATACGCTCCCGCACATCTGCGTCAAGTCCTTCTCCGAAATAGTCATTCGGGATACCGATGCGCATGCCTTTCACATCATCCACGAGTGCCTGTGTAAAATCCGTATCCTCACGTTTTACAGAGGTTGAATCCTTCGGATCATGTGCGCTGATCGCCTCTAAAACGGTCGCACAATCCGTCACATCCTTTGCGATCGGCCCGATCTGATCAAGGGATGATCCGTATGCAATCAGTCCGTATCTGGATACCGTTCCGTAAGTCGGCTTGATACCTGTCACACCACAGAACGAACTCGGTTGGCGGATCGATCCTCCGGTATCGGAACCCAGTGCATAGGAACATTCCTCCGCTGCGACTGCCGCGCAGCTGCCCCCGGAAGATCCTCCCGGCACATGCTCTGTATTCCACGGATTTCTGGTCACTCCGTATGCGGAAGTCTCTGTCGTGCTGCCCATCGCGAACTCATCCATATTTGTCTTGCCAAGGATGACCGCTCCGGCATGCTCTAAACGTTCGACTGCTTCCGCTGTATAAGTCGGAATAAAATTATATAAGATCTTGGAACTGCAGGTCGTTTTCAGACCTTTCGTGCACATATTGTCCTTGATCGCGACCGGCACTCCTGCCAGCGGCGATGCCAGTTCACCGGCTGTGATCTGCTCCTGCACCTTGTGCGCCCGCTGCATGGCACGTTCTGCATCCACGGTCACATAGCTGTGCACGGTCTCTTCACGGGACGCGATCGCAGCCAGCGCCTCTTCGGTGGCTTCCACCGCAGTCACTTCTTTATTTTGTATCAGTTTGCCCAGCTCTACGGCTGTCAGACTCATAAGAGACATCGTCTATCCCCTTTCCTGTTGCATTGTCATATGTTATACGATCGTCTTGGGCACTTCGAAACCGCCGTCTCTGCACAGCGGTGCATTGGCCAGCGTATCTTCGCTGCCGTCACCGTTTGTCACCACATCCTCACGGAATACATTGTCTACCGGAAAAACATGGGACATCGGCTCCACCTGTGAAGTGTCCAGCTCGTTTAACTGATCGATATAGTCGAGCATATCGCCCATATCCTTTTTCGCAGCTTCCTTCTCCTCGTCGGAGAGCTCCAGCTTTGCCAGAATACCTACATATTCGATTGTTTCATCAGAAATGATATTTGCCATGTTCGAATCCTCTCTGTTGTCCTGTCGTCTCCGGTCAATCGCGCACCTTGATATGCACCTCGCGCAGCTGCTGTTCGGTCACGGTGTTCGGTGCTCCGCACATCAGATCCTGCGCATTGCCGTTCATCGGGAACGGTATGATCTCACGGATATTCTCTTCATTACGCAGCAGCATGATCATACGGTCTACACCGGGTGCCATACCTGCATGCGGCGGTGCACCATACTGGAACGCATTGTAAAGTGCCCCGAATTTTTCTTTTAATACGGTCTCGTCATAGCCTGCGATCTCAAATGCCTTGACCATGATATCCAGATCATGGTTTCTGACTGCTCCCGATGACAATTCGATACCGTTGCAGACGATATCGTACTGGTATGCCAGAATGTCTAACGGATTCTCCTCCTGCAGCGCCTTCAGGCCTCCCTGCGGCATAGAGAACGGATTGTGTGTAAATCCGATCTTCTTGGTCTCCGGATCCTTCTCAAACATCGGGAAATCATTCACATAACAGAAGCGGTATGCATGTTTCTCGATCAGATCCAGTTTCTCTCCGAGTTCGGTACGGATCGCACCTGCATAAGCTGCCGCCTTCATCTCGCGGTCAGCGATGAAAAAGATCGTATCGCCGACTTCGAGCGATGCGAGCGTGCGCATCTCCTCCTTACAGTCATCCGGGATAAATTTATCGATCGGTCCCTTGTAACTGCCATCCTCCTGCACTTCCAGATAGCCCAGACCGCCACAGCCTAAGCCCTGTGCGAACTTGAGCAGCTTCTCATGGAAGCCCTTGGACATCTCGGCGTGTACCTTGATCGCACGTACGGTCTTGCCGTGGAACGGCTTAAAGCTGCACTTCTGGAAGAACTCGCTCAGATCGATAATACGCAGCGGGTTTCTCAGATCCGGCTTGTCACAGCCAAACTCCAGCATCGCCTGCTTGTAGCTGATGATCGGATACGGTGCCTTGGTGACTTCGTATCCTTCCGGTGCAAATTTTTCAAATGCTGCGGTCAGCACTTCTTCACCGACGCGGAAGACATCCTCCTGTGTTGCAAAACTCATCTCAAAATCGAGCTGATAGAATTCTCCGGGAGAGCGGTCTGCCCTGGCATCCTCATCGCGGAAACACGGCGCGATCTGGAAATATTTATCAAAACCGGATACCATCAGAAGCTGCTTATACTGCTGCGGTGCCTGCGGCAATGCGTAGAACTTGCCTTTGAATTTACGGCTCGGTACGATATAGTCTCTGGCTCCCTCAGGAGAAGATGCACACAGGATCGGTGTCTGGATCTCTAAAAATCCCATCTCTGTCATCTTCTGTCTCAGGAATGCGATGACCTGTGAACGGAAGATCATGTTGTCACGCACCTTGGCGTTACGCAGATCCAGATAACGGTACTGCAGACGCACATCCTCGCGCACTTCCTTGGATGTGATGATCTCAAACGGCAGGCTCTTGCGCACCTTGCCGAGCATCGTGATCTCCTTTGCCTCCAGCTCGATCGTTCCGGAAGGGATCTTCGGATTGTACGTTTCCTCATCCCTTTTCTCCATGATTCCCTGAATCGATACACAGTCCTCACGACTGAGTCCTTTTAACAGTGTATCATCTCTGATCACGACCTGCAAGATGCCATACATATCTCTCAGATCGATAAATGACACTCCGCCGTGGTCACGGATATTTTCGATCCAGCCTGCCACGCATAACTGTTTGTCGATATCTGCCTCACTGATCTGGTTTAATGTCACGTCTCTGTACATGATTCTGATCCCCTCTCTTTGATGTAATAAAAGTAATAAAAAATCCCAGAATATATAAAATATTCTGGGACGAATTAACTGATCCGCGGTACCACCCGTTTTGAATGTTATGCACATGCATAATCATTCCGCTCTGCAGGCTTAACGCGCCCTCACGTGCTGACCTAATAAAGATCTGATCTGTGATCTGTTTCGACCAGCCTGCTCCGGAGTGTTCCCTTGATTTGCTCTGTCAAACAGCGCTCTCAGTCGGTGACGCTGTATTCCTGTCGACGTCTGCAAAGCAGAGTCTCCTTCACTGCATTTGCTTTGTGCTTTTCTCTTTATGTTTTCAGATATTAACACTTCTTATGCATGCCCGCAAGAGGTTTTCACGTTTTCCTAATTATATTAAGTTTCAGGTAACTGTTCAGAACCCTGTTTCAGATCACAGCGGCGCGGTCACCCTAGCCAGCCACTGCGCCTCCGCTCCCGAAAAATACGGCTGCAGTGTCTCATAGACACGTGCGTGATATGCGTTGAGCAATTCTCTCTCCGGTGCGGTAAGCATCGTCACGTCAATCGCATCCCGGTCAAACGGCACCATCGTGAGCGGCTCGAACCGCAGGAACTGTCCGTACTCATTTTTTTCATCTTTTCTGCACAGCAGAAGATTTTCATGCCGGATACCAAATTTTCCTTCGATATACAGACCCGGCTCATCGGAAACGATCATTCCCTCCTCAAACACAGTGACCGGTTCTCCGTCACGCAGCCGCCAGTGTATACGCTGCGGTCCCTCATGTACACTGAGCAGATAGCCGACACCGTGCCCGGTGCCGTGGTTGAAGTCCATCCCCTGCTGCCAGAGCGGCATCCGCGCGAGAATGTCGAGATTCTGTCCGCAGATCCCCTCCGGGAACCGCGCAGCCGCCAGATTCAGATGACCTCTGAGCACAGTCGTGAATGCCCGGATCTCCTCGTCTGTCAACGCTCCCAGCGCGATCGTGCGTGTGATGTCCGTCGTTCCGTCCAGATAATGTCCACCCGTATCTGCCAGACACAGTCCGCGCGGTTCGAGCGTCACATCAGTCTCCTCTGTCGCTTCATAGTGGACGATCGCGCCGTGCGCACCATACGCAATGATCGGCGCAAAACTCTCATACAGATAATCTTTTTGCTCACTGCGGAAGCGGATCAGCTGCTTGGCAGCACTCATCTCCGTGATCTGTCCACTGCTCACTTCGTGCTTCAACCAGTGGATAAACCGTGTCACCGCCACACCATCCCTGATATGTGCTTCCCGCTCATGTGTCATCTCCTGTGCATTTTTGACTGCTTTTCTGCTCGTGACCGGACTCATCGCCGGAATACAGGTCACATGCTCCGGGATGCATTCCATCAGGCGCTCGCTGATCCCCTGTCTGTCTATGAGCAGTGACATCTGCTCCGGCAGTTCCCGTAACAGCTGCTCGATCGCGTCATACGCAGCGATCGTGACACCTGCACGGATGAGCTGATCCCGGATCTCTTCCGTCAGGATCTGCTCATGCACGCACAGCACTGCCCGGTCTTCTTCCACGATCATATAGGCGAGAAATACCGGTGTATATGCGATATCTGCGCCGCGCAGGTTCAACAGCCATGCGATCTCATCCAGTGCACTGATCAGGCAGCCATCGGCTCCTGCGTCCTTCAGATCGCTCCGCAGCTGTGCCAGTTTTTCCTCTCGGCTTACTCCTGCATAACTGACCGGCAGTTCGTAGACCGGCTGCATGGACATGGGCGGCCGGTCGGGCCAGACTGCATCCACGAGATCATGTCCGCCCTCGTAAATTATCTGCTTGTGATCGAGTTCCCGGTGCAGGCTCTCCACAAAGCTGTGGCTGACTGTCCTTCCATCGAATCCGACGGTGGCTCCTTCCGGAAGTTTCTCTGCCAGATACTCCGGCATTTTAGGCACACCCGGCTGGCCGCTTCGCATCAATGTGATTCCGCTGCCTGCGAGCTGGTCGGCTGCCTGCAGGAAATACCTGCCGTCTGTCCACAGAGCCGCTTCATGCTCGAGCACGATGAGTGTGCCTGCTGATCCTGTGAAGCCGGATAAATATTCTCTTGCCTTAAAATAATCTCCGACATACTCTGACGCATGGTAATCATCCGTCGGTACGATGTATGCCTGCATATGAAATACGCGCATCTGCTCACGCAGAGCGTCCAGTTTTTGTTGTGTTGTCATCTTTCTATCACCTCAGTTATTAATGTGTCCTCCCGCAAGCTACATCTCTATTTTGGCGGATGCCCAGTGACTGCCCCATCAGACTGCTCCGGTTGCCCGGACGGTGCCTCGCTGTTTCTTCAGCTTGGGCTCGATGTGTCCTTCGGTTCCCTCGCACACATAGCCTGCAGCTTCCAGCTATGACATGAGTACCGTTATCGCTTCGCTCGCACTTCGCCGGGCAAAAGTCGCAGCTGACGAGACAGCCACTGTACATCCGCCCCACTACGATATTGCTACATTTCATATACACTTCCCGTCAAACTATGACATCCATCCAAAAGTAAGTGCTTACATATTTCACAAAAACAGCAGCGCGAGCAAGTCATGTCTGATTTTGCTGCCTTTGCACGATGGAGATGAGACTTATGACTCGTGGAAGCCTTTGCTGAACACGAGTCAGGTTTTGCTAAGGCTCATCGGAATG
>JBNMHW010000063.1:0-18529 GCA_050872965.1 bacterium | reverse complement strand
GATTTGGGCATGCGGGTACAGACGAAGTTCGCAAAACAAGAGCAGCGCGAGCAAGGCATTGTCTGATTTTGCTGCCTTTGCACGATGGAACTGAGACTCCAAATTGTGGAAGCCATTGCTGACACAATTTTGTTTTTCGGAGGCTCAGTGGGAATGATTCGTGCAACGAAAGCAAAACAGACTGCCTGCGGGAGCTGCATTTTTACAAAAAATGTACTCGCATGCCCACAAATCATAACAAAAATAGTTTCGCAATCACCTATGATTATTTTTTATAGAAAGGATGCGATGTATGAGAAACAGAAACTGGATCAATTTTATTTTTCTGACACTTGCCGGGATCATCAATGCCGTAGGCGTGGTGATGTTTCTGGCGCCTGTAAAGCTATACGACAGTGGAATCTCCGGAACATCCATGCTGGTCTCGCAGATCACCCCTGCATGGATCAGCCTGTCACTGTTGTTACTGGTCTTGAATATACCCATTTTTCTGCTGGGACTGAAGCGTGAAGGCTGGACATTTACGATCAGTGCGATCTATACGGTAGCTGTCTATGCGGTCGTGGCATGGATCATCACCGATATATTGCCGGTCGATGTGAGTTTTGTATCGCCGCTGGCAGGCTCGGATCTGTTCCTGTGCGCGATCTTTGGTGGTATCATATCCGGCTGTGGTAGCGGTCTCGCTGTGCGTTTTGGTGGTGCGATGGACGGTATCGATATCCTGGGTGTGATGTTCTCCAAACGGATCGGTATCAGTCTCGGCAGCTTTATTATGATCTACAATGTATTGCTGTATGTGATCTGCGGAATCGTGATCGGCAGCTGGATCCTGCCACTGTATTCGATCGTTACCTATGCGGCTGCATCCAAAACGATTGATTTTATCGTAGAAGGTTTTGATCGTTCCAAGGCTGCATTTATTGTCACGACACAGGCAGAAGACGTTTGTGAAAAATTGTCTGCTACATTTGAAAACGGGATCACGATGATCCGGGCAAAGGGATATTATTCCGGCACAGATCAGACGATGATCTATTTTGTCGTCAATCGGTTCCAGATCGGCAAACTCAAACGAATCGTTCACGAGATCGATCCACACGCGTATATCACGATCAACGAGATCGCGGATGTTTTGCATGGAGACGGCAAGCTGTAGTATAATATCATAGAGGTAACTGTTTATATGAAGATAGGGTTTATCGGAGCCGGCAGAGTTGGCTGCTCATTTGGAAAATATTTAAAAGATGCAGGGAATGAGTGGGAACTCGCCGGATATTACAGCCGCAGCAAAACATCTGCGCAGACAGCAGCCGATTTTACCGGCAGCGAAGTATTTGGGTCTATCGGGGAACTGGTGGCAGTCTGTGAAGTGATCGCGATCACGACGCCGGACGGAGCGATCGCAGATGTCTGGCAGGAGTTGTGTGAGCACATGAATGAACCGGATCATAAGATTGTTCTGCATTGCAGCGGATCATTAGCATCTACTGTATTTGAAGGTGCACAGGCGCGCGGTATCACGGCAGCCAGCCTGCATCCGTTGTATGCCGTCTCTGACCGCTATCACAGCTATCAGTCGCTGGGAGAAGCATTGTTTACGTTTGAGGGCAGCGGAGCACGTATCGATGAATTAGAGCAGCATTTATGTGTAGCCGGACTGACGATCCAGCGCATTGCGGCCGGATCCAAAACGACATATCATGCGGCAGCATCGGTCGCATCGAATCTGATGGTCGGTCTGACAGAACTGGCGATTGGCCTGCTGTGTGAGTGTGGCTTTGACCGAGCGCAGGCGCGCAGGGCACTGCGACCGCTCATGCAGGGCAATCTGGATGCTATCATGGAAAAGGATACCGTTGGAGCGCTGACCGGGCCTGCGGAGCGCGCAGACGTATGTACCGTGGACAAGCATTTGCAGGTCATGCATGGTGAAGATCGCGAGATCTATCGTCTGCTGACAAAAAAACTCGTGGAGATCGCAAAGGTCAAAAATCCGGAGCGCGATTACACACAGCTCGAAGAACTTATTAAGTAAAAGGAGACTACGATCATGGTAAAGATCATATCAGACAGCACATGCGACCTCTCACCGGAATTGGTGGAAAGATACGGAATCAGCATTTTGCCGCTGCATATCCTGTTGGGAGATGAAGAATACGAGGATGGAAAGAGTATAACACCGGATGAGATCTTTCGGTGGTCGGACGAACATGAGACAACACCGAAGACTTCTGCACCATCTATGGACACAACGATCGAACTGCTGCGTCCTTATGTTGAGGAGGGACGGGAGTGTGTCTGTTTCTGCATCTCTGAATCAATGTCTACCTGTGGCAATGTCATCCGGATGGCGGCAGAAGAGTTGGAGGCAGAGCATCTGGTCACAGTGATCGATTCGCAGAATCTGTCTACCGGGATCGGACTGCTCGTCATAGAAGCAGCCATTCTGGCGCAGCAGGGACTTACGGCTGCTTCTATCACAGAACAGATCCATGCGCTGCGTCCGCGTGTGCGTGCCAGCTTTGTCGTAGATACATTAGTCTATCTGTATCGTGGCGGCCGTTGTGGTGGACTGACAGCGATGCTGGGCAGTGCGTTAAAGCTGCATCCGAAGATCGTGGTAGAGGAAGGGGCGATGCACAGCACCAAAAAGTATCGCGGAAAAATCAAGTCGGTCGTGTTATCATATGCAAAAGATATGGAAGCAGATCTGCGCAGAGCCAGACCGGACCGTGTATTTATCACGCATTCCGGCTGCAGACCGGAAGTCGTAGAGCCGGTACGAAAGTATCTGGAGAGTCTGGGCATCTTTGCGGAAATACTGGAGACGCGCGCCGGTGGAGTCGTCAGCAGTCACTGCGGCCCCGGGACACTCGGCGTATTGTATATTGTGTAGTGGATGATACTCTGATGTGCGGTGAGACCTTAGATGGTACACATATCAATAGCGGATGAATGAGGAGTCTGTCAGCGTATCTCCGGTATAGCTTAATTTGAGAGAGAAGAAACGATCATTCTCCAATAATTCACGCAGAAAAATATGATCACCTTCCCATAGATTTAATTTCAGAATATCATTTTTTGGCACCCATGCGAGCTCGCCTTCGTTGCAGTCACGCAGGGTGCCTTCGTATTTGTCTGCAGTGAACAGGTGCATGTATTCACCTTCCCACTGATCAGACAAAAATGTGACGATGCCGCGGAACCGGTAGCCGGTGAGCGTCAGACCGGTCTCTTCGTATACTTCGCGCAGCAGGCATTCCTCGGGTGTTTCGTCAGCTTCGAATTTGCCGCCGACGCCGATCCATTTGCCGGCATTCAGATCGTTTTTCTTTTTTGTGCGGTGGAGCATGAGATACTCGCCGCGGTCGTTTTCAATATAGCAAAGTGTAGTCAGTTTCATGGTGGGCTCCTTTCTGTTGCCGGTATATCATAGGTGTTTGCGAGACTATTTTTCATGTGGCTGTCTGGTCGCGCTCACAGCAGTATCCCAGTCAGGTTGCTCCGTTGCCCGGCTGTGTCTCGCTGTGCTCAGCCATAAGTCTATGACGAGATGCCGCTTGCTCGCACATCGCCGGACAAAAGTCGCAACTGATGGAATCTGCCGTGACCGCAGCCGCCAGCCCCGCGATACAGATCGTTTGCGAAACGCATATAATGCATAGCTGGGGGCTTGTGAGTACAGATACACTACACAGAATACAGCAGCGCGAGCAAGGCATGGTCTGATTTTGCTGCCTTTGCACGATGGAGCTGAGACTTATGACTCGTGGAAGCCTTTGCTGAACACGAGTCAGCTTTTCTAAGGCTCAGCGGAATGTTCCGTGCAATAAAGCAAAACAGACTGCTTGCGGGAGCTGCGTCCGTATATGATGAGCAGTAACAACCGGAGCAGTCTGAACGGGATACTTCTGTAACCGCAGACAACCAGACCATACGATGTTTTAAATCCATTCATAAGTATACGCCGCCCAGCAAAATGTTGCAACCGCCGTATGCCGTCCACTGAATGCGCATATACTAAGAAATGGCAGCGGGATATGGGCCTGTTTGTGAGAAGTGCACAAAAAAAAGATACAAAACTTGGCTATTTGGCATATTGCGGAAACGTTACCGGAATGCTAATATTATCTCAACGGAAACGTTACCGGAAACAATACCGAGAACGCTACCGGAACTGTTGAAAGACTCAAAAATGGAGGACGAAAAATGAAAAAGAAAATTGTGTGCGCACTGATGTGCATGGCAATGGTAGCAACCACACTTGCAGGTTGCGGATCAACCACAGATGACAACGCAGCAACAGACAATGCAGCAGATGCTACGACCGATGATGCAGCAGATGCAGAAGGTGATACAGCATCAGCCGGAGAAGGAAAGGTATACTACCTGAACTTCAAGCCTGAGCAGGCAGATGCATGGGTAGACTTGGCAGCACAGTATACAGAGGAGACCGGAGTACCGGTAACTGTAGAGACAGCAGCATCAGGAACCTATGAGCAGACCTTAAAGTCAGAGATGGCAAAGACAGATGCTCCTACCTTATTCCAGGTAAACGGACCGGTTGGTCTTGCTTCATGGAAGGATTACTGCTATGATTTAAAGGATAGCGAGATCTACAAGCAGGTAAAGAGCGATGACTTCGTATTAAAGGATGGCGATGCAGTAGACGGAATCGCATACGTTATCGAGACATACGGCATCATTTACAATACTACATTATTAGATGAGTATTGCCAGACAGACGGAGCAGTGATCTCTTCCGCAGACGAGATCAACAGCTTTGACAAGTTAAAGGCAGTTGCAGATGATATTCAGGCAAAGAAAGATGAGCTCGGAATCATGGGTGCCTTCACATCAGCAGGTATGGATTCATCTTCTGACTGGAGATTCAAGACACACTTAGCAAACCTTCCGATCTACTATGAGTACAAGGATAAAGGAATCGGATCTACCGATGCGATCGAGGGAACTTACCTTGACAACTACAAGCAGATCTGGGATCTCTACATTACAGATTCTACCTGCGAGCCTACCATGATCTCATCTAAGACCGGAGAGGACGCAGCAGCAGAGTTCGCTATGGGCGATGCAGTATTCTATCAGAACGGTACATGGGCTTACGGTGATATCACAGCTGAGGGTCTGACTGATGATGAACTTGGTATGCTGCCGATCTACATCGGAGCACCCGGAGAAGAGAATCAGGGATTATGTACAGGATCTGAGAACTACTGGTGTGTAAACAAGAATGCTTCTGAGGCAGATATTCAGGCAACACTTGATTTCCTGAATTGGTGCATTACATCTGACACAGGACGCGATGCGATCGCAAACACCATGGGATTCTTAACACCTTTCAAGAGCTTTGATGATGGATATATGCCTTCTAACCCGTTAGTAGCAATCGCTGATGGCTACATTGCAGATGGCAAGACAGCAGTATCATGGAACTTCTCATCTATCCCTTCAGAGACATGGAAGGATAATGTAGGAGCAGCATTGACAGAGTACGCACAGGGCACCGGAGACTGGTCAGCAGTTGAGGATGCATTTGTGAATGGCTGGGCTACAGAGTATGCAGCAGCTCACGCAGAGTAATCTGTGATAACAGACAAATGAATAATGGGCGGTTTCTTAACCGCCCATTTTTACTACATATCGTATATGGGGATGTGTAGTGAACCGTTAATTTAAGGGAGTGAACCAGACTATGAACACAAAATCCATGAAAAAATATGGGCCGATTTTTGTACTTCCTACCTTTGCAGCATTTCTGATCGGCTTTATCATCCCGTTTATCATGGGAATCTATTTATCATTCTGTAAATTTACGACAGTTACAGATGCAAAACTGGTAGGTTTTAGCAATTATCTGAAGGTCTTTCAGGATCCGACCTTCGTACATTCGCTGTGGTATACAGCATTATTCACGATCGTATCCGTGATCACCATCAATTTATTTGCATTTACGATCGCGATGTTACTGACGAAAGCAATGAAAGGTACAAACGTATTCAGAACCGTATTCTTTATGCCGAACCTGATCGGTGGTATCGTATTAGGTTATATCTGGCAGTTGATCATCAACGGTGTCCTGTTATACTTTGACCGTACTTTGACATATAGTGCCACTTATGGCTTCTGGGGACTCGTTATCCTGATGAACTGGCAGCAGATCGGATATATGATGATCATCTATATCGCCGGTATCCAGAATATCCCCGGAGAACTGATTGAGGCAGCAAAGATCGATGGAGCCAATAAATGGCAGATCTTAAGAAATGTGACGATCCCGATGCTGATGCCGTCCATCACGATCTGCAGCTTCCTGACATTGACCAATGGATTCAAGCTGTTCGATCAGAACATGGCATTGACGGGTGGTGCGCCGTCTGATAAGTCTCAGATGCTCGCACTCAATATCTTCGATACCTTCTACGGCAGAACCGGATGGGAAGGTGTCGGACAGGCGAAAGCTGTGATCTTCTTTATCTTAGTTGCAGCGATCGCATTGATACAGTTACGTGCTACAAGAAGTAAGGAGGTACAGCAGTAATGGATAAGAAAAATAAGGTTACGTTTGGCACCATCTTTTTCTCGATTCTGAGTGTACTGTGGTTATTCCCCATCTTTGTGGTGCTGATCAACTCATTTAAAAAGAAAACCTATATCAGCAAGATGCCGTTTTCAATCCCGACCGGAAAGGCATTTGTAGGTTTGAAAAACTACGCAAACGGTATTAAAAAGATCGGATTTTTCCAGGCATTCGGATGTTCGCTCTGGATTACGGTTGCGTCCGTGGCAGTGATCATCCTGTTCACATCTATGTGTGCATGGTATATTACACGTGTGAAGAACAAAGCGACCAGTTCCTTGTATTATCTGTGTGTATTTTCCATGATCGTACCGTTCCAGATGGTTATGTTTACACTTTCCAAGCTGGCTGATATGATGCACATGGGCAACCCGATGGGTATTATCATCGTATATCTTGGATTTGGTGCCGGACTTGCGGTATTCATGTTCTGCGGCTTTGTCAAATCGATTCCGATCGAGATCGAAGAGGCAGCGATGATCGATGGATGTAATCCTCTGGAGATCTTTTTCCAGGTCGTACTTCCGGTGCTGAAGCCGACATGTATTTCCGTAGCGATCCTGCAGACGATGTGGATCTGGAACGACTATCTGTTACCGTATCTGGTATTGGATATTACAAAATATAAGACAATTCCGATCGCAATTCAGTATCTGAAAGGTGGATACGGAGCGATCGATATGGGAGCAATGATGGGTATGCTTGTATTGGCAATCATTCCGATCGTCATCTTCTATATGTTCTGCCAGAGATATATTATTGAAGGCGTTGTGGCAGGCGCCGTAAAGGGTTAAGAGGAGAATAGAGACAATGACAAGAAGTAGTGGCATCTTATTACCGGTGAGTGCGCTTCCGGGAAAATACGGAATCGGTTGTTTTTCAAAGGAGGCTTATGCATTTGTAGATTTTCTGGAGGCTGCAGGGCAGAAGCTGTGGCAGATCCTTCCGCTGGGACAGACGAGTTACGGTGATTCGCCGTACCAGTCATTCTCGACATTTGCCGGCAATCCCTATTTCATCAGTCTTGAGGCATTGATCGAAGAAGGCGTTCTGACAGAGGCAGAATGTGATGAGGCAGATTTCGGAAGTGACGATACCAGTATCGATTACGGAAAAATGTATGTTGCGCGTTATGTGGTCCTGCGAAAAGCATTTGAGCGTTCCCGTCTGGATACGGATGCAGACTATGCGAAATTCTGTGCAGAAAACAGTTTCTGGCTGGATGACTATGCGCTGTATATGGCGATCAAGGCAGATCACGATGCGGCATGCTGGAGTGAATGGGAAGATGATATCCGCCTTCGTAAGCCGGAAGCATTAGACGCATACCGCCGGAAACTGAAGACAGACATCGAATTTTACCGGTATCTTCAGTATAAGTTCAGCCAGCAGTGGAAACAGTTAAAAGATTATGCAAATGCAAAAGATATTCAGATCGTTGGTGATCTGCCGATTTATGTTGCGTTTGACAGTTCCGATGCATGGGCCAATCCGCAGTTATTCCAGTTTGATGAAGACTGCAAGCCGATCGCTGTTGCCGGCTGTCCGCCGGATGGATTTTCAGCGACCGGTCAGCTGTGGGGAAATCCCCTGTATGACTGGCCGGCACATAAAAAGACCGGATATGAGTGGTGGATCAGACGCATGGAAACCTGTTACAAGTTGTATGACATTATCCGGATCGATCATTTCCGTGGCTTTGATTCTTATTATGCAATCCCTGCAGGCGAACCGACCGCAGAGCATGGTGCATGGGAGGACGGACCGGGCTATGAATTGTTTGAGACGATCGAAAAGGAGCTCGGCAAGCTGAATATTATTGTTGAGGATCTGGGCTTTATCACGGATTCGGTACGTGAACTGGTTGCAAAGACAGGCTGGCCGAATATGAAAGTATTGGAGTTTGCATTTGATTCGAGAGACGATGCCGGTGCCAATGATTACATTCCTTATGTATATAACAAAAATTGTGTGGTATACACCGGTACTCATGATAATGAGACTCTCTATGGATGGTTGGATAGTATCAGCAAGGAGGATCGACAGCTGGTAGAGGCCTACCTGGACGAAAAAGGAGCTGACAGGAAGCGTCTGGTTCACTCCCTGGTCGCTCTGGCAATGTCTTCGGTAGCTGACCGATGCGTGATTCCGATGCAGGATTATCTTTGTCTGGGAAACGAGGCTCGTATGAACGAGCCCTCGACTCTCGGCAAAAACTGGAAATGGCGTATGAGCGTGGGCAAGGCGACAGAGGCGCTTGCAAAAGAGATCTATGAGATGAGCGTTGTGTACGGACGGACCAGAAAAAAGAAAAACAAGACACAGGAGACTGTGGAAGCAGAATAAGACTGAGAAAAGCTTGAAAAAAGCGTGAAAAAGAAATGGAGGGCGGCTTGAAAGGTTGCCCTTTTTTCTTTGATGTGATATATTTTGATGTATGAAAATTTGCATACGGTGATTGATTGCAAGAAAAGAGGCAGTCACCGATGTACAGATAGATCAGTGGAGCAGACAATGGCTGAATTTACGATTAAAGATGTAGCGCGTATCTGCGGTGTCGGTGTGAGCACCGTATCCCGCGCGATCAATAACCATCCGGACATCAATCCGGAGACAAAAGAAAAGATCATGAAGGTGATCGAAGAGAACCATTATATTCCCAACAACAGTGCACGCAATCTGAAGCGAACCGAATCGAATACGATCGCGATACTGATCAAGGGAATCGATAACCCGTTTTTCCTGGCAATGTTTCAGACATTCGAGCAGGAATTGGGCTATCAGGACTATACATTTATGTTACAGCGTGTGCAGCAGGATGAAGATGAACTGGCAGTCGCACAGGAACTGGCGAAAGAAAAGCGCCTCAAGGGAATCATCTTTCTCGGAGGACGCGTGGACCGGGAGGCAAGGGAGTTCCGGGAACTGGGGATCCCTTATGTGCTCTGTACATTTGCACCGGATAAGACACTACTGACCCCGGAGGTGAATTACGTGTCCATCGACGATGAGGAGGAAAGCTACCGGATCGTTGATTATCTGTGCAGTCTCGGACACAAAAAGATCGCGATCATCCGGCCTACCTATGCAGACCGTGGTATCGGCCGGAGCCGTTATCAGGGATATGTGCGCGCATTGAAAAAACATGGCATAGAAGTAGATCCGGGTCTCGTATTATATATGAAGGATGATATCGAGGCATTTACACCGGCCAACGGATATGCCGTGACGAAGGAACTGTTGGAATCAGGCAGAGAGTTTACCGCGTTATTTACAATGTCGGATACGACCGCGATCGGTGCATGTAAGGCACTGTTAGAATCCGGAAAACGTGTGCCGGAAGACTATTCGGTGGTCGGGTTTGACGGAATTGAGATGGCGATGTACTATCACCCTTCGCTGACAACGATCTGCCAGCCGAAGGAGGAGATGGCACGCGCATCGATCAAGATGCTGTTAGATCTGATCGGAGAGCATCCGGTCAAAAATAACCAGCAGATATTTAAGGCCGAGTTGCGGCCGGGGGAATCGACCCAGGAAATATAAGGAAATGCAGGTGGTAATATGGCAGAATTTGTAAAAAGACATAAGGTGTTGTCAGCGGCAGTGGCAGTCACACTTCTGATATTGATCGGACTTGGATGTATCTTTTACGCCAGAGTCAGACACTACAGGACCCATTTCTTTCCGGGAACGGAGATGAGTGGCGTAGATGTATCAGAACTGACGGCAGAGGAGGCCGAGGATAAAGTCGCACGTTTCGTGGCGGATTATCTGCTGACGCTTAACGGCAGAGAGGATCAGAAGTACAACATTACCGGTCCTTCCATCGATTATGCGTATGTGCCGAACGGAGAGATCGAACAGATCTTAGAGCAGCAGGATGCTACAGACTGGATCAAACAGCGGAAAACACAGAAAACGCAGGATATTCAACTGGATACCACGTTTGATGAGCAGAAACTGAAACAGGAACTGGCGGATCTGCCCTGCACGCAGGCGGATCAGATGACTGCGCCGGAGGATGCGAAGATCGCATGGGTGGATGACGGTTATCAGCTCGTCCCCGAAGTGATGGGCACAACACTTGATTTTGATGAGGTGCTTGCAGCTGTGACACAGGCGGTCACGGAAGGCGATACAACGCTCGATCTGGAAGCATATTATCAGAATCCTGCCGTTTACAGCGATGATTCCAAACTGAACGCATGCATGGATACGATCGAAAAATATTACGGATCGAGTATCACTTACACATTTGGCAAACAGGAACCTTATGAACTGACCAACGAGGTGATCCAGTCCTGGCTGGATGTGGATGATGATTATCAGGTGAGTGTCGATGATGAAAAAGTGACCAATTTTGTCCAGCAGATGGCATCTACATATAATACATATGGAGATCCGCGTGAATTTAAGACATCACTGGGAGACACATTGAGCGTCGCCGGCGGTGATTATGGATGGGTCATCGACAAAGAAAAGGAAAAGGAACAGATCTATGAGGACCTGGCGAAGGGCGGACATATCGAGCGTGAGCCTGTCTATTCACAGGTAGCTAAAAAATATGGGGCAAATGATATCGGTTCGACTTATGTGGAGATCGATTATACCAATCAGCATCTGTGGTATTATGAGAAAGGCAAACTGAAGATCGATACGGATATCGTATCCGGTAATCTCAGCAGAAACAATGGTTCACCGGATGGTGTGTTCAAGATCGTCTATAAGCAGCGGAATGCGACGCTGGTAGGAGAAGGATATTCCTCACCCGTAGACTATTTTATGCCTTATGCATATAATGTCGGCATTCACGATGCGTCATGGCGCAGCAAATTCGGAGATCAGATCTATCTGACATCCGGTTCGCATGGCTGCATCAACGTACCGCCGGAGATCGCGAAAAAGCTCTATGAAGCTGTAGATGTAGGCACACCTGTTGTGACCTATTACCGTGAGAAGGTATATCTGACAGCGGAGAATGCGCGTATTTCCAATGCACATTCCTACATCAGTGAGGATGATTACAAGGAACTTTTGAAGGAGGATCCGACAGCGGTGAATCCGAAGCCTGACAGAAATTAAATCATACAAGCGAAAAAGCCTGTACCGATCGAATATGACCGGTACAGGCTTTTTGTATATCATATGGTATGTAATATTAGAATAAACCGGTGATCTTTCCGTCGGCATTTACGTCGATGCCGTAAGCGGCAGGTGTCTTGCCAAGACCGGGCATTGTCATGATCGCGCCGGTGATCACTACGACAAAACCGGCTCCGGCGTTGACGTATACGTCACGCACATTGATATTGAAGCCGCTTGGTCTGCCAAGCTTGGTCTGGTCATCGGACAGCGAGTACTGTGTCTTGGCGATGCAGACAGGCAGATTGCCAAAACCGAGATCAGTGAGTTTCTTCAGTGTACGGGAAGCGGCAGGTGAGTAAGTGACACCGTCGGCTCCGTAGATCTCTTTTGCGATCGTTTCGATCTTATCCGTGAGCGGCAGTTCGTCCGGATAGAGCGGCGCAAAGTCTGATTTCTTTTCTTCTAAAGTCTGTAATACCTTTTCGGCCAGAGCAACACCGCCCTCGGCACCCTTCTCCCATACCTCTGATAATGCGAATTCACAGCCGCGCTCCTCGCAGAAGTTTTTGATGAATTCGTATTCGGCTTCGGTATCTGTGACGAAGGAGTTCAGGGTAACTACGATCGGCACATGGTATTTCTGAAGGTTTTCAATATGTTTTTCCAGGTTACAGATACCCTTTTTCAATGCATCGAGATTCTCGGTTGAAAGATCCGCCTTTGCAACGCCACCGTTATATTTGAGGGCACGCACGGTAGCGACGAGCACGACTGCATCGGGCTTTAATCCTGCCATACGGCACTTGATGTCAAAGAACTTCTCGGCACCGAGATCAGCACCGAATCCGGCCTCTGTGATCACGATATCAGCGAGCTTTAATGCTGTCTTGGTCGCACGCACACTGTTGCAGCCGTGAGCAATGTTGGCGAACGGTCCGCCGTGTACGAGTGCACCGGTATGTGTCAGTGTCTGGATCATGTTGGGCTTGATCGCATCCTTTAACAGAGCGGCCATCGCACCGACTGCCTGCAGCTGGCCTGCTGTGACCGGGTTGCCGTTATAGTCGTAAGCAACGATGATCTTGGCGAGACGAGCCTTCAGATCCTCCATATTTTCGGCCAGACATAAGATGGCCATGATCTCTGTCGCTACCGTGATCACGAAGTGATCCTCGCGGACAAATCCGTCGGCTTTGGAGCCGAGTCCGACTACGATATTGCGAAGTACGCGGTCATTCATATCCAGACAACGCTTCCATACGATCTGTCTGGTATCGATATTCAGCTCATTTCCCTGCTGGATGTGATTGTCGAGCAGCGCAGCTAACAGGTTGTTCGCAGAAGTGATCGCATGGAAATCACCGGTAAAATGGAGATTCAGATCCTCCATCGGGACAACCTGTGCATATCCGCCGCCTGCGGCACCGCCCTTGATGCCAAAGCACGGTCCGAGTGAGGGCTCACGCAGGGCGAGCAGTGCTTTTTTACCCAGATAGCCAAAGGCTTCACCGAGACCGACACTGGTCGTGGTCTTGCCTTCGCCGGCGGGTGTGGGATTGATGGCGGTTACGAGAACCAGCTTGCCATCGGGACGGTCTGAGATCCGGTTTAACAGCTCGTCTGAGAGCTTTGCCTTATATTTGCCGTATAACTCCAGATCATCCTCGTCAATGCCATAGGGCTTTGCCACGTCGCGGATGTGGAGCATTTCGGCTTCCTGTGCGATTTCAATATCTGTTTTCATAACAAATACCTCCTTTGTTAGTAGTATGTGTCAAAGAACTGACGGAATCGTATTGCTGAAAAAAGGGCAGCCTCTCAAATGTTTTGAAAAGCTGCCCAGACGGTCGGCATAAAAGATAAGACCAGCCACACTGTGTCATTTCACGTATCCGTCAGTGACTGTCTACTAATAGAAATATCATATCTGTGGTATAGATGTCAAGCTGTTTTCTGAAAGTCCGTTTTATGGGACTGAGTTTTTTGTAAAATCAATTCAGATCAAGGGCAGGTCAGGTGAATCTACCTGCAGACAGGAGGAACGGACGATGGGAAAAGGATATTATGTAGCCGGCGGTTATATGGGATATGTAGACGGAGCGTATATGTTATTTGCGGATGAGGATGACTACTGGGAATACTTAGAGGCAGCATGACTCGCGCATTTTCCCGGTGATGGCTGGACTGTATATAAAATAAAATTAAAAGACAGCGGTTGAAATTCTATATCTTGTATGTCATAATTAAATCTATATAGCTATGTGGTATGCTAAGGAAAGAAGGTTTTAAAAATGGATACTAGAGTAGATGTTTACAAACCGGAGAAGATCAAGATGACACCTTATGAGCATCATGTCAAATATTATGAGACAGATCAGATGCGTATCGTTCATCATTCCAATTACATCCGCTGGATGGAAGAAGCCAGAATGGATCTGATGGAGCAGATGGGATTTGGCTATGATAAAATGGAAGAACTGGAGATCATCAGTCCGGTCATATCTGTCAACTGCGAATACAAGAGCATGGTGCGGTTCGGAGATACGGTCGTGATCGATGCGAAGGTGGTAAGCTATAACGGTGTCAAACTCAAGGTCGTATATGAGATGACAGATAAGAAGACCGGTGAGCTGCGCGCTGTTGCACAGAGCAGTCACTGCTTCCTCACGATGTCGGGTAAGCCGTTATCATTAAAACGGTCGTATCCCGAACTCGATACGAAATTTTTCACATTGGTTGAGGACGAATAGATGAGAGAGAAGATAGTCCTGATTGACGGACACAGCATATTAAACCGGGCATTTTACGGGATCCCGGATCTGACAAATGCAAAGGGACAGCATACGAATGCGGTATACGGTTTTCTGAATATCCTGTTCAAGATCTTAGAGGAAGAGCAGCCGCAGTATCTGACAGTCGCTTTTGATGTGAGTGCGCCGACATTCCGTCACCGGATGTATGATGCATATAAGGGTACACGTAAGCCGATGCTGCCGGAATTGAAGGAACAGGTGCCGCTCATGAAGCAGATGCTTGGGGCGATGGGTATCAGAACGATTGAGCAGGAAGGGCTGGAGGCAGATGATCTGCTGGGAACATTGTCCCATCTTGCAGAGCAGAACGGGATGGATGTATCTATCGTGTCCGGAGACCGTGATCTGTTGCAGCTGGCGACAGAGCATGTCAAGATCCGTATTCCGAAGACGAAAAAGACAGGCACGGAGATCGAAGATTATTATGCTGCGGATGTCATGGAACGCTATCTGGTGACTCCGAAGGAATTTATAGATGTAAAGGCACTGATGGGTGACAGCTCGGATAATATACCGGGAGTCCCCGGTATCGGAGAAAAGGGTGCGACGAAGCTGATCGGTGAGTATCACTGTATCGAGAATGCGTACGCACATATTGACGAGATCAGACAGACACGTGTGCGTGAGGCGCTGCGTGAACATTATGATATGGCACAGATGAGTAAAGAGCTGGCAACGATCAAACTGGATTGTGAGCTCCATTTTGCGTTCTCCGAAGCAAAGTTGGGGAACCTGTATACGCCGGAGGCCTATACGATGTGCCGTGAACTGGAATTTAAAAATATGCTGCAGCGGTTTGCGGCTGCACCGGATCAGACCACGGATGCCCGTCAGGATCAAGTCCGGTTAGAAGTCCTGACAGAGCCGGACGAGATAAGAACTGCGCTAGACGCTCTGGGAGATCAGGCTGCATGTAAGCTGTATCTGGAAACATCCGGAAAATCCGGATCAGAAAAAGAGGAATTGCTCGGACTGGCGGTCTGTGCAGGGGAAGAGTGCGTGTATTGGATCGCATGCGATGAACGGCATACGTCAGAGCAGCTGTCAGATCTGGTGCGTGAATTGATTCAGTCGGGAAAGAGACTGCGGACGACCGGTCTCAAGCCGCAATTAAAGCTGCTGTATCCGCAGGGCGTACAGCCTGCGATCCGGGAACAGTTTGACGATCTTGAGATCATGGCGTATCTGCTCAACCCGCTTCGGCATGAATATCCTTATGAGGATCTGGCGGGAGAGTTTATGGGCCGGATGTATCCGACCCGAGCGGATCTGATCGGCAAACTGACGTTAAAAAAGGCTCTTTCGGATGAATCAGCCCGGGGCGGAGCACAGCAGATGATCACGGATGAGCTGATGACGATCTATCAGGCATATGAGCCGATGAGGACACAGTTAGAAGAGCAGGGTATGAAAAAGCTCTATGAGCAGATCGAGCGGCCGCTGATCTTTGTCCTGGCGGATATGGAGCAGACCGGTATGATCGCTGATGCGGATGCATTAAAGGAATACGGCGATCAGTTGACGGGACGGATCGACGAACTGGAGCAGGAGATCTATACGGCGGCAGGAGAACAGTTTAACATCAATTCGCCAAAGCAGTTAGGCGTGATTCTGTTTGAAAAGCTGGGGATGCCTTACGGTAAAAAGACGAAGACCGGTTATTCCACGGCAGCGGATGTGTTAGATAAGCTGGCACCGGAATATCCGATCGTTGCACAGATCTTAGAATACCGGCAGCTCACAAAGCTGCGTTCTACCTACGCTGAAGGACTGGCAGGATGCATTCAGGCGGATGGACGCATTCACACGACATTCCAGCAGACGATCACGGCGACCGGACGACTTAGTAGTACGGAACCGAATCTGCAGAATATACCGATCCGCATGGAACTGGGCAGACTGATCCGCAAGGTATTTTTGCCAGGCGAAGATCATGTGTTCACGGACGCAGATTATTCACAGATCGAGCTGCGTGTGCTGGCGCATATGTCAGGAGATCAGACTCTGATCGAGGCATATCGCGAGGCGCAGGATATTCACCGGATCACGGCCTCACAGGTGTTCCATATTCCGTTCGATGAAGTGACGGATCTGCAGCGAAGAAATGCAAAAGCGGTCAATTTCGGTATTGTCTATGGAATCAGTTCGTTCGGACTGGGAGAAGATCTGGGTATCACCAGACAGGAAGCGGCAGAGTATATCAAGCAGTATTTTGCTACTTATCCGAAGATCAAGAAATTTTTAGATCAGATGGTAGCGCAGGCAAAGGAGACAGGCTATGCCACGACATTATTCGGCAGGCGAAGACCCGTACCGGAGCTGACTTCGAGCAATTTCATGCAGCGCTCATTCGGTGAGCGTGTAGCCATGAATTCACCGATTCAGGGAACAGCGGCAGATATCATCAAGATTGCCATGATCCGAGTGCATGACCGGCTGGCGGAGGAAGGATTGTCCTCAAGGCTGATTCTGCAGGTGCATGATGAACTGCTGATTGAGACGAAACTGTCCGAACAGGATCAGGTCGCCCGGATCTTAGAGCACGAGATGCAGCATGCGGCCGATCTGGCAGTTACGCTGGAGATAGATATGCATACCGGACACAACTGGTATGAAGCAAAATAGTGAGGTTGGACACAGATGAGATTTATCGGATTGACCGGCGGAGTCGGAGCCGGAAAAACGACGGTATTAAAGGCAATGAAACAGCTCTACCGCGTACGGATCCTGATCGCGGATGAGATCGCACATGAGCAGATGGAGCCGGGAACACCCTGTTATAAAAAGCTGCATGAATTATTTTCCGCGGAGAAGATCTGGCGCAGTGATGGCAGTATCGACCGCGTGGCCATGGCGCAGATTCTGTTTTCCGATGATGAGAAAAGAAAGTCACTCAATGGGATCGTTCATCCTGCGGTGAAGGAATATATCCTTGGAGAAGTGGAAAAAGAGCGGCAGGCCGGCAATTATGATTATGTGATCGTGGAGGCTGCATTGCTGATCGAGGAGCATTATGACGAAGTGTGTGATGAACTGTGGTATGTCTACGCATCGGAAGAGACGAGAAAAAAACGTCTGATGACGGATCGTGGCTACAGCTCCGATAAGGTAGAACGGATCTTTGCGGCACAGCTGCCGGAATCGGTCTATCGTCAGCATTGCGCAGTCGTGATCGATAATGACGGTGATATGGAGCATGTATTGGAGCAGATAAAACATCTTTATGCAAACGAGGAGAAGTGAGATGGACACACATACAGTAGAAGATCAGAGACTGGTATTCGGTCTGGATATCGGCACACGAAATGTCGTCGGAACGGTCGGTTACCGGGATGAAGAGGAGACCTTTCATGTGATCGCACAATACAGCATGGAGCATGGAACACGGGCAATGCTGGATGGTCAGATCCATGATATCGGAAAAGTCGGAAAGACGATCCGGATCGTCAAGGCGAAACTGGAGGAGATGATCGAGCAGCCGCTGACGGACGTATGTATCGCTGCGGCAGGTCGTGTGCTGAAGACGGTGACGACGCATGTGGATTATGAGTATCCGGAGGAGACAGTCGTATCCGGGGAGATGATCCATACGCTCGAACTACTCGGCGTAGAGCAGGCACAGACGATCCTGCGTGAACAGAATGATACAAAATACCGGTTCTATTGTGTCGGTTATTCAGTTGTCAAATATTATATCAATGATGAGATTTTTTCCAATCCGGAGGGACATAAAGCAGAAGTCATCTCTGCGGATATTATCGTCACGTTCTTACCGGAGGACGTGATCGACGGATTGTATGCCGCAGTGGCGATCGCAGGACTCGAAGTGGCCAATCTGACGTTGGAGCCTATCGCTGCGATCAATGTCGCGATCCCGGAGCATTTTCGGATGCTCAATATCGCGCTGGTCGATGTAGGCGCGGGAACATCCGATATCTGTATCACGAGAGACGGCAGTATTATCGCCTACGGCATGATCCCTTTTGCGGGTGATGAGATCACAGAAGTAATTGTACAGCATTATCTG
>JBNMHW010000062.1:0-18627 GCA_050872965.1 bacterium | reverse complement strand
TGCATCTTTATCCACAACTATACGGCAAAGATCACCCAGCTTTGCTTCCGGTCCGATTGATTCTACCGTCAAGCCGACAACCTTTGCCACTTTTCCATAACAATTATAAAAAAAACGGTCTGTGACCTGCAGATATCTGCTTACATCATAGCCCATATCCATCTGCCCTGTACTCCAATATCCTTCTGTCAACGATCATTCAAATCCAACTGTATCCGTATGTAAACAGCATCATCCGAGTGACAGGCTCTTCAGATCGCGTGTCAGATTGTCAAGCTCGACATCCAGACTGCAGTCATAGACACCGGAATCCGCATCTATGATGCACTGGCTCTCGGTCAGTGACGGGTCCATCACGATCTCGATCGTCACATCATCGCCAACCTTTTCCTGCAGCTCGTTTTTACGCTCCCGCATAAAATCCAGTTCTGACTCACATACATGTATTTTATAATATTTTGTTTCTCTGATTCCACGCATCGCATGTCTGACAAGCTGTAACAGCATCTCTCGTTTTCCGCGGAACTGCATGTCAAACACTTCATCAAACACGGTCAGTATCGTATCTAAAAGCTGTGGCTCCAGACCGGAAAGCGCTTCGTCATACCGGCCCTGCAATTCCTGTTTCTTCGCCGCATATGCATCATTCTGCATCTGCTCCCTCGCTGCGGCCTCCTGTACTGCCGTCTCTTGTCCGGTCTGATAGCCTTCCTGTCTCGCCTGCTCGCGAAGCTGCTGTGCCTCAGCCATTGCCTGTTCATGGATCTGCGCGGCCTGCGCCTGCGCCGTCTCTATGATCTGCGCGGCTTCTTCCTTCGCCTGCGCAACATAATCGATCTGCGGTTCCTCCGGCATCTCCGGTTCGAGTTCTTCTGCGAACAGCCCTTCCTTAAACTCCGGATGTTCATCGATCGTTCCGTTGTCGATCGCTTCCTGACGCAGCCGCTTCAGTTCCTCGCGGCGCGCCTGCTTCTGTTCCCGCTCGATCTCCTGCATTTTCTGGGCAATACGGTCATTTGCATTGATCACGCGGCGCACCTGCTCGCCGCGGACAACATAATTTCCATGATAAAAATTAGACAATGACCTCGTCACCTCCACCTCTGGAAATTACGATCTCAGCAGAATCCTCCAGCTTGCGGATGACTGCAACAATCTTCTGCTGTGCCTCTTCTACATCTTTCATACGTACCGGTCCCATGAATTCGATATCCTCCTCGATCATGGCAGCCAGACGCTTGGACAGGTTTTTGAGTACGACACTCTTGACTTCCTCGTTTGATCCCTTCAGTGCGACCTCCAGATCGGAATTCTCCACATCACGCAGCACACGCTGAATCGCACGGTCGTCCAACAGCAGAATATCCTCGAAAACGAACATCTTCTTGCGGATCTCGTCTGCCAGCTCCGGCTCCTCGACCTCCAGAGACTCCATAATATGTTTTTCTGTACCACGGTCTACCGTATTCAAAATATTGACGATCGCATCCACACCACCGACAATCGTGTAATCCTGGTTTGCCAGTGACGCCAGCTTACGCTCCAGCACACTCTCCACCTCTTTGATGACATCCGGAGAGGTACGATCCATCATCGCGATTCTCTTTGCAACATCCGCCTGTTTTTCAGGTGCCAGCGCTCCGAGGATCATCGCTGCCTGACTGGATGACAGATAAGACAGGATCATCGCGATCGTCTGCGGATGCTCATCCTGAATAAAGTTCAGCACCTGAGACGGATCTGTCTTGCGGACAAACTCAAACGGGCGTACCTGCAGTGACGCAGTCAGCTTGGTAATGACTGCCTGTGCCTGTTCCTCGCCGAGCGCCTTGTCCAGCAACTCCTTCGCGTAGCCGATACCACCCTCCGCAATATACTGCTGTGCAAGACATACCTGATAAAACTCTTCTAAAACAGCCTCTTTGGTCTGTGGAGACACGCTTCGCGTATTGGCGATCTCCAGTGTCAGTTCTTCGATCTCATCTTCCTTGAGATGTTTAAATATTGTCGCGGATTTTTCCGGTCCCAGCGCGATCAGAAGGATCGCCGCCTTCTGCACACCGGTAAGTTCTTCATTTGCCATGGAATTTCACTCCTAATCCCAATCCTCATTTAACCAGTTGCGCAGCAGCGATGCTACAGCCTCCGGTTTCTCATCTACAAATTTTTCGATCAGAAGGCGTGCTTCTGATTTTTCAGCGTAGGAGATATCCTCCATATCACTCTCATTCTCTCTTGTAGAAGCTAATAATGACTCCACTGACAGCTCCGGTTCGAGCTCCTGTACCTGTTCTTTTCTCGTACTGCGGAATACCACATAGCCAAGCAGTGCGAAGATCAGTACTGCCAGAAGAATCTGGAAATAGTCAGCCGCGGTACGTCCACTTCCGGTAGAATACTGGAATACCGGCACTTCATAGGCAACGATCGATATATTATTAGCAGGAATACCGGTCGCATTTGCGACAAGCTGGTAAAAGTCCTGATCTACCGTTGTCTTGACACGTGCGGAATTGTTCGCCTTGAACTCATCAAAGGTCGTTCCGTCCAACTGACCGTTTTTCTTCATCGTGTCTTCGTTATATGTAACATATGTCGTCGCTACGACTGAGATGGAAGATGTATCATAGTTGATCTTGCCGGCAGCGCCCTTTGTCTTTGTCAGACGCTCGCTCAGTACATAGTCCTTCTTCGTCTCGCTGACTGAAGATGAAGTCACATCCCCATTTTGCAGCACATAAGAATTGTTATCATTGGAATCGGTTCCCGGAACCGCTGCCTGACCACCGGTCGCCTCGGAATCATAGGTCTGCTCGGAATCGAGATAACCCTGCGTCTGTCCATCCGGTGCATACAGCTCATGATCGGTCACATCCACATCTGAAAAATCCATATCCAGATTCAGACCGACTTCCACGTTATTGAACACTTCCGTACCGATCATGACATCCTTGACACTCTTTTTCACACCCTGCTCATACTTCTGGCGCAGGGATAACTGGGAATTCGCCGCTCCGATCGAAGTAGACTCATCGCCACCTGCAAACAATGTATTATTGTTCGTATCCATGATGGAGATATCATCTGTATTATCATTGCCGACTGCGACGGCGACGAGTCTGGCCAGCCCTGCCGCCTGTTCCTCGTCCATCTCTCCGTCCAGATCCAGCACAACTCCTACATATGTGGGCTCCTTCTGTGCGATCAGTGTTCCGTCATCCGTCGGAATGTTCATACGAATCTTTGCTTCCTTGACATTGTCCAGAAATTCGATCGTCTCTTTTAACTGCTGCTCCAGATAGACCTGATAACGGCGCGTGGTATCCTGTTCTGTCGCGGTAAACCCGCCGTTTGATACATCATCGATCGTAAATCCGCTGAGCGGAATACTGTTTGATCCGAGCAGAATTCTCGCATTTGCCTCGTCCTTTGCATTGATCGTAAACACCAGTCCGTCACTACTGACCTCATAGGCAATATCATTGTCTGTCAGTAACTGTTTCACCTCGCCTGCCTGTTTGGTGTCCTCACAAGTCGTCAGTTCGACCATTTTCGGACGCGTCATGACAAATGACGTCAGACCGATTGCAATAGCTACTGCAGCCACAATACTGAGCAGAAGTGCCTTCTGCTTTTTATTGAATTTTTTCCACCAGTCCAAGATACGCTCTAAAACCTGTCTCAATCGTTCCTGCATGGTCTTCGTCTCTCCTGTTTATGTATCATTCTCACTACATCTGCATGTTCATGATGCTGTTGTACGCCTCCAGCGCCTTGTCGCGCACAGCGATCGTATAGTTGAGTGCAGTCGATGCCTTTGTCTGGGCGATCTGCAGATCATGTGTGTTCTCCGCTTCTCCGAGCAGAAACTGAACCTCTAATGATTCTGCCTTATTCTGCAACTGGTTCGTTTCATCGAGCATATTCATTGCCGTTGTAAAAACGGAATCAAACGTACTGTCTCCATCCGTCTTTTTCTGATCCGCTGCCTGCTGTATCGATGCAGACTGTACATAGCGAAGTGCCGATATATCCATCTAATATTCCTCCTTAGCCCTTACCGATCTGAATGCCCGCCTGTGCGATCGCCTTGCTCGCCTCAAAGGCTGTCGCATTCGCCTCATAGCCGCGGCTGGCATCGATCAGGTTGGTCATCTCTGTGACAATATTAACGTTCGGGTATGATACATATCCGTTCTCGTCCGCATCCGGATGTGATGGATCGTACTCCATGATATAATCACTCGTTGTATCATCCTGCACACTCGTGACCTTGACACCGGTTCCCTTGAACTTCTGCTCATGTCCGGCAAGAACCTCCTGAAACGGGCTCACTCTTTTTTCCGCAAAAGTCACAACCTGTCTGCGGTACGGTGTCCCATCCTCCGTACGTGTCGTCTTCACGTTTGCAATATTCTGCGCAATAATATCCGTCCGGAAACGCTCTGCGGTCATGCCGGACGCACTGATGTCAAATGACTGAAAAAGTCCCATTCTCTATTCCTCCTCTGAAGCACTACTTACCGATCGCGGTCTGCAGTCTGGAAAACTCCTGCGTCACGCTGTCTGCAATGAGCTGGTAACGGAGCTGTTCGGATGCAAGCTCTGTATTCTCCACATCCACATCCACATTATTGCCATCCAGACGATAATCGTAACCGTATGCCTGCATATCAAAATGGACACCTGCATCCAGATGGCTGAGCTGTACATTCTGTACCTTCTCATCCAGTGAATTCCATTTGATATTGTCGAGTTCCTGACGCAGCAGGCTCTCAAAATCCACTTCACGGCGCTTGTATCCGGGTGTATTGATATTTGCCATATTGTTTGCTATGACTGTCTCCCGCAGGCTGCTGGCATCCAGCGCCTTGTCCAGCACATTGATATAATCATATGCGTTTGTCTGCAGCATGTTCTACTCCTTTCCGGATGTCGGTATTTCCGATCAGACAAATTGTATATTTATACTCTGAAAATTCAAATTTGTACCCAGTACACCTATGTACTATCTCTAGTATAATTTATTTTCTCAAAAACACAAGTATTTTTTATATTTTTACATAGTTATAGTATTTTTTGTCACATTCGCATACTAAATATGGACAAAAAAAGAGATCTACCCATCCGGTAAATCCCTTTACATTTTCACAAATCCATTTGTTTTCCTGTAACTGTATGCTATTCTTGTCCTAATTTTTCTTCTGTTCTCTCTTGACCTGCTCCAGCTCGTCAAAGACAACATCATTGAGCACCTTGATATACGTGCCGCGCATACCCGAAGATCTCGACTCGATGACACCGGCGCTCTCAAATTTGCGCAGCGCATTGACGATCACGGAACGTGTGATACCCACGCGGTCTGCGATCTTGCTCGCAACGAGGATTCCCTCCTTGCCGCCGAGTTCATCAAAGATATGGATAATCGCCTCCAATTCAGAGAATGACAACGTTGAGATCGCTGACTTTACGATCTGGATCTTGCGGTTCTCCTCCGCACTCTCCTCATTGACCGAGCGGAGCATCTCTAAACCGACAACCGTCGTGCCGTATTCGGTCAGAATGATATCATCTATATCATAGGACTGCTCCATACGATACACAAACAGTGTACCCAGACGCTCACCCGCAATATCGATCGGTGCGATGATCGCCGAATAATTCTTAATATCCGTCACGAAACCGAGTGTCTCCAGATTGACATTTTCCTTGGTGGACAAGATCCCGAGCAGCCGCTCATTTAACATCGAATCAATAAATCCTCCGACTTCATCGACGATCAGCTCACTGAGCTCCGGCGTGTCGTCTGCCTGACTGGCTCCGAGCACCTTGCCCTTTTTACTGATCACAAGGATGTTCGAAGAGAGGATATCCGTCAGCACCTCACAGATATCATTGAACACTACCTTTGATGAATTGTTGTTATGCAGCAACTTATTGATTTTTCTTGTCTTGTCCAGAAGCTGTACACTCATAGCTCATTTCCTTTCATTCGCGAATTTCATGTCATGAATGATCCATCTGTTTGCTGATTATTGTGTATCAAAAAATGGATATATGAGAATCATACACCCATTTTTCTGAAAATACAACGAAAAGTTCAAATAGTTAGATACAAATTTCAATTTTCCTTTTTCTTTGCCTCTACATAACCGCACTGTGCATCCGCACAGACCAGTTTATTTCCCTTTTCCACCATGTAACCGCCGCAGTTGGGGCATTTTTTCTCTACCGGCTTTGCCCAGGACATGAAATCGCAGTCCGGATAATTCTCACAGCCGTAATAACGTCTGCCCTTCTTGGTCTTGCGCAGGACGATCTCCTTGCCGCACGACGGGCAATGTACACCGATCTTCTCCAGATACGGCTTGGTATTCCTGCATTCCGGGAATCCGGGACACGCTAAAAACTTTCCGTGCGGGCCGTATTTGATGACCATATTGCGTCCGCATTCCTCACAGACCACATCTGTGACCTCGTCTGCGATCTCAACCTTTTCTAACTTCTTCTCCGCCTCAGCGACTGCATTCTCCAGATCCGGATAGAAATTGCTGATGATCGTCTTCCACTGTACCTTGCCTTCTTCCACCATATCGAGCAGTGATTCCATATTGGCGGTAAAATGCTCATCCACGATCGTCTCAAATGCCTGCATCATGATCGAATTGACTGCCTCACCGAGCTCGGTCATATACAGGTTTTTCTGTTCTTTTGTAATATAACGTCTCGCCAGCAGCGTCGTGATCGTCGGTGCATACGTACTCGGGCGTCCGATGCCGTGTTCCTCGAGTGTCTTTACCAGCGATGCCTCGGTAAAATGCGGCGCAGGCTGGGTAAAATGCTGTTTTGCATCGAGTTCTTTCAAAGACAGCGGTGTCTCTTCACTGATCGAACCGAGCAGTACATTACTCTCTTCTTTTTCCTCATCATCCGCACTGTAGACAGATAAAAATCCCTCAAATGCGAGTTTGGATGCCGATACATGCAGCCCATAGCTGCCCGCCGCGATCTTAACGGAGGTCGTCTCATAGCGTGCTGGATTCATGCGGCTCGCGACAAAACGGTTCCAGATCAACTGATACAGGCGGAACTGGTCTCTGGATAACGACTCCTTGATCAGCACCGGCATACGCGCGATATCCGTCGGACGGATCGCCTCGTGCGCATCCTGGATCTTGCCCTTTGACTTATTATCCTGCACATGCCCTGCCGCATAATCCTCGCCGAACTTTTCGGCAATATATGTGTGCGCGGCCGCTTCTGCCTCCTCTGCGACACGCACGGAATCGGTACGCAGATATGTGATAATACCGACCGTTCCCTGTCCTTTGATGTCCACACCCTCATACAACTGCTGCGCGAGCCGCATCGTCTTCTGTGTGGAAAAATTCAGCCGTTTGGATGCCTCCTGCTGCAGGGTACTCGTTGTGAACGGATACGGTGCTTTTTTGATCCGCTCGCCTTTTTTGATCTCTTTTACCTGAAAATCGGCATGCTCCAGTTCCTGTCTGACCGCCTCTACCTGCTCTTTTTTGGATAATGACAATTTCTTGCCGTCCTTGTTGTCCACCTTTGCAATGAGCGGTTTCTTCTCTCCGGGGATCGACAGTGCCGCGTCTAACGTCCAATACTCCTCCGGTATGAATTCGTTGATCTCGTTCTCACGGTCACTGATGAGACGCAGTGCCACCGACTGCACACGTCCGGCAGACAGACCTCGTTTTACCTTGCTCCAGAGCACCGGGCTGATCCGGTAGCCGACCATACGGTCGAGCATTCTGCGTGCCTGCTGTGCATTGACCAGATCCATATTGATCTCACGCGGATGCTTGAGCGATGCCTTCACCGCCGACTGCGTGATCTCATTAAATGTGATCCTGTATACTTTTTTATCGGGCATATCCTGCAGCTTCAATGCGTAGTACAAATGCCACGAAATAGCCTCTCCCTCGCGATCCGGGTCAGTTGCCAGATAGATTTTTTCTGCTTTTTTGACTTCCTTGCGCAGATTCGCTAAAATGTCTCCTTTGCCGCGTATTGTAATATATTTTGGTTCAAAGTCATTCTCCGGATTAAACCCGAGCTGACTTTTCGGCAGATCCCGCACGTGTCCGTTGGACGCTGCCACCTCATAGTTTTTTCCGAGAAATTTCTTGATGGTCTTCACCTTTGCAGGTGACTCCACAATCACCAGATATTTTGCCATTACCCATGTATCTCCTCTAGTTTACCGATATATAATGATTTTTCCATGTCTCCCGCACCAGTCCGCGTTCTTCCAATCCGTCTAATAATTCGGCCAGAGTGACCGGATCCAGTGCGCTTTCCCGACAGAGCTCCTCCATAGATTTTGGATGCAAATCAAGGCAACTATACACCAAGCGTTGAGACTTTTCAAGGGGCAATTTATTTTTTTGAATGAAAAGCCCCAGCTCAGATATCACTTCCTCGGGTGACAACAGGATACCGGCTCCCTGACGGATCAGGTGATTGCAGCCTGCACTCAACGGGTCTGTCATACGTCCCGGCACCGCGTAGACATCCTTGCCCTGCTCGAGTGCGCAGTCTGCCGTGATCAGGGAACCGCTCTTTTGTTTTGCTTCTATTATAATCAGTGCATCCGACAGACCTGCTATGATCCGGTTTCGCATAGGAAAATAACCCGGATGCGGCGGCATGTCCGGCGGATATTCGGACAAAATGCCACCATGCGCAGCGATCTGCTCATAGAGCGCGGCATGCTCCGGCGGATAGACGACATTGACCCCGCAGCCGAGCACCGCATAGGTTCTGCCTCCCCCGTCCATCGCTCCCTCATGTCCATAACCGTCGATCCCGCGTGCCATGCCGCTGATGACGGACACCCCGTTTGATCCGAGACATTTTCCAACGCGCTGTGCCATCTGTTTTCCGTAGGATGAACAGTTTCTTGCTCCGACGACACCGACGGACGGCTGCACATCCTCCGGCAGATGTCCGATATAATACAGTCCATACGGCGGGTCATAGAGATGCCTGAGCCGTTTCGGATAGTTGCTTTGTTCCAGTGACACAAATGAAACACCACTGCGGGTCAGACGCTCCCATTCCCGGTCCGGATCCCACTTCTTTTTTGCATCACTGATGCGCTGTGCGGTCTGCTCCGTGATCCCATAGAGTTTTTTCAGTTCAATGCCGCTCATGTGATAGATCGTCTTTGCGCTGCCGCAGTATTTATAAAGCTGGTGGATCGTCTTGCTGCCTACTCCCGATACGTTTGCCAGCCAGTATGCGTATACAATATCTGCTTCTTTGCTCACCATTCCCATTCCTACACCTCCCAGAATTTTTTGTCGAGGCTGCGATAGCAGACTGCTTCCGTCAGATGCCGCACTTTTACCGTTTCACTGGCATCCAGATCCGCGATCGTGCGCGCTACTTTGAGTATTTTATGATAAGCGCGTGCCGATAACTGCAGTTTCTCATACACACGTTCCATGTATTTTGTCCCTTTCCGGTCAAGTGCACAATACTGCTCGATTCTGCCACCCGGTATCTGGCTGTTGAAAAACCAGTTCTCGGCTGCAAAACGCTCCTGCTGCAGCCGCTGCGCCACCAGCACGCGCTCCCTGATCTGCGCAGACGATTCCTCGTGTGCACTGCTCGTCAGCTCCTGATAGCTGACCGGTTCCGCCTCCGCGCACAGATCGATCCGATCTAACAGCGGCTGACTGATCCGCGTCAGATAATGCCGGATCGATGTATTGCTGCAGTGGCAGCGGCTGCGATCCGGATAAAATCCGCATTTGCATGGATTCATCGCACAGACCAGCAGAAAGTCTGCCGGATACACAAGGCTGCTGTTGACGCGTGTGATCGTGATCGAGCCATCCTCCATCGGCTGCCGCAGGATCTCCAGCGTTGTCTTTTGGAACTCGGGTAATTCATCCAGAAACAGAACCCCTCTGTGTGCCAATGATACTTCACCGGGCTTGGGAATCGTCCCGCCGCCCGCAAGTCCCTGTGGACTGATCGTATGGTGAGGTGCCCGGAACGGACGCTCTGTGATGAGACCGCTGTTTTTGTGCAGCATGCCGCTCACACTGTAGATCTTGGACACCTCCAACTGCTCGGCGCGCTCCATCGGCGGTAAAATACCCGGGATACGTTTCGCGACCATCGTTTTTCCCGCTCCCGGCGGTCCGATCATGAGCAGATTGTGCATGCCGCTGACTGCGATCTCACATGCCCTGCGCAGCATCCGCTGTCCATTCACATCCGCAAAGTCCGGATACGTATGCCTCCCCTGCGCGGTGAACCCATTTTCCTGCGGTGCCTGTTTCTCTACGGTATATGCGCTGTCACAGATTTCCATGACTGTTTTTATATGATCAACCGGAAAAATATCGATGCCGTCTACCACCGCCGCCTCGTGATAATTCTGCCGCGGGATGATACACCGTTGTATGCCCTGTGCCTGAGCCATGAGTATCACCGGCAGTATGCCGTCCACCGCTAAAATCGATCCGTTCAGTCCGATCTCGCCGATCACGAGTGTCTGTGCGATTGTCTGCTGTGGGATCATACCGAGCGCCGTCAGGATCGCTACCGTAATCGGGAGGTCAAACCCGTTTCCGCTTTTTCTGATATTTGCAGGGGATAGATTGATCGTGATACGTTTGGCCGGGAGCTGATGTCCGCAGTTACGCAAAGCGGTTCGCACCCGCTCCTTCGACTCACGCACCTCTGATGCAAGAAAGCCGACCATCTCGAAGATGGGCAGCCCATCACTGACATCTGCCTCTACCGATACCGGCAGACTGTCGATTCCATGCAGAATCGCAGTTGTTACGATACTATACATATCGACTCCTCTCTGCGTGCTACATGGGAAATGCTGTTATTACGAAAAAAAGATGAATCCATTGTAGCATGGATTTCATCTTTTTTAAAGTAAAATATATGAAACCTTTATTCGTGTACCGCGGTTTCCAGTGCCTCAAATTCATCCCGCAGCCGTTTTAATGCCTTTTTCTCGATCCGGCTGACATAGGAACGTGAGATCCCGATTCTGGCTGCGATCTCACGCTGTGTGAGCGGCCGCTCTCCGTTTAGTCCGTAGCGCAGCATTATGATCTGGCGTTCCCTGCCAAACAGGATCTGCGGTATCATCTTCCGCAGCAGACCGATCCGCCATTTCAGATCCAGCGTCTCTACGACATCCGGGTCATCGCTCTCGCAGATATCGAGCAGACGGATCTGATTGCCCTCTTTATCCGTTCCGACCGGTTCATAGAGAGACACCTCCCGCGATGTCTTGCGCTTTGTGCGCAGATACATCAACAGCTCATTGTCGATACATCTGGCGGCATAGGTAGCGAGTCTGCTCCCTCTGGTATCGTTATAGGTGCCGACTGCCTTGATCAGGCCGATCGTTCCGATGGAGATCAGCTCCTCCATCTCTTCGTCCACATTCTGATATTTTTTCACAATATGCGCAACCAGACGCATATTGCGTTCCACCAGCACATGCTTCGCTTCCAGATTTCCGCTTTTCATCCGTGCGATATATTCCTTTTCCTCCGGCTGCGTCAGAGGGGGCAAAAATGTCTTCAATCGCTTTTCTCCGATCTATCAAAGCGAACTTAATACATTTTATGACCCGGACAGCTTTCCTGTGCCTTTCCCACTTATTTTCCCGCGCGGTAGTCTGTACTATTTTGTGACTGCCCAATACCTTCACAGTCGCACTATTTTTTCAGAACGACTTCACGGATATACCGGAACGTCTCATCCTCCCCTTTTTCTGCCAGCATGTTTAACAACTGTTCCAGCAACGCCTGCGTCTCGGGGTGCAGGATATGATAATCACGCTTTTGCATATAGTACTCCAAAGGCGATGAATCGGTATATTTTTCTTTTTTATAGATCTTGGATGCCGCGATCCGGTCTGCGACCATCTCCGCCACATATTTTTCCGGCATCCGCATACCCGCGATCCGGTGATCTCCCTTGACATCATAATCCAGCCAGTACTCGAGATGATGCTTGTTTCTGCCCTTATGGTGCAGCCATGCGGTCGAATAGCCGTACTCCGCACGTTCTCCGTTGTGCGGGCTCTGGTCATCCATAAAATATTTCGCACCGATACGGAATTCCGCCCAAGAGAATTTGGACAGATCGTGGGTCAGTCCCTGCCAGTACAACCCCATGCGAAAACAATTCTTCCGCACCTGTCTGCGATGCGCACATACGGTTTTCAGATGCTTATATGCTTTTTCAAGTGACATTTCATAAATACCTCCGAATCAGGTACAGCAATAATAAGTGTACCGGATAAAATGCGTAAAAGAAATACTTTGCGGACGGTCCTTTTTTTCCATCGTAAAACCGGATCGGAACCAGCGCAAACGTTCCCGCCCACTGAATCGGTCCGTAACAAAAACAATTGATCGCCCCGATGCACAGCAGCCGGTTCAACGGTTGCCTCCGGAACAGATAAAATCCGATCATCATGAGCAGTCCACCAATACCGTAATCCGGACGGATCACATAGTATGTGAGCAGGCCGGTCACCACCAGCAGCCCTGCACTCATCAGATTCCATCCGAGCCGGTCGATCACACAGATGCACAGCAGTCCGAGCGCCAGTGTAAAATAGACATTCTGATGATCCATATACACCACACTGCCCACACATGCCAGATCAAACGGGATCTCCGAGATCAGGGCAAACACCGCCAGCCTGCCGATATATTTTCTCACATCTCTCGTGTGATAATACCCCTCCACGATCAGAAAACAGTAGATCGGAAAGGCCAGCCGCCCGATATACCGCAGCCAGACCTGATCGGTATATAAAAATGCACCGATATGGTCGATCAGCATCGTCACGACCGCGATACATTTCAGATCAAAGGTCGACAGACCGATTTTTCTGCTATATGGCATACCCGCCTCCTCTCAGGATACCGAGACGAGCACTGTCACGCCCGAATCAGGCATCTCCAGACTTTCCTGCCCTGCGGTTCCATCGCCGTATACGATCTGCCAGTGAGATCCGTCAGACGGCTTTGGCAATGCCAGTACCGCTTTTCCCTGTGAGAAATTCCAGCCGATATACAGATCCTGCGTTTCTTTCGCATAGGCACCGCAATAAGCTGCTCCCACCGCCTGCATGGACGGATAGATGTCCCCGCTCCAGGCCTGCGCACCGTGATAAGACAGATCCGGCAGTCCATGTGCCTCATAATCGCTCATATGAAGCGGTCTGTCACTGCGCAGTGCCGGATGCGCCCTGCGTATTGCCAGCAACTGTCTGACAGTCTCAAAATACACATCATTTTTTTCCTTTTGTTTCCAGTTGACCCAGCCGGTACGATTGTCCTGACAATATGCATTGTTATTGCCGTTTTGCGAATTGCCGAATTCGTCTCCCGCCAGTATCAAAGGCACTCCCTGTGCAAATACGACGGCAGCCATCGCCTGCTGCATGAGCCTTTGCCGCTGCTGTAAGATCTTTTTCTTTCGCGATGCACCTTCGATCCCGCAATTGACACTGTAATTCCATTCATTTCCGTCTGCCCCGTTCTCTCCGTTCGCCTCATTATGTTTATTCACATAGCTGAACACATCTGCCAGTGTAAACCCGTTATTGTTCGCGATATAATTGACGAATCCGATCTGTGGATGCTGCTTGCGCTGCTGGTTGAAAAATTCGACCACATTTCCATCCTGATGATTCAGCAGTTTGCGCGCCGTATATAAAAAATCATCATTATAGAGGAAAAGATGCGGATAGCGATCCGTCCGCTCCCATGCTTCCTGCGGAAATGAAGCTGCAAACAGCTTGCTGCGGCGCAGCAGCACATCACAGATCACACCGGATATGACACGCTGCGGTGCGATCAGGTGAAATCCGTCCACATGATATTCCAATACCCAGTGGCGCAGCACTTCCACCGCATAGTTGGGATTTTCCTGCTCATCAAAATAGATCTCCATGACACATTCCATGCCCTCGGCATGTAATGCGCGCACCAGCTCCTTGAATTCTCCTGCCGCATCTGATCCCGCCGCATAACTCGCCTTCGGTGCAAAATAATTGCCGGGGCCATAACCCCAGTAATTGATCTTCGGCACCAGCTTTTCCTGGCTGGCTTTCTCCTGCTGCAGCATCCGGTAGCCTGCGACTGCCTGCGGCGACCATCCGGAAAAATCCATCTCCCCATCCGCACATTCCGGCTCCATCAGCTCTTCAAATTCATATGCCGGCATGAGTTCCAGTGTCGTAACGCCAAGATCCTTCAGATATCCGATCCGCTCACGAACCGCCGCAAAGGTTCCCCTGTGCTTCGTATCACTTCCGGCATCCTTTGTAAAGCCTCTGACATGCAGCTTGTACATGACCATCTCCCTGCGTGGGATCTCCGGATGCGCATCCTCCCCCCAGTCAAAGCCGACCGGTTCAAATCCGCTGCGCACCTGCATTCCGTGGTCATAGCGGCTGCCATCCGCCCACTTCTCACGCCCTACGATCCGTCCTGCATAGGGATCGACCACTTCTCTGCCATCGATCACATAATTATAATCACTGCGTGCCGGATCCAGTCCCCGCACACATACAGACCGCACGGCTCCCACACAATACTCTGCGGGTACAGGAATATCGCGATATTCTTTCGTATCTTCCTGCTGTTTTGCTGCTGTATGCTTATGTGCACGCTTCTCATAAATACGAACCGCGCACTCCTGTTCTTTTTCCCCTTCAAATGTAAAACAGATTCCGTCCGCCAGTCTGCTGGCACCGAATCTGCCGTAGTTTCCTTCTGTGATCTGTTCTGTCATAACTATTCCGCCTTTTATCTGATCTGTTTCAAATGTATTATACCAGTTTCCTATGTATTTGCATACAACTTTTTATATCCGGCCATCATTCATCCGCTGCTTGACAGCCTGCCCTGCTTTCACCTATAATGGCGGTATCACATCACCAATTCACGCACAGGAGGAACCTAATATGAGCGAAAACGAAATCTTTGAAAATAATTTAGAAGACGATCCTGATGATTACCGTGTCACTCTCGATCTGGATGATGGGACAAGCGTTGAATGCGCGATCCTGACGATCCTCGAAGTAGACGGACAGGATTATATCGTACTCGTTCCCGTTGATGAGAACGATGAGCCGATGGAGGAAGGCGAGGTATACATCTACCGTTATTATGAGGATGAAGATGGCACTCCTTCTCTGGAAAACATTGATACGGAAGAAGAATTTGAAAAAGTGTCCGACCGTTTTGATGAATATCTGGATGAGCAGGAGTTCAACGATCTCCCCTGATCCCCACGATCCATCTAACGATCAGACGTTTCCGGTGCCGCAGTCTCAAGCTCACTTAAAAATCTTGAGGCTGTGGCATCTTTATTATACAAAGTCTTGCTGTGAGAGATCATCAGACAATTCTTTGCCCGCGTCATGCCGACATAGAATAACCGCCGTTCCTCCTCAATATCGGCATCCAATACTGCTTTTTTGTAGGGAAGCTGCCCCTCGATCAACTGCGGAATAAATACCGTATCGAATTCGAGTCCCTTCGCTCCGTGCAGTGTCAGTATCTGTACACCGTCCCCTCTGTTTTCCCGGTTCTTTTGTTCCTCCCGCATGCGGATCCGGTATGCGTCTACATGCTCCTGCCATTCATGCAGGGAAGGGAAGCCGACTGCCGACTGCTGCAGTTCATCCAGCACCGCAAGCAGTTCCTGCGCATCCTGTCCGTGCGTTCTCGCATATTCAATGACGTACTCCTCATAACCGACTCCTTTGCGCACATAATTCATCGCGGCAAACGGTCCCATATGTGACATCACCTGCAGATCCTCCGCAAGCTGTGCGATCCTCCTCGCGATCCACGGCTGTTCTTCATATACCGCTTCCCAGCTATCCAGATCAATCTGTGGCTCATCCAGCACATCCCTGCTCAGATAACGCACCGGCCGGTTCATGACCTGCAAAAACAATCCTCTGGAGCGGTCCCCCGATGCCAGTCTCAGATAACACAGCATATCCTTCGCGATCCAGTGGTCATAGACAAGCGGCACATGCTCCTTCGCATAAAACGGGATGCCCTCCTGCATCAGCATTTCCAGCAGATAACCGGATTGGCGGTTTGTCCTAAAAAGGACTGCCATATCGGACGGCGCGATCCCCTGTGACATACGTTTTTTGATCTGCGCAATGACTGCCCGGTTTTCCCGAAGCGCTGACGGGTATTCCGTAACGCTTACCTGTCCCGTCTGTCCGCCCGCAGCCGTGATCTGTTTTGCAAACCGGTTACGGTTATGCGATATGAGGCAGCCGGCAGCCCGCACGATCTGTGATCCGCAGCGGTAATTTTCCTTCAGATACAGTTGTTTTGCATCTGCATAATCTCTCACGAAATTGCGCATCAGCTCCGGTCTGGCACCGCGGAACTGATAGATTGACTGATCATCATCCCCGACTAAAAACAGCTCGTTCTGCGGCGCAGCCAGCATACGCAGCACCTCATACTGCAGCCGGTTCATATCCTGTACCTCATCCACGAGAATATACTGAAACCGTTGCTGCCAGGCCTGAAGATGATCCTGCCGCTGCGTAAGCAGCTCATAGGTGAGTGTCAGCATATCATCAAAATCGATCAGCCGGTTCTCCCGCAGCTTTCTGTCATAAGCCGCATAGATCTCACGAAACTGCTCACTGCCACAACACTTTGCATAATAGTGCTTCAGATCCAGTTGCTCATTTTTAACCGCACTGATCTCTGCCAGCAGATTTTCCATCAGTTCCTGCTGTTCATCCTCTCCCAGATGATAACCTGCCAATATTTCCCGCAGGAATGCATATTTCCACTCAGGGGTGATGATCTGATCTGCACGATAATGATAGGCATATTTTAGAATTGAAAAAAAGATCGCATGAAAGGTACCGAACTGTACCGGCAGTCTGCGCCCCTCCTGCAATGCCTGAAACCGCAGCCGCATCTCTCCTGCGGCCGCCTTCGTAAACGTAATCACAAGTATCCGGTCCGGCGAAACATGCTCCTGCTCGATCAAGTATTGGATTCTTCCGGTAATAACGGAGGTTTTTCCCGATCCCGGTCCTGCCAGCACGAGTGTCGCACCGTCTCCCTGTGTGATTGCCTCCTGCTGCGATTCACTGAATTGATATGTCATATAACTTCCTCTGTCGTTTTCCGGCATAGAGCCGGTCTGTTTGTCCGTACCTCTCAGCAGATACGGGGTAATCCCTCTCCGTAGAGCACATCCAGGATACGTTTTCCGCCGATCGCCGTGCGGATGCATGCCATGCCGGGTGCCTCATCCGTGACTTTTCCGATCACTGCCGCATCTGCGCCGTATGAGCAGCCCGCAATGATCTCTCTTGCCCGGTCCGCATCCTCTGCGGCCACGATCGCCACCAGCTTGCCCTCATTGCCCATGTACAACGGATCAAGTCCCATCAATCCACAAAAATCCCGCACCTGTGCATCGACCGGAAGTGCCTCCTCATCGAGTTCCATCGTCACATGCGAACTCTCCGCCAGTTCTTTTAACACTGTCGCCAGCCCGCCGCGGGTCACATCGCGCAGGCAATGCACCTGTATTTTCTGTTCCAGTAATTTTTGCACCATTTCCGTCAATGGTGCACAGTCACTCCTGATCGAATTGTCGATACCGAGACGATGTGAGAGAATCGCCGCATGATGATCTCCGAGATTGCCCGATACGATGATCACGTCTTCCGGCCGGCAGCTCGCTGCGCTGATCGCACAGTCCTCCGGCACAAAACCGACTCCCGCTGTATTGATGATCAGACCTCCGTTTTCACTGCCGGTTCCATTGATGACCTTGGTATCTCCCGCTACTACGGACACACCTGCCTCCTGCGCAGTCTGCGCAAAAGAATGCACGATCCGCTGCAGTAAACCGATATCCAGTCCTTCCTGCAGGACAAACCCGCAGGTCAGATACTTCGGGACAGCACCACGCATGAGCAGATCATTCACGGTTCCGCAGACCGATAACCGTCCGATATCTCCTCCCGGAAATTCCAGCGGATCCACAACAAAACTGTCTGTCGTCATTGCGATCTGTGCGCTGGACGGCACGACTGCCGCATCCTCCATCGCATCCAGCACCGGGTTATCAAATGCCTTGGCAAATACCTCATCGATCAGGTCACTTGTGGCACGCCCACCGCTTCCGTGAGCCATTGTTATCTTCATTTTATCGTATCTCCTTATATTTCTTCAATTATTATGTGTCTGCGAAACTATCTTTTATGATCTGTAGGCATACGGGCACCTGTTTTACGAACATGCAGCTCCCGCAAGCAGTCTGTTTTGCTTTCGTTGCACGAATCATTCCACTGAGCCTCCGCAAAACAAAATTGTGTCAGCAAAGGCTTCCACAATTTGGAGTCTCAGTTCCATCGTGCAAAGGCAGCAAAATCAGACAATGCCTTGCTCGCGCTGCTAAAGTTTTGCGAACTGCGTTTGTGCTCGCATGCCCAATCTACATATTGAAAACGGTCCACAAACAATATGTAGTGCAGGGCTGGCGGCTGCGATTGCAGCAGATTCCGTCAGTTGCGACGTTTGTCCGGCG
>JBNMHW010000061.1:0-18637 GCA_050872965.1 bacterium | reverse complement strand
GTCTTGATCGGGCTGGTACTGATCTTTAAAGAAAAACTGAATACACTGGTCGGAGATATTTTTAAGACGATCAGCAGTAAGAGCAAAAGTGTCTGAGAAAGGAAGGCTCTCCGGCAGTATTACCGTGTTTGCGAGCTTATCACTCATGCTGATCGCTTCGTTTCTGCTGGCATTGTTGGAAAGTGCCCGCGTGAAGGGGCTGGAGGCGTACAGCGGCATGCAGCGGGAAAACGCACTGGAGTCTGTTTTATCAGAATACGACCGGGATCTGTTCGACCGGTATGGAATTTTCCTGCTGGATGGAGGTTATGGCACCGGGTCATTGCAGTTTGCGCAGATCAATGGCCGTTTGCTGGAGATCAGTCAGAAAAATCTGCGTCCGGATCGCGTGAGATCATTTTTGCATGAGACACAGAATTTTTACCAGATGGATGTGGCACAGGCCGAGGTGGAGCAGTATCTGCTCGCAACCGATTATGATGGTGCACCGTTCCGGGCGATGGCAGCAGAATCGATGAAGAGAAGGTATCCGATTGGGATGCTGCGGACATTATCGGAGCGGCTGCAGCAGTCGGAGCGAGCGATGGATCAGGCACAGCAGAGCAGATCCGCGATGGACCAGGCGCAGCAGCAGATTGAGGATGCCAAAAAACAGGCTGCGGACCAGGCAGCAGCGGCTGCAGCAAATGGGGAAACGGCTGCCCCGCCTGCAGAAGTGCCGCAGAATCCGATCGATGTGATCAAAGAATTGAAAAAAGCGGATGTATTAACGCTCGTAATGCCACGCGGCATGGCGGTATCCGGAAAACAGATCAATCGTACGACGACTCTGGAACACCGGCAGTTGATCCAGGGAAATGAGCCGTGGAGCAGTTCGGGAGACTGGTATGAAAAGGTATTGTATCAACAGTTTCTACAGACGCAGTTTGGCTGTTTTACATCCGGATCTGTGAGTGCGGGTGCATTGGATTATGAGCTCGAATATATTCAGGCAGGAAAAGCATCTGACCGCGCGAATCTGAAAAGTGTGGTTCAGACATTGTTATCGCTGCGGGAAGGTGCCAATTATCTCTATCTGCAGACAGATGCGGCGAAACAGGCCGAGGCATATGAGCTGGCAGCAGCGATCGCGGCAGCATTTGCCGTCGCACCTGCGACTCCGCTGGTCGCACAGGGTATTTTAGCGGCATGGGCATACGCAGAGAGCATTTTAGATGTGCGGACTTTATTGTCAGGTGGCCGGATCCCGTGGATCAAGACGGCGGAGAGCTGGAGCAGTGACTTATCGGGAATCGGATCGCTTCTGACTGGGAATGCGACCGCAAAGACGACGGAGCAGGGTGAAGATTATCCGGGCTATATGCAAAAGCTGTTGTATTTAAAGTCAGCAAGGGACTTGAATTATCGGGCGATGGATCTGATGGAGTGGTATAAGGAAGCCTGTAGTGGAACACAGATCCGCATGGATGCCATGCTATTGTCCGTCCGGGCGGCGTTTTCCTACGAGGCAAAGCCACTGTTTTCCGATCTCGTTACCCTGCGGCGGCTGGAGACGGATTCTTTTGCATTCGCAGCATCCGAGACCGCCAGTTATTTGAATGAGGATAAATAGCGTGAAAGAAAAACAATCCTGTGATATGTATCATCAGATACCTCTGATACCAGAGAAAAACCAACAACTACCCCTTATAAAAGACCACAATAACCGATTTTCCATATTCTCACAAATATTATTATGCACCGAAGGAAGACTCCGGTGTCGTCAATTAATAGCTCTCTCCTCGAAGCAGATGAAGATGAAAAAAGCCGGGTCAGGGGTATCTGATGGTACATATCGTCCATATAGGTGTCGTGCTTCCATGACCTTGGAGATGGTCGTTGTGCTGCCGCTTGTCGTTACATTCATGGTATTTTTTTTATTCCTATTTCGAGTCCTGTGGGTACAGGAGAGCATGGAGGAGGCCTTATTATATGCCTCACGCTCGCTGGCGGTTGATTGCTATGAAGAGATCACAGACGGAGCACACTTACAGGCAGCGTTGCTTGCGAAGGCACAACTTTTGCTGTTCAAAGGCTTGGAGGACAGTGAATGTCCGGTGGAATTTATCCGTGGAGGGAAAAGCGGCATATCACTGCTATCATCTGAATGCACCAGGGATGAGATCATCCTGTATGCTTCCTATGAGATGCATCCGCCCTGTCCGTTGATCGGAAACTACAGCTATCATCTGATGCAGTGCGCGCGCAGCAGGAAGTGGATCGGAGACCGTTCTCTGGCGGATGGCACAGCGGAAGATGATGCATGGGTTTATATTACACCTGAGGGTGTGGCATATCACCGGTCGTTGTCCTGCAATTATCTGGATCTGTCGATCAAAGCAGTGAACCGGAGTGCACTGCGGACACTGCGCAATGCTTCGCACGAAACATACAGACGCTGTGAATCCTGTAAAGGCACAGGAACCACAGTATATATTACCGATTACGGAAACCGCTATCATACCGGGTTATCTTGTAATGGGTTAAAACGAACAATTTATATGGTAAAGATCTCACAGACAGGAGGTAGACACGCATGCGGGAAATGTGGAGCCAGATCGCAGTCATAGGAATGCTCGCGATCTGTTCGGCAGAGGATATCCGAAAAAAACAGATTCGCTTAAATGTAATACTGGCATTTGGCATTGTTGGGGTGATACTGCATATGCTGTGGCAGATGCAGACGATCGAAAATGTCTTACTGGGGATGGGCGTGGGAGCTGCATTGTTGCTGCTTGCCATGCTCACCGGAGGAAAGATCGGTATCGGAGACGGTGTGCTGATGGTCGTGACCGGCATCTATCTTGGACTGGAACAGAATCTGGAGCTGTTTTTATGCAGTCTGTTTATCTGTGCAGTATATGCATTATGTCTGTTGATCTTCCGTAAAAAGGGCAGAAAAGATACCGTTGCGTTTGTTCCTTTTGTACTGGTGTCATATGTATGTATGCTGGCAGGTGTCGTATGAAGCGTATACATGCGTTACGGTTACAGGCAAGTTATACCATCGAAGCGGCACTTTTGATGCCATTGTTTTTAATGGCACTGGCCGCAGGCATGCTGCTGGCGATCGATTGCTGTCAGGATGTATCTGCAGCGGCATCGGGCTGGGAGCAGTTGGAGGAGATTGTGCCGGCGACACGAATCTGGCGGACGGAAGCCGTCAGACAGGGAATGGAGGAAATATTTGGAGATTCAATATCAGAGAAATCTGAAAAATAGTTATATGGTTATCATTGAGCCCGGGCGTCCGTTGAATCCGGATGGGGAACTGGCGGAACGGATGCTGCGCAGGCAGCAGGTGATGGGTCTGTTGAGCTGGGTCAGTATGGAGCATGAGGGAGATATGACATTCTGGTATCAGATTACCGGTATGCAGAGTCTGACTGACAGACTGCAGCAACGATCGCTGGATCATGAACTGCTGCAGGAAGTGCTTGCGGTGCTTTTGGGTTTACAGGAGGAATTACCAAGGTATTACCTGAAACCGGAGCATCTGCTGCTGCGGGCGGAGCAGATCTTTGTAGATACGACCGGTGGACAGATCAAGCTGTGTTATGAGCCAATGTGGAGCAGGGAGCCGCGCGAGTCACTGCGTGAGCTGCTCGAACAGCTTCTGCCACAGATCGACCACAGCGACAGAACTGCGGTGGCATTGGCTTATGGTTTGTACGAGGTCTGTCAGCAGCCCAATGCAGATGTATGGAAGTATGTATGGGAGCAGTCACAGGAGTTCGAGGCTGGCGGGCAGCCGCCGCTACCGGCGACAGAGCTGCAGGAAACGACTGGAAAAGCGGAAGCGGCTCCCGGCAATGAGACGGATTCACCGCCGGAACCTGCACATGTCAGCACTTTGCGTATTCCGACAGATCTTACGCGGTATACCCCGCAGATAACACAATTCTTGCAGCAATTACCGCAAAAGTATAAAAAATTCAGAAAAAAAGACAAAGAATATAAAACGGAACCCATCTATTTATTTGAGCCGGAAGAGGAAGTCGTAGCGAGTGAGAATCCGACTGTTTATCTGGGAGCAGGAGCGCAGGCACAGGGTAGATTGAATTATGTGGGCAGTGGTACGCAGCCGGGTTTTCAGATTGAGGGAGATACATTTCTGATCGGCGGAACGCATGGACATGCAGATGGAGTGATCGCATCATCGGGAATCAGCCGCAGCCATGCGCGGGTTACATGTGTGGAAAATGTGTATTATATTGAGGATCTGAATTCCAGAAATGGAACGTATCTCAATGGGGAACTGCTGTTATACAGGCAAAAACGCAGGTTACAGCCCGGAGACCACCTGCGTTTTGCAAACGAAGAATACATTTTTTGTTAAATACCACCCGGCATCTGCCGGAGGGAGATTATTTTACAGTGACGGTTACTTTAGCGGTTTTGGTATTTGCTTTGATCGTAATGACTGCCTTGCCGGCTTTCTTGCCGGTGATGACGCCCTTGGAACTTACGGTAGCGATCTTTTTATTTGAGGATTTATAAGTCACTTTGACAGAAGGGCTCGAGATCGGAGCGAGTTTTACGGTCTTTCCGATTTTTACAGTCCTTTTGGCTGGAACATTGAGGATCTTGTTATTTTTGATCGTAGCGATTCGGATTCGCTTGCCGTCATTTTCGCCCTTGTTCGGAGCCACGCGGTAATCGCCGTCCGGCTGGTGATTGAAGGTGTTATTTTCCACAACGGTTCCATCTGCTCTGGTGATTTTCAGGTCATCCAGATAGACAGCGCCTTTTGCAGCGGAAATATTGATGCCTTTCACGGCGCTATAGAATGAGATATTAACGGAATCCGATGTTGTTGCAGTTGCAAATTCGGATGGTTGATAGGTCATGGTCTGTGCCTGATAAGAGATCACATAAAAATCCCCTGTTTTTTTGACGGTAGCATAGTCGACCGGGACATCCCTTTGGGTGGATTCATCCCATTTGGTCAGGGAGCCGTCCTGATGAAACTCTACGGAAGGCAGCTCCATGCCGCCTGCCCAGGGCCATTCATCGTCGGTGATCACATCGAAGTTGAGACCGCTGTTTAAGTTGACGGTAGATTCATTTTTCATAAATGATGTGGGAATATAGAGCTTGTAGCTGACTGTATAGGTATCTGAGAAAATAGAAGATGCTCCAAGACCCCAGACGGAACATTCCGAATGGGAAACGCCGCTCCAGTCTGCGTCCCAGTTATCATTTGTGAAGTTGACGGGTATCTCCAGCATCTTGTTTGAGGATGCTGCGTGAGCAGGTGCTGCCGTTACGCTAAGGCCGAGTGCCAGCGCACCTGCGCTAAGTAGTGCAACGATTCGGTTCATACATGCTTTCATCGTTTTCTTCTCCTTTTAAATGGCATGGACTCATTGATTGACAGGTAATAATAAGATTATATTCCGGGCTGCGTGCAGATTTCGCAGAATCGTGTCGACAGTGGAGCGGATGATTGACAGTCACAGGTTCTCGTGCTAAGGTGAAAGCATGTATGAGACAGAACGAGAATATCAAATGACACAGGAACACAATGAATATAGCAGGAACTACCGGAAAAAATGGCTGAACATCAATGTACTTCTGATCGTGATCAACATTGCGATCTGGGTGCTCATGAGCATGCGCGGAGATACGAGAAGTGCAGAATATATGCTGCAGCATGGAGCGATGTATCCGGATTTGGTGCTGAACGGAGAATGGTACCGGTTATTCAGTGCCATGTTTTTGCATTTTGGAGCTGAACATCTGCTCAGTAATATGTTTATGCTGTATTTTCTCGGGGATATGCTGCTGCGTGCAGTCAGCCAGTGGAAATATGCGGTGATCTATCTGTTGTCGGGTATCGGAGGAAGCATGCTGTCACTCGTTGTCATGCTGCTCACCGGGGACTACCGCGTATCGGCGGGCGCATCCGGTGCGATCTATGGTGTGATCGGAGCACTGCTTTGGGTCGTGCTGCGCAACGGAGGCAGATTTGAGTCTATCAGCATTCCGCGGATGCTGCTTGCCGTCATACTATATATCAGCTATGGGTTCACGGTAGAGGGTGTGGATGGATGGGCACATCTGGGCGGTGCGATCGCAGGATTTGTGTTGTGTGCGGTACTTTACCGAAAAAGACGTTGAGTTTTAGCGCCGGATTGACTATACTATATTCATCACAGATAATGTTAACAGAATCAAAGGATAGCAGAAGATGAAGGTAAATATTTATTACGGTGGCAGAGGCGTTCTTGACGATCCGACAATCTATGTGTTAAATAAGATGGAAGAAGTATTGGCGGAACTACGTGTCAGTGTGACCCGATATAATATCTATGAGCACAAGAGTAGTATCAGCACACTTCCCCAGACGCTCCGTGACGCTGACGGTATCATATTGGCTACGACAGTAGAATGGCTGGGAATCGGCGGTTACATGCAGCAGTTTCTCGATGCCTGCTGGCTGTATGGAGATAAGGAGAAGATTGCTCAGACCTATATGCAGCCGATCGTAATGTCTACGACCTATGGTGAACGGGAGGCAGAACTGAACCTGATGAATGCGTGGGCGACACTTGGCGGATTACCGTGTAATGGATTGTGCGGCTATGTGGAAGATCTGGTGAGCTTCCAGATGAATCAGGATTATTCGCTCATTATAGAGAAAAAGGCAGAAAATCTCTATCGGACGATCTCGCAGAAGATGAAGAGTCTGCCGACGAGTAATCAGGCAGTGACGCAGTCTGTACAGAGGACACCGCAGATGGAGCTTACCCCGCAGGAGAGTGAGCAGCTCTCGCAGTATGTATCGGATGACAGTTATGTCAAGCAGCAGAAGGCAGATATTGAGCAGTTGGCGATGCGTTTCCGTGGAATGATGAAGCAGACTTCACAGGATGATGAACTGGCGTATGTGATTGATTTTGAGTCACATTTTTCAGGAAGAACGGATGTAGAGGTCAATTATCTGTTTATCATAGAGGGAAAAAAGAAACCGTTATGTATACAGATTCATCACGGGGAACTGGTGTGTCATTATGGGCAGCAGGAACAAACGGACGTCTATGTGAAGCTCACGCCCGAAGTGCTGGATTCCATCATAGCCGGACATATGACGTTTCAGCGTGCATTTATGACTGGAGAGATGACAGCAAAGGGAAACTTTAAGACGCTCCGGCAGTTGGATGAATTGTTTACATTTGCGGCATCATGATTAAAAAATAGCAAGAGTAAAAAAGGAGAATGAACATGAGAGACGAGAATTGTATTTTTTGTAAGATTATGGCAGGCGAGATTCCTTCCCGCACATTATTCGAGGATGAAGACTTTAAGGTGATCATGGATGTCGGACCGGCGTCCAAGGGACATGCATTGATCGTGCCGAAGTCACATTATGCGGATGTCTATGAGCTGCCGAGTGAGCTTGCAGGCGAGGCAATGAAGCTGGCAAAGCGCATGGCGACACATATGACAACCGTGTTGAACTGCGACGGCTTCAACATCATGCAGAACAATGGTAAAGTTGCAGGACAGACCGTATTCCATTATCATCTGCACCTGATCCCCCGCTACAAGGAAGATGCACCGATCCTCACATGGACACAGAACCATTTCAGTGATGAGGAGATGGATGAGCTCGCAGAGAAGCTGGCGGTTAAGTAAAGAAAAAAGATAAGAAAAAGAGCTGATGTCTTTCATCAAACAGATGTGGACATCAGCTCTTTTATGTTCATATGCTGTTATTTTGCAACTTTCTGTAACAGATCAACGATCATATCGATCGAATCGAGTGAGCGGCTTTCCGTCATTGCCTTGATATAGCGCTCGCGGTCTGTATACAGTTCTTCAACTGCGGTGATCAGCGATTTTGCTGAGAGGTTTTCTTCTAGTAATACTTTCGAAAATCCCTGCTTTTCAAAGGAAGAAGCATTCAGGATCTGGTCTCCGCGGCTGGCTGCTGCCGAGAGCGGGATGAGCAGGTTGGGCTTGTGCAGCGCCTGCAGCTCACAGATCGAATTGGCTCCGGCACGGGATACGACGATATCGCTCATGGCAAAGATGTCGTTTAATTCTCTGCCGATATACTCAAACTGGCGATAGCCCTGTGTCGGTGCGAGTGAGGGCTCCAGATGGCCTTTTCCGCACATGTGGGCTACCTGAAAATGCTCTAAGAGCTCCGGCAGTGCTTCGCGGACAGCCTGATTGATCACTACCGATCCGCTGCTGCCTCCGATGATAAAGAGCACCGGACGGCTCTCATCAAAACCGCACAGTTCACGGGCAACCGATGCATCCCCGTGCAACAGTTCGCGTCGGATCGGAGAACCGGTCAGAACCGCCTTGTCCGCAGGCAGATATTTCATCGTCTCCGGAAAATTGCAGCAGACCTTTGTCGCACACGGGATCGCGATCTTGTTCGCCAGACCGGGTGTGATGTCGGATTCGTGGATGATCGCCGGTACATGACAGAACTTTGCGGCGAGCACGACCGGAACCGATACGAATCCTCCTTTGGAGAATACCACATTAGGTTTTATTTTATGTATCAGATGGATCGCCTGACCCAGTCCTTTGACCACTTTAAACGGATCAGAGAAGTTCTTCGGGTCAAAATAGCGGCGCAGCTTACCGGAAGAGATTCCGTAATACGGGATGTTCTGTGCCTCGATCAATTCTTTTTCCATACCCTGATAAGAACCAATATAAGAAACTTCAAAACCCGCCTCCTTCAGATGTGGAAGCAGGGCAATATTCGGTGTGACATGACCGGCAGTACCGCCGCCGGTTAGCAGTATTTTCTTCATATAAAAACAAAGTCCTCCTTTGTCGGTAATAGATATGCATCTACCACTTATCATATACATCGAATTTGAAAAGTCAAGCGCGAACTAAGTGGAACAGGTAGAAATCCGATACGTTCCTTGCGCGGATCGTGTCGAAACATGCGATGAAAAAAGCTGGAAATACGCCTGTCACAGCGCTATCATGATTGATAGATAAGGAATCAACACAGATCTATTATAAGGGAGGAATTACTATGGGGGCACAGATTACACAATTTTTGAACACATGGATGGACAAACTGGTACTGGTCGGGATGATCATGCTGATCATATTGTCGGCATGCCAGCTATACAAGATGGGACGCACGAACCGCCAGCTCAAATATCTGACGGAGCGGTTGAGCGGTTATCTGAAAGCCGTGCTGGAGGATGCAGACGAGGAAGAATCGGCGCAGGAGGCGGAGTTCGTATCCCGTCAGGAGCAGAATATGCGGGATGCATTAGAGCTGCAAAAGCAGCAGAAACAGGTGCGCGATGCGCAGATCTTCGATGCGGTATTATCGGAGATGTACCCGTAAAATGGGGCTTTGAACACTAAAATTTGACAAATCATAAATCCTCTGCTATAATGCGCTTGTAACAAATTCGTAACATTCTTAACATTTGTGAATAAAATACGAATAAAAAAGTTACAAAATGTGTAAGATAGTGTAAAGAAATAGAAATACAACCAAAATTTTTCTGTTGCGCACAGCGCACACAAATATCGCGGAGGTTATTTTATGAATCAGAATAAGAAAATTACACAGGGCATTGCAATCATGATTTTGGCAGCCGTACTCGTATGCGGCGCAGTAGTTACAGCAGAGGATCTGACACAGGCACCAGCAGATGTTGCGGTAGCCAGAAATGCCAAGGCGGGTATCGTTGCCAGCCTCGAGCAGACAGAGAGCGATGTGCTCGATCAGGCACAGCTTGCAGATGTATCGGTAGAAAAGACCGAGACACAGATGGTCACCGTTGCTTCCAAGAGTGAGGCGGCCGCAGCAGCAGAAGAGTCAGAAGAGGAGACCGTAGAGGAAACGGCAGAAGCAGCAGAGCCTGAGACACCGGAGTTGTCAAAGACCGAGCAGGAGTGGCAGGACAAAGTCATGGCAGATGTAGAGGATTTCCTGTGCATCCGTGCAAAGGGCGATGCAGATGCCGAGATCGTAGGAAAGCTGTATCCGACATCCGTAGCGACAGTCGTTAAGCAGGGAAAGACTTGGACGAAGATCAAATCCGGAGATGTCAAAGGTTTTGTTAAGAACGAGTATCTCGTATTCGGATCCGATGCATATAAGAACGCAAAAAAAGTATGTAAAAAATATGCATATGTCCAGACAGACGGACTCCGGATCAGAAGTGAGGCTGATGAAGATGCGAAGGTGATCGCTGTCGCAGACAAGAAAGATAAGTTATTATTTAACAAGAAAGCAGACAAGAAGGACGGATGGGTAGCTGTCACAGTCAAGGCAGGCAGCGGATATGTATCTGCCGATTATGTCAAGGTAAAATTAGGCACCACAGATGCTGTATCGATCGAGGAAGAGATCGCGGCACAGAAGGCTAGGGAAGCCGCAGAGAAGGCTGCAAAGGCAGCAGCTGCATCAGCTTCTGCAGCGACACAGCATGAGGCAACCAGCGCATCTGTAGACGACACGACACTGCTGGCAGCGATCATTCAGTGTGAGGCAGGCAGTGAGTGCTATGAGGGTAAGGTAGCAGTCGGTGCAGTCGTATTAAATCGTGTGCGCAGTTCCAGCTACGCCAACTCCATCTCAGGCGTGATCTATCAGAGAGGCCAGTTCGGACCGGCCAGCAACGGTTCACTCGCCAGAGTATTGGCGAGCGGTAACATCTCCAGCTCCTGCAGACAGGCAGCGGCAGATGCACTCGCAGGTTCAGATCCGACCGGGGGCAGAAAAAGCTTCCACCGTGCGAACGGCAGAGACGGGCTTGTGATCGGAAATCATGTATTTTTCTAGAATAAAAATTCATAGGTAAACAGACGATAAAATAAGAAAAACAACGGCAAGCGGTTGTTTTTCTTATTTTTGTTTGCTATAATGCGAGATAGATATGCGGCATAGACATTATGCCGACAATAGGATTATTCAGGAGGTGTTTTTATGGGACCTATCTTAGCGATTATTATTTTGCTGGTGATCGTGTTACTGATCGTCGTTTCCTGCATTAAGATCGTACCGCAGGCTCATGCAGTGGTTGTAGAGCGTCTGGGTGGTTATCTGGATACATGGAGCGTTGGACTGCATTTCAAGGTACCGTTCATTGACCGCATTGCAAAGCGTGTGAACTTAAAGGAGCAGGTCGTAGATTTCCCGCCCCAGCCGGTGATCACCAAGGATAACGTAACGATGCAGATCGATACCGTTGTATATTTCCAGATCACAGATCCGAAGCTGTTTGCATACGGCGTAGAGAATCCGATCATGGCGATCGAGAATCTGACAGCTACTACTCTCCGTAATATCATCGGAGATCTGGAACTGGACGAGACTCTGACATCCCGCGAGACGATCAATACCAAGATGCGTGCATCTTTAGACGTAGCGACCGATCCTTGGGGTATCAAGGTTAACCGTGTCGAGTTGAAGAATATCATTCCGCCTCAGGCGATCCAGGATGCGATGGAGAAGCAGATGAAGGCAGAGCGTGAGCGTCGAGAGGCGATCCTGAAGGCAGAGGGAGAGAAGAAATCCACGATCCTCGTTGCAGAAGGTAAAAAGGAGTCAGCGATCCTCGATGCAGAGGCAGAGAAGCAGGCAGCGATCCTTCGTGCAGAGGCGCGCAAGGAAGCTACGATCCGCGAGGCAGAAGGTCAGGCAGAGGCGATCTTAAAGATCCGGCAGGCAAATGCAGATGGTCTGAGATTCTTAAAGGAAGCACAGCCCGATGCAGGCGTACTCCAGCTCAAGAGTCTGGAGGCATTCGCCAAGGCAGCAGACGGCAAAGCGACCAAGATCATCATCCCGTCCGAGATACAGGGCGTGGCAGGTCTGGCAAAGTCCGTTGTGGAGATCGCATCTGAAAAATAGCATACAGATAACTACGAGCGGGCTGCCGGAGCGGTAGCCCGTTTTATGATTATGGGAGGAAAAAGACATGAATTTACAGGGAAGAGACTTTTTGAAAATACTGGACTATACGCCTGAGGAGATCTTATATCTCATCGATCTGGCCGCAGAGTTAAAAGAAAAAAAGAAAAACGGTATCCCGCATGATGAACTGCGTGGAAAAAACATTGCACTTATTTTTGAGAAAACGAGTACGAGAACCCGTTGTTCGTTTGAAGTCGCAGCGCACGATCTCGGCATGCAGGTGACATACCTGGATCCGAGTGGATCCCAGATCGGCAAAAAAGAGAGTATCGCCGATACCGCACGTGTCCTGAGCAGAATGTTTGACGGTATCGAATACCGCGGATTCGGACAGGATATCGTGGAGGAGCTGGCGCGTTACGCGGAAGTGCCGGTATGGAACGGACTGACCAATGAATTCCATCCGACACAGATGATCGCAGATATGCTCACAGTCAGAGAACATATCGGACATTTAAAGGACGTAAAATTCGTATATATGGGCGATGCGCGTTATAACATGGGCAACTCCCTGATGGTGACCTGCGCCAAGTTGGGCATGGATTTTGTGGCATGCACATCCAGAAAATATTTCCCTGACAAGAAGCTGGTAGCAATCTGTGAGGATATCGCCAAAAAGACCGGAGCGACCATCACACTGACCGAAGATGTAGAGGATGCAACCAGAGACGCAGACGTCATCTACACCGATGTATGGGTATCCATGGGCGAGCCCACAGAGGTATGGAAGGAGCGTATCGATGAATTAAAGCCTTATCAGGTCAATGCAGCAGCGATGGGCAACGCCAAGCCGACAGCGATCTTTATGCACTGTCTGCCTGCATTCCATGATCTGAAGACGACGATCGGACGTGACGTATATGAGAAATTCGGACTCTCCGAACTCGAAGTCACCGATGAAGTATTCGAGAGTGAGCAGTCTGTTGTATTTGACGAGGCAGAGAACCGCATGCACACGATCAAGGCGATCATGTATGCGACAATGCCCAGATAAGCCTGAATCATGGTCAGGTAACAAAAGATAATGCTCAGATAGGATGAAGGAGTGAGAGCGTGAAAGCGAAAATCTTACAGACATTGCGTGAGGCGCAGGGATATGTGTCCGGACAGCAGCTCTGCGAGCAGTTTGGCGTGTCGCGGACAGCTGTGTGGAAAGCGATCAACCAGCTGCGGGAGATGGGCTACGAGATCGATTCCGTGCCGAATAAGGGCTATTGCATCCGCAGTGCACCGGATCTGTTAAATAAAAATGAGTTGGAAAGCATCCGCAAAACCGCATGGATCGGTACGAGACTGGAGTGTTATGATGTGATCGGATCGACCAATACGACCGCGATGCAGATGGCAGAAGAGGGCGCACCGCACGGAACACTCGTGGTGGCAGATCGTCAGGACAGCGGAAAAGGCAGGCGGGGACGCTCGTGGATCGTTCCGGCCGGAATCGCCATCGCGATGAGTATCGTGTTAAAGCCGCAGGAACTGCTGCCGGAACATGCACCGCAGATCACATTGGTCGCAGCACTGGCGGTGGCACGTGCGATCGGGGAGCAGACCGGACTGAGCGTACAGATCAAGTGGCCGAACGATATCGTGATCGATGGCAAAAAAGTGTGCGGCATCCTCACAGAGATGAGCACACAGATCGACTATATCAATCATATCGTAGTCGGGATCGGTATCAATGTACATAATGAGCAGTTCCCGGAAGAACTCGCAGACCGCGCGACCAGTCTGTATCTGGCGGGTGGCAGGTACTACAGCCGTGCCGCGCTCGTGGAGGCAGTCTGTGAGCAGTTTGAGCATTTTTACGAGATATTTATGCGCACACAAGATATGAGCGGGTTAAAGGAAGTCTATGATGCCTGCCTGGTGAATAGGGCCAAAAGAGTGCGTATTCTGGATCCCAAGGGAGAATATGACGGCATCGCACAGGGCATCACACCGCAGGGTGCATTGGAAGTAGACACGGAGGATGGACGCCGGCTGGTCGATTCGGGGGAAGTATCGGTGAGAGGAGTATACGGATATGTTTGAGAGCGATGAGATCGTTCTGTGTGGAGCGAGCTCCTATACAAAGAAATTTTATTTAAACGAGAACTTTGAAGGGCTGCCGGACAGCATCAAGGATGAACTGAAGATCATGTGCGTGCTCTATACAGAGGACATCGGCGGGACACTGCAGCTCGTGTATGATGAGGACGGCAATCTGGAGTTTCGCACAGAGGCAGAGGACGGAGATCTGCTCTATGACGAGATCGGCAGCGTGCTGAAGATCAAGCAGCTGCAAAATACAAAGAGAGAACTACTCGAGGCATTGGAATTGTATTTCCGGGTATTCTTTTTAGGTGAGGAAATGGAGGAATAGTCATGCTGTTGGCATTAGATGTAGGAAATACAAATATCACGATGGGAGTATTTGACAAGGAGAAACTGCTGCGCACGATGCGTATCACGACCAAGCTACCGCGGACATCCGATGAATACGGTATCCTGCTCAGAAGTCTCATGCGGGAAAATGATATCGATCCGGGGCGGATCACGGCGGCGATCATATCATCTGTCGTACCTGCGGTCATGTATTCACTGCGCAACGGACTGTTCAAATATCTGCATGTCAATCCGCTCATCGTGGAGCCCGGTATCAGAACCGGTATACGGATCGTCACGGATCATCCGGCGCAGATCGGCGCAGACCGTATCGTGGATGCGGTAGGAGCCTATGAAAAATATGGCGGACCCGTACTGGTGCTCGATTTTGGAACAGCCACGACGTATGACCTGGTCGATGACAAGGGACAATTTGTCAGCGTGATCATAGCTCCCGGCATTCGTACATCCGGAAAAGCCTTGTGGCAGGACGCAGCCAAGCTGCCGGAGATCGAGATCAAGAAGCCCAAGAGCATACTGGCCAAAGAGACGATCAGCAGTATGCAGGCCGGACTCGTCTATGGACAGATCGGACAGACCGAGTATATCATCAAAAAAGTGCGCGAGGAATCCGGTTTTGACAATCTGAAAGTCGTAGCGACAGGCGGACTCGGCGCGATGATCGCAGCAGAGACGACAGCCATCGATATCTACGATGCCAATCTGACATTAGACGGCATGCGGTTAATCTATGAAAAGCAGAAGAGGTAGGACAGAATATTGCAGACGCTTCAGATCGGAAACGTAACATTAAAAAATAATCTGGTATTAGGACCAATGGCAGGTGTGACAGACCTGCCTTTTCGTCTGTTGTGCGCCGAGCAGGGCGCAGGACTGCTCTGTATGGAGATGGTCAGTGCCAAGGCGATCCTATATAACAATAAAAACACCAGAGCAATGCTCACGATCGATGAGCGGGAGCACCCGGTATCATTGCAGCTATTCGGTTCAGATCCGCAGATCATGGGAGACATCGCAAAACGGCTCGAAGACGAAGGCGTGCCATTTGACATCCTCGATATCAACATGGGCTGTCCGGTGCCAAAGGTCGTCAACAACGGCGAGGGATCTGCACTGATGAAGCAGCCGCTGCTCGCAGGGCAGATCGTAGAAGCGATGGCGCGGGCGACGAGCCGCCCGGTCACAGTCAAGATCCGGAAAGGCTTTGACGATGCACATGTCAATGCCCCGGAGCTGGCACATATCGCGCAGGAATCCGGCGCGGCAGCAGTCGCAGTGCACGGAAGAACGAGAGAACAGTATTATTCCGGTCAGGCAGACTGGTCAATCATCCGGAAAGTAAAGGAAGCTGTGCACATACCGGTCATTGGCAACGGAGATATCTTAACGGCAGCCGATGCGATCCGTATGCGCGAGGAGACCGGATGCGACGGCTATATGATCGCGCGCGGCGCGCAGGGCAATCCGTGGATCTTTGCCCAGATCCTGCATGAATTTGAGACCGGAACTCCGTTAGAGAAGCCCTCCATACAGGAGATGGCGGACATGATGCTGCGCCATGCACGGATGCAGATCGCGTTCAAGGGAGAATATGTCGGTATCCGTGAGATGCGCAAGCATGCGGCATGGTATACCGGAGGTTATCATGGAGCGAGTCATGTCAGACGCGCGCTCAGCGAAGTAGAAAGTTATGAACAATTAGAAGAGTTAATGGGAAAATTTGTAACAGTTCAGCCCGCGCCATTCGCAAAGACGCCTGTCGGCGTTTTCCCACTGCTTCGCAGTTAACTTTGCTCATCAGAAGGCGCTCATCTCATCACCTGTGAAATGTGCTCATTCATGCAAGCATGACTCACACATTTTCTCGGTGATGGCTGAACTGTTACAGAAATTTGTAGAGAAATCGCACAATCCTTGACAGTACAGGGACTTTCGGCTATAATACATGGGTTAAATGGGCTTTTTTTAATGAAATATATTTAAAATATAGAAAGGTAAAGCGTAAAATGGCAAAGAAAAACATTTTAACTTACGAGGGCTTACAGAAATTAGAGCAGGAGCTGCAGGATCTGAAGGTCGTAAAGCGTCGCGAGATCGCACAGAAGATCAAAGAGGCACGTGAGCAGGGCGACTTATCAGAGAATGCCGAGTACGATGCAGCAAAGGATGAGCAGAGAGACATCGAGGCACGTATCGAAGAGATCGAGATGATCCTCAAGAACGCAGAGGTTGTCGTAGAGGATGAAGTCGATCTGGATAAGATCAGCGTTGGCTGTAAGGTACGTATCTTAGACGTAGAATTTGACGAGGAACTCGAGTACAAGATCGTAGGTTCCACCGAAGCCAACAGCTTAAAGGGCAAGATCTCCAACGAATCACCGCTCGGACACGCACTGTTAGGAGCGACCGTCGGACAGATCGTAACGGTCGAGGCACCGGTCGGAGAGTTATCTTACAAGGTATTAGAGATCCAGAGATCCAACTAATCATCAATCGGAGGAAAACATGGCAGAGAAAAACCAGCAGAATGGCACACAGCAGGATACCAACCAGCTATTAAAGGTGCGTCGCGATAAATTCAAGGATCTGCAGAATGCAGGCAAAGATCCTTTTACCATCACAAAATATGATCAGACACATCACAGCACCGATGTCAAGGAGATCTACACCGCACACGAGGAGAAGCTGCTCGCAGGCAGACCCGCACCGGATGTAGAAGGACTTGATGATGCACAGAAAAAAGAAGTCGTAAACAATGATTACAATGAGCGCAGAGCGATCATGGATGCATCACCGATCCATGTCAGCATCGCAGGACGTATGATGTTTAAGCGCGTCATGGGAAAAGCGTCTTTCTGTAACATTCAGGATCTGAAGGGCAGCATTCAGGTATATGTAGCCAGAGATGCCATCGGAGAAGAATCTTATGCAGACTTCAAGAAGTCAGATATCGGTGATATCTATGGCGTAAAGGGTTATGCATTCCGTACCAAGACCGGAGAGATCTCCATCCATGCAGAGGAGATGACACTGCTGACCAAGTCACTGCAGATCCTTCCGGAGAAGTTCCACGGACTGACCGATACCGATACCCGTTATCGTCAGAGATATGTAGACCTGATCATGAATCAGGACAGTAAAGAAGTATTTATCAAGCGTTCACGTATCATCAAGGAGATCCGTAACTTCCTCGACGGACGTGACTTTATGGAAGTAGAGACTCCGATGCTCGTATCCAACGCAGGCGGAGCAGCAGCGAGACCGTTTGATACACACTATAATGCATTAAATGAAGACGTAAAGCTGCGTATTTCACTGGAGTTATACTTAAAGAGACTGATCGTCGGTGGACTCGAGCGTGTCTACGAGATCGGACGTGTATTCCGTAACGAAGGTGTAGATACCCGTCACAATCCGGAGTTCACACTGATGGAGCTGTATCAGGCATATACCGATTACAACGGCATGATGGAGCTGACCGAGAGCATGTTCCGCTATCTGGCAGAAAAGGTATGCGGATCGACCAAGATCAGCTACAACGGCATCGAGATCGACCTCGGCAAGCCGTTCGAGCGTCTGACCATGAACGACGCGATCAAAAAATACGCAGGTATCGATTTTGACGCAGTCGCAGACGATGCAGAAGCGAAAAAACTGGCAGACGAGCATCACATCGAGTATGAGGAGCGTCATACCAAGGGTGATATTGTCAACCTGTTCTTTGAAGAATATTGTGAGAAAGAACTGATCCAGCCGACATTTATCATGGATCATCCGATCGAGATCTCACCGCTGACCAAGAAAAAGCCGTCAGATCCGACCAAGGTAGAGCGATTCGAGCTGTTTATCAATACATGGGAGATGTGTAACGCATACTCTGAGCTGAACGATCCGATCGATCAGCGGGAGCGTTTTGCCGCACAGGATGCCGCATTTGAGGCAGGAGACGAAGAGGCCAACCATACAGACGAAGATTTCCTGAACGCACTGGAGATCGGTATGCCGCCTACAGGTGGTATTGGTTATGGTATCGACCGTCTCGTGATGCTGCTGACCGATTCACAGGCCATCCGCGACGTGCTGCTCTTCCCGACGATGAAGTCTATTGATAAGTAGGAATGCAGGAAAATCAATGGTTTCAGAGCGTGGATGTACTAAAATATATAGTTGGTCAAGGGGTTTTGACCAAGATTTGACCAATTTTTGGCATAGTCAAAAAAAGATTAGTACAGGTTAGTACAGATTGCTTAGTCTGAAAAATTAAAGATTGTATTACTTAGAGGACAT
>JBNMHW010000060.1:0-18816 GCA_050872965.1 bacterium | reverse complement strand
ACGCGTTACTCACCCGTCCGCCACTAAACTAAATCAAATCCTTTCCGAAGAATCTCATCAAAGTAGTTCCGTTCGACTTGCATGTGTTAAGCACGCCGCCAGCGTTCATCCTGAGCCAGGATCAAACTCTCATGTTTAAATATTTAAGTTTGTTCCAGTCAAAATATAAGCTTCTTGAACTGTTTTTGTTCAAGATGATCGCTTGGCTAATTTTAACCGTTTTTTACTGTTTATAAAAAGTTGTTCACATTTTTTCGAAAAAGCCGCTCGATTCCGCTTGCGCTTCATCTCGCTGTTTGGCATTCGCCAAACCCGTCTGTCATCACCTGCGCCCCGACAAATCAATTTGTCGTTCCGCACCTGATTCCATACTGCTTTTTCTCATTTTTGAATCATTTCAAGGTTATTTCACTGTTCAGTTATCAATGTTCGCTGTCGTTCTCGCTTCGCGCGACAACTTCTATATCTTACCAAAGTCATTCGCTTTTGTCAAGAACTTTTTTATTTATTTTTTGCTGACGATTATGCAACTCACATATAATGGGCTTAAGTGGACTCGAACCACCGACCTCACGCTTATCAGGCGTGCGCTCTAACCGGCTGAGCTATAAGCCCATTTTTTTGCCAGTCGCTCGCGACAGCTTGTCTATAATATCATCTGATTCGACAGTTGTCAACACTTTTTTCAATATTTTTTTATTCTGACTTTCTTACTCAACCCTTTCTTCCGAAGCAGTTTCTTATATTCCTTATACTTACTCTTTGGCACCTTGATCGTGACATCTGCCGAGATACCGGAAAAAGCATCCTCAGAGATCGTCTCATCAGTCAGATTCATCGAACTGATCGTAATGGTCTTTAAGTTTTTGCAATTAGCAAAGGCCTTCTTTCCAATAGATACGATATTTTTGCCGATCTCAATCTTCTGAACCTTCTTGTTATTCTTGAAAGCATTGGCAGCAATAGATGTAACCTTGTAGGATACTCCATTGATCTTTACCGAGGCCGGAATCTTAACGGTTCTTCCCGTTTTGCTCTTTGGTGCCGCATACCGCACGGTCGGGGTCTTACCGCCTGTGCCTGTCACCTGATAGGATGCCCCTGATGCATCTTTTACTTTTGTGCCGGACGGCTGCGGCATCGGCTGATCTGCGGGTGTGTCCGGAGTCGGATCCGGTGTATCCTCTTTGCCTGAATCGTCTGTTCTTCCCGGTGTCACAGAACCGCCAGCGCTACCACCGCCAGAGCCACCGGAACTGCCCGGTGTCACTTGCGCCAGACGTGTGATCGTTATCGTAAGTTCCGTCTGTTCGTAATTGGCTTGATCCTGATCGGTATAGATCGCACCGGCTGTCACTGCCGCTCCCACACTCAATTCTTTATCCCGATCCGCATCTGACCATGTCCAGCCTGACGGCAATGGAACTGCACTTACTTTCGCCTGACTATATGCCGCAGACATCGTACTGCCCGGCATATTGGATGGATGTGCCGCCTTTGTGATCGTAAATGGCACGGCATCACTTTCCAGACCCTTATAGTTATCCGTTCCATCTACATATGCCTTTACTGCATACTTTCCGACGTTGACCGGCGCATCTGTTGTATACACCGCATCTGCCGGGATTATGCCATCTGTACCGATCGTTGTGTATTTATACATAACCGTTCCGTATTTTGCGATCGCGGCAGGCTCCGGTGTCCTGCCCTTTTCATAAACATAGCCTGCACAGGAAAGCGCTGTTGTAAAAGCATTTTCCGCCTGTGTCACCTTCAGAACACCACTCTTGCCATCTTCATGCGCTCCGCTGAAGGTCACGTCATACTTCACACTGTCAGACACTCCCGTAATCGCATACTCGCCAACATCCGATTGTGCTGTTGCAGCGGTCGATAACCTGATCCCAAGCTCTGACTCACTATCATTCCCTACATACGATGATCCTTCTGCCAACGTCCATGTAAATTTCGATGACTCCTCGCCGTAGGATCTCTCTGCGTCCGCGATCACTACTGTGACCGGTTTCTTTGCGACCTGTGGTGTCACTTCACAGCTCACCGATTCATACGCACTGCCTGCAGCCGGTGTAAAAATCGATGTATAGGTATCTGTCGCTGCCACAACCGGTATCTGCGATGCATCTTCCGGTTGTATAGACCAAGTACCCGGAACGGCATCTTCGCTGCCCTGTGACGCTACTACCTTAGCATTTTTATCATCCATCATCTCCGACAGCTTCTGTCCGTACGTACCGCTGATCACAGGCGCGGTCTCAACATAAGGAATCGTTTTTAAGGTGGTAAAAGGAACCGAAACGATATCCTCTGCATTTGCCACACTCGCATTTCCCGCCTCATCTACCGCCGCCAGATACAACACATATGCTGTATTCGGTGCCAGCTTATCCAGTTTGATCCGATTCTCCCCTGCCGTCAGTTTTCCGGTAGATACACCGGACTTTGCCTGCCAGCTATCAACATTCGCACCGGATGTTTTCGTCGCGAAATCATCCATCGTAGTCGGCGCTTCTTCATCGTCCTTTTTTATAACATAAAAATAAGTTCCGGCTTCACTTCCGGTAAAAGAGATCTCAGCCGTAGTGTCTCTCAGCTCCTTCGAAAGCGCTGCCATCCCCTCCAATTTCGGTGCCACACGATCCAATACGACACCATCTGAACAGATATATGCACTCCGGTTGCCCACTGCATCTACCGCATAGGCATAGACTACATATCTGCCATCATCAGAAAGAGATGGCAACGTTACTGCATCTGTCTGATCTGCGCCTGCCGTCACTTCCTGAAATGAACATTTAGCCAGTTCATTCGCTGTCTTTACCGCTGTGCTGCCACTCTGATCTACACGATCTACATAGTAATAATACGCATCTACCCCACTCTGGCCATCATTGGCTTTTACAGATACATCGATCTGATCTCCCTTGTAAAAGCCAAACGTGAGCGAGCTTAATAAAGAGTTCCACCATTTTGACTGAATCTGAATACCGGTATTATCGCCCTTCCAGTCCGGAGCAGTCCGGTCAACCTTGATAGTCATCGACTTTTTGGCGATCTCTTTCGTGTCTGCCTTCTGTAGATAATAGGTGAGCGTATCCTGATCCTCACCCAATGCATACGCACAGGTTTCCTCGTAAGCTCCATTCGGTGTAGCACAGATCTGATAGCCGGTCGGTGCCTGTAGACATCCATTCGCAGGGCACCATTCATCTGCGATATTAGCGACTGTCGCATCCGGTATCTCTGTACCATCCAGATATCTGATCGTCAGCGTCATCGTGGCTGTTGTCTGTGCCGCTGTATAATTATCGCTCGCCGGAATAGCTGCTTTGAGCTCGTACGTGCCAGGATCTGTCGGAAGGCCCTCACTAAAATCACCGGCAGATTTGCCATCCTTCACTGCCCGGTAGGAATAGGAGTTCTCGCCACTATAAGTATCCTTCCCCAGCAATCCTACGGTTACCGCACCTGACAACTGACTCTTGGCAATCATGCTTCCCGTATAATACACATCCTTACTCGTTTCGTTCCACGTGAGTGCCGGTGTCGCCGGAGCGATCGTAAATGTACCGGCTTCATATTCCACGGCAATATGATCTTCCGTCTCATCCATACAAGCCTTTACCGTATACGTTCCTGCATTGACAGGTGCGTCTTTCGTCCCATTTTCCTTGTCTGCATAATATTTTGCAAACGCATTACTTCCGGAATAAGGCAAGTTATCCTTCAACGTAACCGTAGCTGGCTGCGGAGTAGCATTATAAGTAATATCTTTCGGAATCGTATAAGTAAAATCATTCTCCTGCGGCGCATATTTCAGTCTGCCACTGCTGGCAGCATAATTGGCTGCCACACCATTTACCGTATGACTACCTTCTGTCAGCCATACATACACATTCGGGTCATCCGTACTATGTCTCTGATAGGAAGAGCCGTCAACTATTACATCGTTACCAGACGAATTTTCTACCTTAAGCATATAGGTCTTGTTCCCCGATGCATCCTTTGCCGGATCAGATACCGTCGCGTTGACAGAGCCACCCACGAGCGTGATATCTGCGTGTCCTCCATCCGCTCCGCCGCCAATTCCGAATCCATCCCGGGATGATGCATCGATCACGCCACCGGAAATATAGATGTCAGAGCCATTTTTTTGCTAGAACGACCACCACTGCCAATTCCGGCTCCATCCCATTCAGATCTCGCCCGAATGATCCCACCGGAAATATAGATTCCTGTAGCAGAGTGCTCCTGTCCTGCACCGATTCCTGCACCGCCCTTAGCAGAAGCAGTGACTCTGCCGCCAGACACATAGATATCTGAAGCAGAAGTATACGATCCTCCGCCAATTCCGGCTCCTCCCCTGTCAGATGAAGCATCGATCACTCCACCGGAAATATAAATATGCGACGCATTACCGGAACCAATGTAGCCACTACCAATTCCGGCTCCCCCTCCCCCTTCTGCCGTTATATTTCCACCGGTGATATAAATATTCGCTGCACTTTGGTTATGAGCTCCACCAATCCCAGCTAGATATGGACTGTCTTTCGCAGTTGCTGTTAGCTCGCCGCACGCATCCGTACATTCATGTTCTCCGGTCGTATTGTATTCCCTGTCAGAATGTTCACACCGGATCAACAGTTTCCCGAGACGCTCCGAATACATGCCATTCTTCTGCAGCGGTGCACCTCCGCTGTTACTATAGTTGGTATTTTTTAGAGAGTTCTTGCTGTTATCTGCTAACGTAATCGTGACATTACCTGTACTGTTATCTGCGATCTCAAACGGAGCCCTAGAAGCTGAAGCGATATTCACACCTGCCAGCGTGATATCCGCACTCATACCTGCCTCTATAAAAATACAATCCGACGTTGCTGTCTCCGGATCCTTATTTGCAATCGTAAGCGGTGTAGCCTTCTGTATGGTAAGGACACCATCTGCATAAGTGTAATCCGTTCCTTCCGTCCCACCGGTTACGGCAAACGCACACGCTGTTGTATCAGGGCTGTCGCCAGCCTCATTTTCCGTGTTTTCTGTATTTTCCGGCTCATCCGCATATGCCGTCAACGGCAGCGTCGTGCCGATCATGCAGGCACACAAAGCGACTGCCAGTGTCCTGCCTCCCCATTTTTGTAATATATGTCCTATGCTGTCATATCGTTTTCTGTCCATACCGGGTCGTCCCCCTTCTGTCTGCTATTGTATAATTGATATCCGACGTTTCATTTATCAAAATTGTATCAGTTCTTTTTGCATTTGTAAAGAAAAAAGAAAGCTAAAAAAGGAAGCCATACTCACAATTTGTAAGCAGACTTCCTTTTCAGGTTCATGTTTATTTTATATGATCTTTCCTTTTGACGATCCCGTCTCCGGCATTATTTAAAGTATGCGACACCACTCTCGAAGATCTTCAGATCCTGCTCGCCGTAGATGTTGACTGCGACTGCATCTCCGCGACGCTCAGAGTGTGCCATCTTGCCGAGCACTCTTCCGTCCGGGCTGGTGATACCTTCGATCGCCATGTAGGAGCCGTTGACATTCCACTCCTCGTCCATCGTCGGCTTGCCGGATTCATTGACATACTGTGTCACGACCTGTCCATTCTCAAACAGCTTGTCCAACCACTCCTTCGGTGCTACAAAACGACCCTCGCCATGCGAAGCCGGGTTCGTGTATACACCGCCGAGTGTCGCACCTGCCATCCAGGGTGACTTATTGGAAACGACCTTGGTATATACCATCTTGCTGATATGGCGTCCGATCGTATTGTAAGTCAGTGTCGGTGAGTCAGCCGTCTGCTCTGTGATCTTGCCGTAAGGAACGAGTCCGAGCTTGATCAGTGCCTGGAATCCGTTGCAGATACCGAGTGCCAGTCCGTCACGCTCATTCAACAGCTTCATGACTTCCTCGCTGATCTTCTCACTGCGGAATGCATTGGCAAAGAACTTCGCACTGCCCTCCGGCTCATCACCTGCGGAGAATCCACCGGGGAACATGATGATCTGTGCCTGTGCGATCGCCTTAGAGAACTCATCGACAGAATCACGGATACCTGCTGCATCCAGATTGCGGAATACCTTGGTGACTACATTCGCACCGGCGCGCTCAAATGCCTTGGCGCTGTCATACTCACAGTTGGTTCCGGGGAATACCGGGATAAATACGGTCGGCTTTGCTACTTTATTCTTGCAGACATAGATCTCCTTTGCCTCATAGAGACCAGTCTTGACATCATCCTTGCCCTCTACGGCGATCGTCGGGAATACCTTCTCTAACGTACCGCTCCAGATCTCGATCGCATCATCCATCGCCAGCGTCATCTCATCATAGACAAATGACTTCGTATCGTTGACACGTCCGATGAGAGCACATGCATCTTCGATACCTGCTGCCGCGAATGCTTCCTTCACTGCATCGACAGATGCCACCGGCACTTCTGCCACGAGACTTCCGAATACGGGAGCAAACAGTGTCTCCTTCGATACGCTGCTGTCGATCGTGACACCCAGCTTGTTACCGAATCCCATCTTGCTGACTGCGGCTGCGATTCCCTTGCCATCCAGCGCATAGGCAGATACGATCGCACCCTTTCCGATCAATGCATGGATCGTATCGTACATCTTCATCGCCTGCTCATAATCAGGCATATCATAGGCATCACGTGCCATCGTAAACAGCATCAGCTTATTGCCTGCTGCCTTTAATTCGGGTGTGATCACATCCTGTTTGGTCGCTACATCTACCGCAAAGGATACGAGTGTCGGAGGTACATCGATCTCATTGAACGTACCGGACATTGAATCTTTTCCTCCGATAGAAGGCAGTCCCAGTGCGATCTGTGCCTGATATGCACCCAGCAGAGCTGCGAACGGCTGGCTCCAGCGCTCGGGGTCCTCGCTCATGCGGCGGAAATACTCCTGGAAGGTGAAACGTACCTTGGAATAATCACCACCTGCCGCTACGATACGTGACAGAGATTCGACAACTGCATAAGAAGCTCCGTGATACGGGCTCCAGCTGGATAAATACGGATCAAATCCATAGGACATCATCGTCACGGTATCACACTTGCCTTCGAGTACGGGCAGCTTTGCTACCATGGACTGTGTCTCGGTCAGCTGATAACGTCCGCCGTAAGGCATATAGACGCTGCCTGCTCCGATCGATCCGTCAAAACGCTCCACAAGTCCCTTCTGCGAGCATACATTCAGATCCTTTAATGTCTCCGTCCATGCAGTCTTCACATCACCATTCTCCAGCGCCTGTGCAACTGCGGGTAATTCATATTTATGGAAGAAATTCTCGGATTGCTCCGGAATATCTACGGTCACGGTCGTCTCCTGATGTGCGCCGTTGGTGTCGAGGAATGCACGTGAGATATTGACGATCTCCTTACCTCTCCACTCGAGAACGAGACGGGGCTCACTCGTCACGGTCGCTACCTCTACTGCCTCGAGGTTCTCCTCCGCAGCATATTTTAAGAACTGCTCTACATCTGCCTGAGCGACAACGACTGCCATACGCTCCTGAGACTCTGAAATTGCCAGTTCTGTACCATCGAGACCCGCATATTTCTTCGGTACGAGATCCAGATTGACACGCAGTCCGTCTGCCAGTTCTCCGATCGCTACGGATACACCACCAGCACCGAAATCGTTACATTTTTTGATCATATGAGATACTTCCGGTCTGCGGAACATACGCTGCAGCTTACGCTCGGTCGGCGCATTTCCTTTCTGTACCTCTGCACCGCATACTGCGGTAGACTGTGTATTATGAGCCTTGGAAGAACCGGTCGCTCCACCGATACCGTCACGTCCGGTGCGTCCGCCGAGCAGGATGATGATGTCTCCGGGATCTGAAGTCAGACGCTGTACCGCACTTCTGGGTGCTGCGCCCATGACTGCACCGATCTCCATACGCTTTGCCACATAGCCGGGATGATAGATCTCCTTGACATATCCGGTCGCCAGTCCGATCTGGTTACCGTATGAGCTGTAGCCCTGTGCAGCTCCGCGGACGAGCTTCTTCTGCGGCAGCTTGCCCGGAATCGTATCCTTGACCGATACGGTCGGATCTGCTGCTCCGGTCACACGCATTGCCTGATAGACATACGTACGTCCTGATAACGGATCACGGATCGCTCCGCCCAGACAGGTCGCAGCTCCACCGAACGGCTCGATCTCCGTCGGATGGTTATGTGTCTCGTTCTTAAAGTTGACCAGCCACTCCTGTGTCTCTCCGTCGATCTCTACCGGAACGACGATCGAACATGCGTTGATCTCGTCGGATTCCTCCTGATCATCCAGTTTTCCTTCCTGTTTCAGACGCTTCATAGCCATCAGCGCCAGATCCATCAGGCAGACAAACTTGTCGTCGCGTCCCGCATACATCTTCTGATGGGTCTCCAGATAATCCTTATAAGTATCCTCCATCGGCTGGCGGTAATATCCGTCCTTAAATGATACGTCAGTCAGTTCGGTCGAGAATGTCGTATGACGGCAATGGTCTGACCAGTAGGTATCGAGCACGCGCACCTCTGTCACAGACGGATCACGGTGCTCCTCATTTTTGAAATAATTCTGGATATGCAAAAAGTCTTTGAAGGTCATCGCCAGATTCAGTGAATCATACAGTTCCTTCAGATCTGCCTCAGCCATCGTCGTGAATCCGTCAAAGATCTTGACATCTTCCGGCTCCGGGAAGTCCTGAACGAGTGTATCCGGCTTGTCCATACCGGTCTCACGCGAATCTACCGGGTTGATACAGTGCTTTTTGATCGCTTCAAGCTGCGCTGCATCGATATCACCTTCGATCACATACGTGGTCGCTGAGCGGATGATCGGCTCCTCCTCTTCATTCAGCAGGCGCACACACTGTACGGCTGAATCCGCACGCTGGTCAAACTGTCCGGGCAGATACTCTACGCTGAATACTGCCGCACCTTTTGCATCAAAGGTCTCCTCGTACAGATCATCTACCGGCGGCTCTGAAAATACAGTTACCTTTGCCTTTTCATAGGTCTCATCCGAGATGTTTTCAATATCATAGCGGATCAGCACCCGCACATTTGTCACAGTCCCTATCCCAAGATAGCTCTTGATCTCTGCCTTGAGATCCTTGGCAGCTACTGCAAAATCGGGCTTTTTCTCCGCATATACGCGACGCACATTACTCATGATTGTTCCTCCGTTTGTCTGTGTTTTACAACGATATCTATATAATAATCAGAAATGTCACAGAATGCAACCTTTTGTTTTCCAAAAATCGACAAGCAGCCCCTCCACATGGTCCAGATCCGTGGTGCGGTAATCTTCCCATTCCCGCGGGAACAGGCACCGGTTGTCCCGCTGTAAAAAACGCTCATCGAGCAGCGCGATCACACCCGCATCCGACAAGGTACGGATCACGCGCCCTGCCGCCTGCTGTACTTTATTCATGCCCGGAAAACGGTACACATAGTCGAATCCGTTCCCGTCCCGCGCGTCAAAGAAATCTTTTAATATCTCCGACTCACCACCGATCTGCGGTATTCCGGTGCCCACGATGATCGCACCGATCAGCTGATCCTCACGCAGATCCACGCCCTCACCAAAGACGCCGCCCATCACGCAGAATGCCACCATCGAACGCGCTCTGGGCAGTGCAAATTCCTGTAGAAATTCCTCTCTGTGCTGCTCCCGCATATTCTGCTGCTGGATGATGATGTCGACCGTATCCCCCGCCACATATTCAAAGATCTGTTCGACCTCCAGCATCATCTTATAGGAAGGGAAAAATGCGATATAATTTCCCTGTCTGGCACCGGAGATCTTTTTTATATAGGAAGCGATGCGCATATATTCATCCGTTGTCCGCCTCGTATACTTACTGCTGACATCCGTACCGACGAACAGCAGCCTCTGATCCGGTGTAAATACCGAATGTGCGTAGACCGCGTAATTATCCGGTTCTGTGGACAGCAGCCGCTTGTAATATCCGATCGGCAGCAATGTCCCGGAGAAAAATACCGTACTGCGCGCCTTGTTCAGACAATTCTGCAGATTTACCGACGGATCGGCACAATACAGCTTCAGCGCAAACGTCCCATCCTCCCGCATCGACGAATAGATCACATAATTCTCATCCACCAGATCATAGATATTCAGAAAATTGCGCAGCGTAAAATAAAATTCCATGACATCATCCCGCTCCGGGATCGCGAGCGGCCGCTGCAGGAACCGTTCCATCTCGGATGCCAGCCGCATCAGGGCAAAGATCAGATCGTTGATCGAATGGCTCCCCAGATCATAGATGACATGATCCTCGCATTCCCTCTTGTATGCTAACAGGATCTGGTTGACCCGTTCCAGTGCACGCGTGACCTTTCTGCTGAGCGGCTTTAAAATGCGCTTCACCGCCAGCACATCTTCCTTTATAATATGCTCCGAATACATCTGCCTGCCACGCTCGACCAGATTGTGCGCCTCATCCACCAGAAACAGATAATCTCCCTTACTGCCCTCGGCAAAAAAGCGTTTCAGATAGACCGTCGGATCAAACACATAATTATAATCACCGATGATCACATCACTCCATGTCGACACATCCAGACACAGTTCAAACGGACATACCATATAGCGGTCAGCCTGTTCCAACAATACCTCACGGGAAAAACAATCCGCCCGTCCGAGCAGGTCAAATACCGCATCATTGATCCGGTCAAAATGTCCTTTTGCATACGGGCATGCATCCGGATTGCATTCCGGTGTCTCGCATTTGCATAATTTTTCTTTGGCTGTGATCTGTACGACTTTCCCACGATAACCGTTTGTCCGAAACTGCGCAAAAGTATCCATCGCTACCGTTGCCGTCACAGTCTTTGCCGTCAGATAGAAGATCTTCTCTCCCTGCCCCTCCCCAACCGCACGTACAGCCGGGAACAGCACGGATACGGTCTTGCCCGTACCGGTCGGTGCCTGGATAAACAGATTCTTTCTGCGCAGGATCGTGCGGTACACATCCGCGACGAGCTCGCGCTGACCCTGCCGGTAGGGAAACGGGAACTCCATTCTTTTTATAGAAGCGATGGATGTCTGCCGCCACTCATACTGAAAATCTGCCCACTTACGGTATTCCTTCATCAGATCTTCAAACCATTCGTCTAGTTCTGCAAATGCATAATCCCCATAAAAACGGCGTACCTCCTCGGTATCCAGATCACAATAGGTCATCTGCACGCCGATCTGGTCCAGATCCTGCTGTGAGGCGTAAATGTAGGCATAGCATTTTGCCTGTGCCAGATGCACCGCGACCGGCTCCTCCATCTCGCTCACATCACGATACACGCCCTTGATCTCATCGATACATGGCACGCCCTCTCTCTCAAAGATACCGTCCGCGCGCCCTTCGACCGTGAGCATATACCTTCCGGTCTCCACATCCAGCCGCAGCGGTACTTCTGCCTGATAAGAACTGCCCATTGCCCGCTGCAGCTTCTTATGAATACGAGTGCCCTCCTGCATCGCATTCAGTTGCATCCCACGGCTCACACGGTTATCGATGTCCCCGGAGCGCATCAAAAACTCCACCAGGTTACGCACCGAGATGCGTACCTGCTGGAGTGTCTGTGTTTCCTGTATGCTATGTTGTTCTTCCGTCTGCGTTTGCTTATCCATATATCTTTTCCAAAACAATTATCTGCGTAGGGAACCATATCTGTCCGGATTTATCCGGTACTTCCCACACACTCAGAATAACATGTCTTCATAATAGGGGCAGAGATTTTTGGCAGTAGGATCTTTGCCCTTTTCCCCACAGCACGGACGATTCGCCGCGCGGCAGTCCGTATCACAATACCAGCGTGTCGGCTGATCCTGTACGGGTTGCTTTTCGTCATTGCTCTGTTTCTGACTGTTACCAACTTTACCATCCATACTACATACCTCCGTTTCCGATATCGGATACAGATTCTGTTGTTATGCTGAGCAGACCCTGTTCTTTCCGGTATTCTTTGCCTGATATAATGCCTGATCGGACTGATCAAAGAACTTGCTGGCTGTATCCCACGGCTTATCATACTCCGCGACACCCAGACTGATCGTAAACTGATGATCTGCTCCTGACGCATCCGTAAATACCATGTTGCCAAATTCCTTCCGAAGTGTATTCGCCCTCGTGAGTGCATCCTTTTTATGACAGCCACCTACGATCATGACAAATTCCTCGCCACCGTAGCGTGCAGAAAAATCCTTGTTTCCACAATATTTTTTGAACAGACCGGCCAGCCCGAGTAATACCTCATCACCAAATGCATGACCGTATGTATCATTGACTTTCTTAAAATTATCGATATCTGCGATAAACAGGCAGAATGTATTCTCCTCTTTTTCCTTCTCGAGGAGCTGCGCATACTCCTTCATGCGTTTTTCCAGTTCCTCATAAAAGCTCTCATGATTATACAGTCCGGTCGCCGCATCCATACGTGTCGCATCGCCGAGCAGCATCGTCTGTCTGTGCACATACTCTACATTATAATAGAGCATCAATCCGATCGCCAGCATGCCTACCACATTCGTCAACTGCCAGTAAGAAGGCAGCGGCATCTCCAGATACTGCAGAATGATATGACGCACGACGATCATAATCGCCAGCAGCAGCGTCTGCCACTTGACCCATTTGCGGTCTGTCCACACCGGATACATCACCATCACACCGAATACCAGTCCGTCTAACAGGATCAGCTTGGACGGATGGATCAGCAGAAGGATCAGATAACAGTTGAGCAGCACATATGCGACCCATTGTTTGATCACCCGTTCACGCTTCACGATCAGCTTCTGGTACAGCAGGCACAACAATCCCGAGACTGCCAGCGGAATCAGATATCTTCCGAATAACCCGCTTTTGTACTCTCCGTTGACACATACCAGAATGAACCAGAACGTGTTCATGATACAAGAACAGATCCACATATTTAATATGCAGGCTCCCAGCATATTACCGAGCTTACGGTCTCTTTCTTTATTATAATCATCTAATGCTCTCATCTTTTATTCCCTTTTATGATACATCTGCGTACATCTTATATGTAACATATACACTGTTTCTTTTATTGTACCATATTCTATCATATTTGCAACGACTGATTTTTTCCAAAATGACGGCAAACATGGTTTTGTCATTTTTTCAAATATGTAAAACTGCACAGAAATCATTTATACAATCATCAATTTTTGTCTATAGACACCAATAGGTAAAACCGATACACTGAATGTAACTTAAAAATAGCCAAACGGAGGGGGTAATTATTATGGCAAAATATGTAATGGCATTGGATGCCGGAACGACGAGCAACCGCTGTATTCTCTTTAACGAAAAAGGTGAGATGTGCAGTGTTGCGCAGAAAGAGTTCACTCAGTATTTCCCGAAGCCCGGCTGGGTGGAGCACGATGCAGATGAGATCTGGTCTACACAGCTAGAGGTTGCCAAGGCTGCTATGGCGAACGTGAACGCTACCGCAGCAGACATCGCAGCGATCGGTATCACGAATCAGCGTGAGACCACGATCGTATGGGATAAGAACACCGGAGAGCCTGTCTATCATGCGATCGTATGGCAGTGCCGCAGAACTTCCGAGTACTGTGATTCATTAAAGGCAAAAGGATTGACTGACACATTCCGTTCCAAGACCGGACTGGTCATCGATGCTTACTTCTCAGGTTCCAAGGTAAAATGGATTCTCGACAACGTAGAGGGGGTACGTGAAAGAGCTGAGAAGGGTGAATTATTATTCGGTACCGTAGAGACATGGCTGATCTGGAAGCTGACCAAGGGTGCCGTTCACGTAACAGATTATTCCAATGCCGCAAGAACCATGTTATTTAACATCAACACCTTAGAGTGGGATGATGAGATCTTAGCAGAGTTAAATATTCCCAAGTGCATGCTGCCGACACCGAAGCCTTCCAGCTGCGTATACGGCACAGCCAATCCGGAATATTTCGGCGGACCGATCCCGATCGCAGGCGCTGCAGGCGATCAGCAGGCTGCTCTGTTTGGACAGACCTGTTTCACCGAAGGCGAAGCAAAGAACACTTACGGAACCGGCTGTTTCCTGCTGATGAACACCGGCGAAAAGCCTGTATTCTCCAAGAATGGACTGGTAACTACCATCGCATGGGGACTCGACGGAAAAGTCAACTATGCATTAGAGGGTTCGATCTTCGTTGCAGGTGCTTCGATCCAGTGGCTGCGTGATGAGCTGAAGTTCATCGACTCCGCTCCCGATTCCGAGTACATGGCACGCAAGGTAAAGGATACCAACGGCTGCTACGTGGTACCCGCCTTTACCGGTCTGGGCGCTCCGTACTGGGATCAGTACGCAAGAGGCACGATCGTTGGTCTGACCCGTGGTGTCAACAAATATCATATCATCCGTGCGACACTGGAATCTCTGGCATATCAGGTAAATGACGTATTACAGGCGATGAGAGCTGATTCCGGTATTGATCTGGCAGCATTAAAGGTAGACGGCGGTGCTTCTGCCAACAACCTGCTGATGCAGATGCAGTCCGATATCATCCAGGCTCCGGTCAACCGTCCGGTATGCGTGGAGGCGACCGCTATGGGTGCTGCTTACCTCGCAGGTCTGGCTGTCGGCTACTGGTCAAGCAAGGAAGATGTCATTAAGAACTGGGCGATCGACCGCACATTTACACCGGAGATCTCTACCGAAGATGCCGAAAAGAAGGTAAAGATGTGGAAGAAAGCAGTTACCTACTCTTTCAACTGGGCAAAGGAAGACTAATGCCAATGCCATAAGATAAAGCAAAAAAATATTGACAGGAGGAATTTTTATGTTACCTTATATAGCAGAGTTAATTGGAACCTTTATGTTGATCCTTTTAGGTGATGGCGTTGTTGCTAACGTAACGTTGAACAAGTCAGGTATGAAGGGTGCAGGATCTATTCAGATCACATTTGCATGGGGCCTTGCTGTTATGGTTCCCGCCTGCATCTTCGGAGCTGCTTCCGGTGCACACTTCAACCCCGCGCTGACCATCGCTCTCGCTGCTGAAGGCAGCCTTGCATGGAGCATGGTACCCGGATACATCATCGCACAGCTCGTCGGTGCATTCCTCGGTGGCTGCTGTGTATACGTTCTGTTCAAGGGACAGTTCGATGCTACAGATGATCCCGGAACCAAGCTGGGCGTATTCTCTACCGGTCCTTCCATCCCGAATACCGGACTGAACCTGCTGAGTGAGATCATCGGCACTTTCGTACTCGTATTTGCGATCAAGGGCTTCGGCAATGTAGACGCAGCCGGCGGTATCGGCAACCTGTATGTCATGGGTCTGATCGTATCGATCGGTATGTCACTCGGTGGTCTGACCGGATACGCGATCAACCCCGCCAGAGACTTAGGTCCCCGTCTCGCACATGCTGTATTACCGATCAAGGGCAAAGGATCTTCACGCTTTGATTACGGATGGATTCCGGTAGTCGGACCTATCATCGGTGGATTACTGGCAGTTGGTTTATTCAACATCATCCCGTGGTAATCACAGGTATTCAATAATTTCATATCTAGCAAGAGATGAGAGCCGTGCTAGGAGATACCGGAAACGGTATCTTCCTTAGCGCGGCTTTTTTTCAGGAGGTAAAATTATGTATGACGTAGTAATCATCGGCGCAGGCGTGACCGGAAGCGCCAGCGCGCGGGAGTTATCCCGTTACAAGTTAAACATCTGTGTTGTGGACAAGGAAGAGGATGTCTGTGCAGGCACTTCCAAAGCCAACAGTGCCATCGTTCATTCCGGCATCGACTGTACTCCCGGTACACTGATGGCAGAACTCAATGTCAAGGGTAATGAAATGATGGAGCCGCTCTCCAAAGAACTCGACTTCTCTTTCAAGCGCAACGGATCTCTGATCTTATGCTTCAGTGAGGAGGATCGTCCGAATCTGGAGGCGCTGTATGCACATGCAGAGAAAAACGGTGTTCCGGGCTGCCGCATCATTGAAAAAGAAGAACTTCACCAGATGGAGCCGAATATCTCTGATGAAGCGATCGCAGCCATCTACTGCCCGACCGGCGGTATCGTGTGCCCGTTTGGTCTGAATATCGCAATGGCTGAAAATGCATATACCAACGGTGTAGAATTCCGTTTCAACACCGCTGTCCGCAAGATCACGAAAACAGATAACGGCTGGCTGCTCACAACGAACAACGGCGATATCCGCACAAAGGTTGTCGTCAATGCAGCCGGTGTCAATGCCGATATCTTCCACAATATGGTGAGCAAACACAAGATCCACATCACTCCGCGCCGCGGCGAATACTGTCTGCTGGACAAGACGACCGGCGGACTCGTGAGCAACACGATCTTCCAGCTTCCCGGAAAATACGGCAAGGGTATCCTCGTCACTCCTACCGTTCATGGCAATACGCTGATCGGGCCGACCGCTGATGACCACGAAGACCGTGAAGCGACCAACACGACCGCACAGGGATTGGCACATGTCATCTCCGCTGCTACCAGATCCGTACCGAATGTGCCTGTCCGTCAGGTAATCACCTCATTCTCCGGCAACCGTGCCCATGAGGATCACCACGAATTTATCATCAAAGAGCTGGAAGATGCGCCGTTCTTTGTGGATGCAGCCGGTATCGAATCTCCGGGGCTCACCAGTTCCCCCGCGATCGGTATCAAAGTGGCAGATATCGTCGCAGACCTGTTAAAACCGGAAAAGAATCCTGATTTTAACGGCACACGCAAAGGTGTTCTCGATCCGAAGTCTCTGTCAGAAGAAGACTATGCGAAACTGATCAAAGAACAGCCCGCCTACGGCAACATCATCTGCCGTTGTGAGATGATCACCGAGGGCGAGATCATGGATGCGATCAACCGTCCGCTGGGCGCGAAATCACTCGATGGTGTCAAGCGCAGAACCCGCGCGGGAATGGGCAGATGTCAGGCCGGCTTCTGCTCACCGAGAACTATGGAGATCATCTCCAGAGAGCTCGGTATCTCCCAGCTGGAGATCACCAAAAACGGTGGCTCATCCAATATGGTTGTAGGCTACAGCAAGAAAAGTATTGAGGAGGCATAAACTATGAGTTCATATGATATTGTAATCATCGGCGGCGGTCCTGCCGGTCTGGCGGCTGCAGCGGCTGCCAAAAGAGAAGGTGTTGACAGTATTCTGATCTTAGAGCGCGATACCCAGCTCGGCGGTATTTTGAACCAGTGCATTCACAACGGTTTCGGTCTCCACACTTTTAAGGAAGAGCTGACCGGTCCGGAATACGCACAGCGTTTTATCGATCAGGTAGAAGAATTAAAAATTGAATACAAATTAAATACAATGGTCATGGACATCACTCCCACAAAAGAGATCACAGCCATGAACCGCACGGATGGATTATTCCACATTCAGGCAAAATCCATCATCCTCGCAATGGGATGCCGCGAGCGTTCCCGTGGCGCGTTGAACATCCCCGGATATCGTCCCGCCGGTATCTATTCGGCCGGAACAGCACAGCGGCTCGTGAATATCGAAGGCTTTATGCCCGGCCGCGAGGTCGTGATCCTCGGCTCCGGTGACATCGGACTGATCATGGCAAGACGTATGACCTTAGAAGGAGCCAAGGTAAAAGTAGTCGCAGAGCTGATGCCCTACTCCGGAGGTCTGAAACGAAATATCGTACAGTGTCTGGATGACTTTGGCATCCCGCTCAAGCTCAGTCATACCGTTGTAGATATCAAAGGAAAAGAACGTCTCGAAGGCATCACACTGGCAGCCGTGGATGGCAAAGGCAAGCCGATCCCCGGTACCGAGGAAGAATACACCTGTGATACGCTGCTGCTCTCCTGCGGTCTGATCCCCGAAAATGAGATCTCACGCAGTATCGGTGTCGACATGGAGCCTGTGACCTCCGGTCCCATCGTAAATGAAAGCCTTGAAACAAGTGTTGAGGGTGTATTTGCCTGTGGCAACGTCCTCCATGTACATGATCTCGTAGACTTTGTATCCGAGGAAGCCGCAACCGCAGGACGCAATGCCGCTCATTATGTCCAGGCCGGCGGTACACTCGGCGAGATAGGCACAGAGATCCCGATTCAGGCAGTCGACGGTGTCCGTTATACCGTACCGAAAAAGATCCATGTCAACCGGATGGCTGATGAGCAGATCGTCCGTTTCCGTGTCGGTGCCGTGTATAAGAACTGCTATGTATCCGCTTACCTGAATGACGAGCGCATCATCCACCGCAAGCGCCAGATCATGGCACCGGGCGAGATGGAGGAGATCAAGCTGAAGAAGGAACAGCTTGCCGCATTCGATGGCTTAGAAAACATTACTGTAAAGATTGAGGAGGCGTAAACCATGGAGAAAAGAAATCTGACCTGCATCGGCTGTCCGATGGGCTGTCTGCTGACAGTCGAGATGGATAACGGCGAGGTGACAAGCGTCACCGGAAATACCTGTAAACGCGGTGATGACTATGCACGCAAGGAAGTCACGCATCCGACACGTATCGTAACCAGCTCTGTCTACGTGACAGGCGGTGCGATCCCTATGGTATCCGTAAAGACCGCTCACGATATTCCCAAAGAAAAGATCATGGATATCATGGCCAGCATTGAGCATGTAACAGTCGCCGCACCGGTAAAGATCGGCGATGTGATCGTTGCCAATGCCGCTGACACCGGTGTCGATATCATCGCGACCAAAGATATCGCTGCGGTATCATGAAATAGAATAGAAATAAAAAACTCCGTGGGGTTCATCGATCCCACGGAGTTTTTT
>JBNMHW010000059.1:0-18922 GCA_050872965.1 bacterium | reverse complement strand
CTGTTACCTCCTGCTCAAATTTGTCTCGCCGGATTTCGGGCGAAAAAAATAGAGCCTCGACCCATTCTCGTTTTCAAAGAATGAGCCAAGGCTCTATGTAACAGGATACCTGATATTAAATTTTTGCAGAATTCGTCAGAACTCGCCAAACGAACCTGACACTGTTTTTCATTCCGTTTCAGCCGGATTTTTGCCGAAAATCTGTCAAGGATATGGGGCTAATTTCCCCTCCAAAATGGCTTTCTGTAAACCCATTTTCCCACCCATTAGGCTCAAAAATAGGCCGTAAACCCATGGTAAACCCATCAAAATGGGCTAATTTGAAGTCAAATTTCCTCAAATTTCACCATCGGAATCAGGTGATTTTAGGCATAGAAAAAGCCCGGAAAATGGCGTATTTCCGGGCTTTTTTAGCATTTTTAAGTTGTAGATTATCGCTTGCTGAACTGAGGTGCGCGACGAGCGGCTTTGAGGCCGTACTTCTTACGCTCTTTCATACGAGGATCACGTGTTAAGTATCCTGCCTTCTTGAGCGCGGGACGATACTCGCTGTCTACCTGAAGCAGTGCACGAGCGATACCATGACGGATAGCTCCTGCCTGTCCTGTGTATCCGCCACCCTTTACTGTAACGGTTACATCGAACTTCTCGTTGGTCTCTGTTGCAGCGAACGGCTGACGAACGATAACCTTTAATGTCTCTAATCCAAAATAATCATCAATGTCTCTCTTGTTGATGGTGATCTTTCCAGTACCAGGTGCTAAATAAACTCTGGCTACTGAACTTTTTCTTCTACCTGTTCCATAAAATTTTGCGTTAGCCACTTGTTTTTACCTCCCTCGATTAAAATGTCAAAGTCTCAGGCTTCTGAGCTGCATGCTTGTGATCAGGACCTGCATATACGAATAACTTCTTGTACATATCGCGTCCTAAAGGTCCCTTGGGTAACATACCCTTTACTGCGTGCTCGATGACTCTCTCGGGATGCTTTGCTAACATCTCCTTTAAGGTAGTCTCTTTCATTCCACCTACATACTCTGAATGTCTGTAGTAAATCTTCTGATCCAGCTTCTTACCTGTAACAGCGATCTTCTCTGCGTTAACAACGATCACATAATCACCGCAGTCCATGTGAGGTGTGAAAATCGGCTTATTTTTTCCTCTTAAAACTTTTGCAATCTCTGATGATAAACGACCTAAGGTCATTCCTGTAGCGTCAACAACATACCATTTACGATCAATGGTAGCCGGGCTTGCCATAAATGTGTTCATGGTTTTTCCTCCTGAATAATTTTAACGGTAGAAGTCGGAATGGAAATGTCCGAAACCATTCAGCATACTTCTGTTATATTGTATAGCTAAAATATCACGCCGGGGCTTTGGCACAATATTTCTAAACTACATCAGCCTTTACATTTTACTACGCGTTTTCCAAGCTGTCAACTGGTTTTTCTACGGTTCGGGCACTTTTTATCCGGATATTTTCATAAAATCCGGATCTTCGAACTCGATCCCTATCATTGTCAGCCCATGCGCCGGGGCTGTCGGTCCCGCCGCACTCCGTGCGCGGGCGTCTATGATCGAGGGCATCTCCTGCGGAACACGCAGCCCGCTGCCCATCTCGATCAGCGTTCCCGCTATGATACGCACCATATTGTATAAAAATCCCGCGCCGGTCACCCGGATACAGATCATATCTCCCTGTTTTTCGACCTGACAGTCATAGATCGTGCGCACAGTCGTCTCTGCCTGTGAATGTGCGGCGCAAAAGCTCGCAAAGTCATGCGTACCGACCAAGTATGCTGCCGCCTCGCGCATACGCTCTATGTCGAGCTTCCGGTAACAAAAATATGAGTCCCGCCGTTCGGTCGGGAGCGGGAATTCCCGGTTCAAGATCCGGTACTCATAAGTCTTTCTGCTGTCGCAGTGACGCGGATGGAAATCCGGTGCGACTTCACATGAAAACTGTACCACGATATCATCCGGCAGACGCTGGTTGAGCGCATAACAGATCTTATCCGCCGGTATCCGCGTGTCGGTATCAAATACGGCGACATTTCCGAGCGAATGCACGCCTGAATCCGTACGGCTCGCGCCCGTGACTGTGATCTGCTCCCCGAGCAGACTGCCCAGCGCCTGATTTAACACGCCCTCGACGGTCGATACACCGGGCTGTAACTGCCATCCGCAGTAATCCGTGCCATCGTACGCGACACGCAGCATCACGCGCTTCATAACAGGATCCTCAGTGCGATCAGCAGTGCCAGATACAGGATCAGCACCAGATACGCGATCCGGTCGATGTTCTGATAGCATAACGGCTTCATCTTGGTGCGTCCCTCACCACCACGGTAACAACGTGCCTCCATCGCGAGTGCCAGATCGTTTGCCCGGCGGAATGCCGATACGAACAACGGCACCAGCAGCGGGATCATTGCCTTCGCACGCTGTATGACATTGCCCTCTTCAAAATTGGCTCCGCGCGCCATCTGTGCTTTCATAATCTTGTCTGTCTCTTCGACTAGGATCGGTATAAAGCGCAGCGCGATCGACATCATCATCGCGATCTCATGTACCGGTATATGCAGATAGTTCAGCGGCTTTAAGGCTCGCTCCAACCCATCCGTAAGCTGGTTGGGCGTCGTTGTGAGCGTCATGAGCGAAGTGCCGAGCACCAGATATGTCAGCCGGATCATCATGCGGATCGCCGCTGTGATGCCCTCTTTTGTGAGTGTGATCTTCCACACCTGAACGACTGCCTCCCCCGGTGTCAGAAACAGGTTAAACGCTGCCGTGATCAGCATCAGTATGATGATCGCCCGCAGACCCTTGACCATATATTTGAACGGCACGCCTGACACTTTGATCATCATTGCCAGAAATACCGTCACGACTGCGAGCCCCACGATCCCTTTATACGCAAATACAGAGATCAGAAATACCAGTGTACCGAACAGCTTGACGCGCGGGTCCATCCGATGGATCACCGATCCGGTCGGATAATATTGTCCTATCGTAATATCTCTCACCATAATCTGTCACCTATTCCCCGCTTTGTCCGAATGCACGCAGGATCTCTTCCTTCGCCTCGGCAACGGTCGTCGCATCCCGGCTCACCGGAAATCCCTTCTCCTGCAGCTCATGCATGAGATAGGTCACCTGCGGTGCGGCCAGCCCGACCTGCTCCAATTCCTTATAATGGCGGAACACTTCCTTTGGCGCTCCGTCAAACATCACACTGCCCTGATTCATAACGATGATGCGCTCCACATATTTCGCCACATCTTCCATGCTGTGGGACACCAGAATCACTGTGATATGATTCTCAGCGTGCAATTTTGCGATCTGATCCAGGATCTCATCACGTCCCTTCGGATCCAGTCCGGCTGTCGGCTCATCCAAGATCAGCACTTCGGGGCGCATTGCCAGTACACCTGCGATCGCCACGCGCCGTTTCTGTCCGCCGGACAGATCAAACGGAGACTGGTCGAATAGTTCCTCCGGTATCCCGACACTGTGCAGCGCCTCGAATGCACGCAGTTCGGCCTCATTTTTGTCCAATCCCTGATTCATCGGCCCGAAGCAGACATCCGCGAGGATCGTTGTCTCAAAGAGCTGATGCTCCGGATACTGGAATACCAGTCCCACTTTGCTGCGCAGAGTACGCATACTGTAGCCCTCCGCATAGATATCCTCACCATTATAATAAATGCTGCCGCTCGTCGCGCGCAGCAATCCGTTCATATGCTGGATCAGGGTGGACTTTCCGGAGCCGGTATGACCGATCACACCGATAAACTGTCCGTCCCCGATCTTCAGATTGATATCTTTTAATGCATACATCTCACGGGGTGTCCCCTGCTCATATACGCAATTTACTTTATCTAATATTATCGCCATAGTTATCCTTCCCGCAGCCGCTCCAATGCCGCGACAAGCTCCTCTCTCGTCAGGATTCCGTCCGGCAGATCCAGACCTGATTTCTTCAGTTCATGCGCCAGCAGCGTGATCTGGGGCACATCCATGCGATGCGCCTGCAGCGATTCTACCCGCGAAAAGATCTCACGCGGTGTCCCCTGCATAACGACCGATCCGCTGTCCATAACATACACGTAATCTGCATCTGTGACCTCTTCCATGTAGTGTGTGATCAGTATGATCGTCACTCCCTTGATGCGGTTCAGCTCGTGCACCGCACGCAATACTTCCTTGCGTCCGTTCGGATCGAGCATCGCCGTCGGCTCGTCGAGCACGATACATGCCGGCTGCATCGCCATCACTCCGGCGATCGCCACGCGCTGTTTTTGTCCGCCTGACAGCTTATTGGGCGAAGCGGAGCGAAATTTTAACATTCCGACCGACCGCAGGCTGTCCTCGACACGCTGCCAGATCTCATCTGTCGGCACACCGAGATTCTCCGGTCCGAAACCGACATCCTCCTCGACGATACTGCCGATGATCTGGTTGTCCGGGTTCTGAAATACCATGCCGGCGCTCTGTCTGATATCCCAGAGGTTGTCCGGATCGGACGTGTCCTTGCCGTCTACCCACAACGTTCCCTCCGTGGGGGCAAGAAGTACGTTCAGATGCTTGGCGAGCGTCGATTTGCCGGAACCGTTGTGCCCTAAGATCGCCACAAAACTGCCCGGTCTGATATCGATATCGACATGATCCAATGCCGTCTGTGTTGCGACCGGATTGCCCTCCTCGTCACGCCGGATATATTCATGTACCAGTTGTCTTGCTTTTACCATCAATGATGCCATCTGATCCGTATTTCCTCTCCGCATATTATCTACCAGTGCAGTCTGTGCAGCTCACCCTCGGTCTTCATATGTGCAAATCCCTGCTGCCGCAGCGCTTCATATAATACAATCGCCACTGAATTCGACAGATTCAGTGAGCGTGTCTCTCCGATCATCGGAATGCGCACACACGTATCCGGATGTTCCTTTAAGATCTCCTCCGGAATACCCGCACTCTCCTTGCCAAACATGATATAACAGCCATCCGGATAGGATGCATCCGAATATACATGTCTGCCCTTTGTCGTTGCAAAATAGATCTGCGCGCCCGGATTGCGCGCAAGAAAATCTTCATAGTCTACATAAGTCGTCACATCGAGATCTGACCAGTAATCCATACCCGCCCGTTTTAACGCTTTTTCACTGAGCGAAAAACCAAGCGGCTCGATCAGATGCAGTCTCGTCCCGGTCGCCACGCAGGTACGGCCGATATTTCCGGTATTTGCCGGAATCTCCGGCTCTAATAATACGATGTTGATCATCTCTGCTCTGCCTCCGCGCGCAGCTTTGTGATAAATTGCTCCAGTCTGCCCAGCGCGATCTTCAGATTCTCCAGTGAATATGCATAGGAGATGCGCAAAAATCCTTCTCCGCAGTCTCCGAATGCGGTACCGGGCACGACTGCCACTTTTTCTTCACGCAGCAGTCTCGTCGCGAACTCATCGGATGTCATGCCAAATTCCTTGATCGACGGGAAGATGTAGAACGCACCGAACGGCTCAAAACATTTGAGTCCCATGCGCTCAAACTCATGGATCAGAAAACGGCGGCGCTGGTTGTACTGCTCACGCATCATCGCCACGTCCTCATCTCCGTTTCGCATTGCTTCCACAGCGGCATACTGACTATTCGTCGGTGCACACATGATCGCAAACTGATGGATCTTTAAGATCTGATCCATAATGACCTGCGGACCGCACGCATAACCCAGTCTCCATCCGGTCATGGCGTGTGATTTTGAGAATCCGTTGATCACGACTGTACGCTCTCTCATACCGGGAAGCGATGCGATCGACGTATGTTCTTCCAGATAGCACAGTTCCGCATAGATCTCGTCACTGAGCACATACAAGTCATGACGGATGATGACATCTGCGATCGCTTTCAGATCTGATTTTTCCATGACTGCACCGGTCGGATTGTTCGGATACGGCAAAACGAGCATCTTTGTCTTCGGTGTGATCGCTGCCTCGAGTTCCTCTGCGGTGAGACGGAACTGATTCTCCTCCTGCAGCTCAATAATCACAGGCACACCGCCCGCCAGAATACAGCAGGGCTCATAAGATACATAGCTCGGCTGCGGGATCAGCACTTCATCACCCGGATCGAGCATTGCACGAAATGCGTTATCGATACCCTCACTGCCGCCGACAGTGATCAGGATCTCTTTTAATGGGTCATACTGCAGATGGAATCTGCGGTCTAAGTATTTGGCGATCTCCACACGCAGCTCCTTCAGACCTGCGTTGGATGTATAGAAGGTTCTGCCCTTCTCTAATGTATAGATACCCTCATCACGGATATGCCACGGCGTATCAAAGTCCGGCTCACCGACACCGAGCGAGATCGCATCATCCATCTCACTCACGATATCAAAAAATTTCCGGATACCCGAGGGCTTGATTGCTGTTATTTTTTCATTTAACGGATTTCTCATGGTGTCATAAATATCCTTTCATCCTTTGATGTCTCTGCCATGACTGTGCCATGATCCTTATATTTTTTCAGAATAAAGTTGGTCTTGGTGCTGAGCACGGAATCCAGCGTAGACAGCTTATCGGTAACAAATGTAGAGATGTCGCGCAGGGTCTTGCCCTCCAGTGTGACCATCAGGTCGAATCCACCGGAGATCAGATATACGGAATTTACCTCCGGATAGTTGTAGATCCGCTCTGCCACCTTGTCAAATCCCATATCTCTCTGTGGTGTGACACGTACCTCGATCATCGCGGTGACTTTTTCCACGTCTGTTTTATCCCAGTCGATCAGTGTGTGATAACCACAGATGACATGTTCTGCTTCCATTGCCTCCAGCTCATTGATGACCATCTGCTCGTCAACACCCAGCAGCACCGCCAGATCATGCAGATCTACACGGCTGTTTTTCTCGATAAATGTCAATATTTTTTCTCTCATTTGATCTATATTCTCCTTTACCATTCTCAATTATACGACCCGATACAGTTCATCGGTCTTCGGCGGCTCCAAAAAACGCCGCTCCTCACCGGATACGATCACACGGTCATTGCCCTGCGTGAACTTTCCGACACATACCGCAGGTATTCCCTGCGCCTCCAGCGCCCGTACCAGTCCATTTCCGTCTGCCGCTGCCATCAGCATACTGCCGCTGCTGATGAGTTCATACGGATTGACGTCAAAAAACTCGCAGACCTCTACCGTCTCCTGTCTGATCGGGATCTTTTTTAAGTCTATTTCCAGTCCGACGCCAGCGCTCTCTGCCATCTCCCACAATGCTCCGAAGATACCACCCTCGGTCACATCATGCATCGCGCTCACGCCAGACTTCACCGCCGTCGCGGCCTCCGGTAACACCGATAAGTACCGGTCGAAGCCCTTCGCCTCGTCCACGAGCGACTTCGGATATCTCGTCAGCAGTTCCGCTTCCTTTTCCTTGGCGATGATCGAGGTGCCTTCCAGTCCGATCCATTTGGTGATGATCACATCCATGCCGGGTCTGGCCCCTGCCGTCGAGATCAGTCTGCCTTTTTTCGCCTTTCCGACTCCAACTACGGAGATCACCGGCTGGTTGACTACCCGCGTGACCTCTGTATGACCACCCATGATCTGTACATTTGCTGCATGTGCGGCTTCTTCTGCCTGTTCCATCATCGCACGCAGCTTCGCCTCGGAGATCTTTTCTGGCAAAAGAAAAGTAAGCATCACACCGATGGGCTCCGCTCCCGCACTCGCAAGGTCATTGAGCGTGATCTGGATCGCCAGATGTCCGATGTCCTTGGCGGTGCCGGTAATCGGATCGGTCGATAAAACAAACATCTCATCCTCCTGCAATGCTACTGCCGCGCAGTCCTCGCCCACAGAAGCGCCCAAAAGCACTTCCGGGCGGTCGGTTCGTATTTGTTTTAACACTGATCTCTTTAATACAGCCTCCGGTACTTTGCCTACTTTCATATGTTTCTTATCCTTTTTTTATATTTGATTACTCGTCTGCCTCTTCTTCCTGCGAAGGTTCTTCCTTGGAAGTATCTTCCTTCTTCGGCTTTTCGGGCTTTGACTCTTCTTCTTTCTTTTGCTCTTCTTCCTGTTTCTTCTGTTCTTCCTCTTCCTGCTGCTTTTTCAGCGCTGATGCAGAATTGGACGCTGCTACCGAACGTACAGTGGCTTCATTCTTCGTCGCAATCGCAGCCTTGATCGCTGCTACCGCATCCTTATTATCAGACTTTGTACCTACAGTAATGATCTTCGGTGAAGCATTATAGGTACTGTTGTTGAAGGTATCCCGGCTGACTTCTACGCCATTTTCCTTGACGACTTTCCACAGCTTTGCCGTATAGCCGGTATGCGCATTCTGATCTGTATTCACATAGCCGATCGGCTGGGAATCCGATGCCACAAACTTGGTCTCCGGCTCTGTCGTACTCGTTGTCTCACTCTCAAAGATCACTTCACGGTTGGCAGGACGGGTCTCCTCACCATAGACTGTGAACGTGATCTGTCCGCCGTTCGTATAGCCTTCGATATAGACCGGGAAATCATAGTTATTCGTAAACTTCAGATCCTTATAAGTACCCGCGATCGCAGCATCCATCGAGGGCTGTACATAGCCGACGATCATCGAATGACAGAATCGCTCGTCGATCGACAGCTCCGCGCGGATCACCGCATTATATAATGTCGTAGATACCTGACAGATACCTCCGCCGTAGGTCTGGACTGTCGTTCCGTTCTCATAGGAACCGGCCAGTTCATAGCCGTTCTCTGCCGTAAACGGGTTCACTGCCTCATATACGGAGAACTGCTCACCCGGATAGATCACATGACCATTGATCTTGCTCGCGCCGTTTCTGACATTCTGCGCACGGCCTGCGGAAGATGAACTGAAATCCGTCGTATAGGTTCCAAGTACATCTTTGACACGCTCTAACTGCTCCTTCGTTCCCTCGGGCTCTACCACGCTCGCAGCCAGCTCGATCGTGGCATCAGCCTGTGTCCAGTTACCCTCTATATAGGAAACAATCTCATCTGCAGACTTATCAACATCTACCGCTACACCGTTCTGTCCGTCAACAATCGAAAACACACCATTTTCACGCTTCAATCCATAGTTGACTGCATCCTGATTCATGCTCTCGGTATTTGCTTCCAGATACTGCTTTACCTTATCCTTATCTGCCGTATAGGTGATATCATATACCAGATTCTCATGCTCGAGATCCTTCTTGGACTTATACCGCTCGATCAGATTGCCGGTGCGTCCGACTCCCATTGCATCCTTTACCAGCACGGGATTCGACCATTCAATGCCAAAATCCGACGCCTTGGCTACTACACTCTTGTCATCTACCGTTAATGTAAACTCCGTATCACCCAGCGATTTGACATAATCATTCACTGCCTCTGTCGCCTGTGCCTCGGTCATTCCGCCGACTGCGATATCTCCGATATATATATTATCCGCGATCGTGCGGTCTGTCGTCGCATCCTGTGCATACGCGGTCGTTCCGACATATACGCCTGCTGCGCAGATCACTGCCGCTGCCAGCGCTCCGCCGATCTTCCATCCTGTCCGGATCCTTCTGTTGATCTTCTTTCTTCTCATAATTACCTCTGAACCACAAACTCTTTTTCTATACCTGTTGACATTTGATTATACACTACTTCCAATTCTTTTTTCAATATGCAAAATCCGCCAGAATAATTGACAGGAATTGCGTATTTTAGTATATTGTTACATATTCTACTACATGAGTGCACTCATCACCATCGGAAGTACCATTGCGACTACCAGAACGATCGCGATGATTCCCGCGATGATCTGTCTCTTATTATTTTTTTGTTTTTTTGAATTTTTCATACCTGTCACCTCTGTCTGACTATGTAATATTATTAGAAAGGAACCGGACTGTCCTCAGACAGTCTCATGCAACAAAATCATATGTTATTACCCTTTTTGACTGTATTTATCATCATAACTCTATACATCACAATCCGCCAGCGCCATGCCACGAGTTCCGAGCAGGAAGTCTGGGATCAGTTCCGCCAGCGTGAACAGGATGCCAACTGGACACGCAGACAGGATATCTCAAACCTCGCTTATATCAAACTGCCCATCGACCGGCTGCCACTCGGCAGATATCCGGATGAAGCACTGGAAAACTACGAATCCGCGCTGCGCGATCTGTCGACACAGCCGATCTGCAACCTGAACGGTATCTCCAACACAGATCTGAAACTGCGCTACGGCGCTGCCAATCTGAATACGCTCAGCCAGTGCGACACCAATTATAGCACGCTCGTATCACTTTTGGCAAACTATGCAGAGAAACTTTATGAACTTTCTCATGTTGAGGAAGCAAAAGAGGTTCTCGAATATGCGTTATCGCTCGGCACGGATGTTGCAAAAACATACGAATTGCTCGCCACTATATATGAATACGAAAAAACACCCGAAAAAATCCATGTACTTTATGAATCTGCTGAAAAAATCACTTCGATCCGCCGTGATGCGATCCTTCGCAGACTCGAAGAACATATGACAGACGATCAGGAGGTATCCGAATGAATTACCTCGCCATTGATCTGGAAATGACCGGATTGAATGTAAAAAAAGACCGCATCCTTGAAATCGGTGCGGTTCGCATGTCTGATGGTCAGCCGCAGGAGACATTTTCTGCGATGATCCATCCTCACGTCCTGCTGTCTGCGCAGATCACGGATCTGACCGGCATCACGCAGGAGATGGCTGATATGGGAGAGGAATTATCCGTTGTACTGCCCCGTTTTCTGGAATTTGCAGGTTCCCTGCCGCTGCTGGGGCACAATCTGATGTTCGACTACAGCTTTTTAAAGCAGGCATGCGTGAATGCAGGGATCTCTTTTGAGCGAAGCGGCATGGATACGTTAAAGCTGGCACGACGTTTCCTGCCTGCCGCGCAGAAAAAAAATCTGACCTCACTGCGTGAATTCTATCAGATTGACACCGGTGCGATCCACCGCGCCACATCCGATGCACTTGCCGCCGCGCTCGTATATGAGCGGCTGCTGCAGGAGTACGGTGCACAGGAACCGGATGTTTTCTTACCGGTTCCCCTGCTCGTCAACATCAAAAAACAGCAGCCCATCACCATTCCCCAACGGGAACAATTGACGAGACTGCTGTCTGCATCTTCCTATGACGGTGATCTTGTGGATATCGACCACCTGACCCGCAGTGAGGCATCACGCCTGATCGAACGCCTACTTCATTAGATCATGACAAACCGGAATACGGTATCTACCGCGCCTGCGAGCAGCATCACACCACCGATCGCATAGGCCTTGGTCTTTTGCTCATAACCGAAATGATAGCCGACATACAAGCCTGCGATCACTACGACTACGGTAGCGGCAGAGACTGCGATGAGAAGAATGATCTTCGCCGTGCCTAAGAATCCGAGGGCGGCTCCGAGTGCCAGCGTACCGATGCTGATGAGCGCCAGTCTGGCGATCAGTCCTTTCCACGCATATTTATCATTGCAATGCTCTACGATCGCCTCGTTCTTCCACGCTTTACGGATCATGAGTATTCCTAAAACTCCGAAAATCACTACCGCGATGATCTCCGTTGCGCTCCCCTTCGGATTGACATCACGCAGGCGTAAAAATGTACCTGCTGCGCTGCCGATGTAGAGTGCGGCTGTCTGCCATACGGCAAACAGCACACACAGAAGCATGAGCGGCTTCTTCTCTATTTTTGAAAGCTGTGCACCCTTACATGCCATTGCAGCAAATATATCCAATGATATGCCGAGTGTCACTAATATTGTCTCTAACCAGTTCATATCCCATACCCCGTAGTTATTACTCTTCTACTTTTACACTATCTGTCTTGATGATGAACTTCACGCTGCCGATCTGATCCTTGGCAAGACCGGTAAATGTCTTATAGTTCTCACCTGCCTGAACGACTGCATCGATGCGGTCGAGCAGATCCTTGGTATCGCCGCTGAATGCATCTACCAGCTTAGAGATACCCTCGTCGTTGAACTTCACCATTCCATCATACAGTTCACCAGCTCCATCATCCAGCTTTCCGACACCGTCTGCGATCTTATCTGCTCCGTCTGAGAGATCAGATGCACCGTTCTTTAACTTGTCGTTGTTGGAAACGAGTGTATTGGCTCCGGTTGCGAGCTGATTGACACCGCTTACCAGATCCGGAACACCTGCTGCCAGTGTGGAGATACCCTGGCTGAGTGCCTTTGTACCTGATACGAGGCTGTATCCGCTGTTTTTATCTACTGCTTCGATCTGGGCTGCAATCGTCTTCTTGGCATTCTCCGCACCCTGAAGTGCTGCTGACTCTGCGGCTGTCTCACAGGCTGCTACGACTGATTTGCCGACTGCATCTGAACCGTTCTGTGCGATACCGCCTGCGATACCCTGTGCCAGACCACCCTTTAATACTGTGCTGGCGAATAATGCCGCATAGGTGTTCGAGCTGCCGGGTACTGTCGCCTGACACTGCTCCGGTGTATATTTCTTGCCGGAAGTGACATCTACGAATCCGTTCTGTGCATAATACTCTGCCAGAGCTGCCACTACACCATCGCTGGTCAGTCCCATTCCGGAAATACCGGTCTGGATCTGCTTCACTGTCGCATCACTGGTCATGGTAGAGTTGAAGTTATTTGCTGCTGACTGATAGATGAGCTTGTAAGCTGCACTGCCCTCTGCAAACTGTGCAGATACGAGCTTCTTGGCTGCTGCCTTTTCCTTATCACTCATCTCGGTATTTAAGGCTTTATCCAGAGTCTGAACACCGTTTGAGATCGTCTTGGCACTGGAATCCAGTGTGGTAGCACCCTTAGAGAGTGTTCCGACGCTCTTATTAAGTGTATTCAGTCCATCGTTTAACTTCTGTGCACCGTCTGTGTAGCTTGCGATACCATCCTTCAAGCTGGCTGCGCCGTCCTTGAACTCAGCCATGCTGTCGTTTAAGGTACCGATGCCGTCCTTTAATTCCTTGCTGCCGTCCTCTAACTGCTGGCTGCCATCAGCTAACTCATCCATGGAATCCTCCAGCTCGCCCAGATCCAGATCATCAAGGCTCAGGTCATTGAGCAGTCCGGTCATTGCGATCGATGCGGTCATCTGAAGTGAGAAGTCATTGACATCTGCGGTCACTTCCACATAATCCGGGAATTCAATATCGCTGTCGAAATCTCCCTCTTCTTTCTGGAGGCTCTCTTTGAGTCCCGGCATAGCCATTCCGACGATGATGTTGTTCTTGCCGTCTGAGATCACTTTTCCGTTTGTAACCTCGATATTGGTGAAATCATCGCTGACGATCATTCCTGTCATGACTGTAAACGGAACATATACCTCGATCTGCTTGCCGTCTTTGTCGATCGTTGTCTTCTCATGGTTCTCATAGTCAAAACGGATCGTCACCTTTCCGCTCTTTCCTGCCAGTTCTTCCGGCTCGATCTCCTTGCCATCCAGATAATAGGTCACTGACTCGCTGATCGGAACCTCTTTCTCAGTCGTTCCTTCATAGTAAATATCATTGCCGTTTGCCTGCCAGGTCAGCTTGTCGCCATCCTGTGTAAAGGTCTCATTGCCTTTGATATTAGTGATGCCATCCAGATCGGATACATCTTCGATCGTATCTGCGCCCTCACGGTTCTTCAGCCACTCTTCAACGATAACTTTTCCGGAATTTCCCTTTGCATCAGAGATCACGTATACGGTCTCATCCTTATTTGTATCATCTGCTGCACTCTTCTGGGTATTTACCAGATCACCGATCTTCTCTTCCAGTTCGGATTTCTCTGCTGCGGCTGCTGTCACTGCCTGATCTGTCGTACCGCGTACATAGCCTGCGGCAAAGCTGCCGCCTGCCATAGCTACTACCAACACGCCTGCCAGCATGCGGATCGTAAATTTATTCTGAAATTTTTTCTGTAATTGTTTCATCTTCATGATATGAATCCTCCTAATCTAACCTGAACCATGTCTACTGTCTGAATCCCTTACTCGTCTTGATGATCACCTTATCAAAGATCATGAACATGGACGGTAAGATAAATATAACTACGAACATACTGATGATCGCGCCTCGTGACATTAAAATACACAGAGAACTGATCATATCAATGTTGGAGTACACACCGACACCGAATGTCGCTGCAAAGAAGGTGAGCGCACTGACAATGATGGACTGAATAGAGCCCTGCAGAGCCTGTGTGATCGCTTCTTTTTTCTCAACACCCGCATACCGGGCGCTCTTATATTTATTGGTCATCAAAATCGCATAATCGACGGTCGCTCCCAACTGGATCGTACCGATGACAATGGATGCGATAAACGGAAGAACCGTACCGGTATATGCCGGAATACCCATGTTGATGAAGATCGCAAACTCGATGACTGCTACCAGAATAATCGGTAAGCTGATGGATCTGAATACAAAGAAGATGATGATAAAGATCGCTACGATCGATACCGCACTGACACGTGCAAAATCTTCGTTTGTGATATTGATCAGATCCTTGGTACAAGGTGCCTCACCGATCAGCATGCCCTTTGTATCATATTTATCGAGGATCTCATCCAGCTTGTCGCACTGTGCATTGACTTCATCCGATGCGACCGCATATTCGGAGCTGACCATCAGCAGCTCATATTCGTCATTCTGAACGACATCGAGCAGATCGGAGGGCAGCATCTCCTTCGGGAAACCGGCTCCTAAGATAGCCTCCAGACCAATTGTGGCCTTGACACCATCCACATCGTTGACCTCATCGATCATCTGTACGACATCCTTGGTCGGCAGAGAACTGTCGATCAGGTAAATGTGGGTCGCATTCATATCAAAGCTGTCTTCCAGCTTCTGGTTGGCAACGATACTCGGCAGATCCTTCGGCAAGGTTCCTGCCAGATCATAATATACATCCGTATTGGTATATCCGTAGATTGCCGGGAATAATACGATCACAAATACTACGATAAACCATTTATAATGACGGGCCACCCATCCGGCGATACGTCCCAGATCCGGGATGATCGGACGATGTCTCGTCTTCTGGATCGCTTTATCAAAGATCAGGATCATAGAAGGCAGGATCGTTACACATCCGATCACACCGAATACAACACCCTTCGCCATGACAATACCCAGATCCAGTCCTAATGTGAAGCTCATAAAGCAAAGTGCCACGAATCCGGCAACCGTTGTAATGGAACTGCCGACAACAGAAGTGATCGTGCTCGCGATCGCATTCGCCATCGCTTCCTTATGATCATCGGTATGCTCACATTCCTCTTCATAGCTGTGCCACAGGAAAATGGAGTAGTCCATTGTGACTCCGAGCTGCAGCACCGCTGCCAATGCCTGCGTGACATAGGAGATCTCTCCCTGCACGAAATTCGTTCCCAGATTGTAGATAACTGCCATTCCGATACTGAGCAGGAAAAAGATCGGAACGATCGCTGAATCCATCGTCAGTGATAATACAATGATATCGAGGATGACCGCGATCAATACATAGATCGGAACCTCTTTCGCTGACAGATCCTTGATATCCGTGATGACGGCTGACATACCGCTCACGAAGCACTGGCCGTCTGCCAGTTTACGGATCTCCTTGACGGCATCCATCGTCTCATCCTCTGACATTCCGGTGTCATAGAGGACTGCCATCAGCGTCGAATCCGTATCATCATTGTTGAATACCTCGTAGATCTCTTTCGGTAATACTTCCATCGGAAGTGACAGATCTGCGACTGTGTCATACCAGACAACCTTCTTGACGTGCGGAACTTCTTCTATCTTGCGTTCCAGTGCACATACATCCTTGTTTTCCATTCCCTCTACGACACATAGTGAAAATGCGCCGATGCCGAAATCATCCTTCAAGATCTCCTGACCTTTCATCGTCTCGATCTCATCCGGCAGATAGGAGAGAATATCATAGTTTACTCTCGTGTTGAAATAGCCGATTGCTGACGGAACCAGCAGTACGATCGCTAAGATCAGGATCAGTACACGACATTTTACAACTCCCTTACCAAACTTCTTCATCCTTTTTATTCACCCTTCCTTTTTTACCGCTGTTTACTCACGGTATGTTTGATCTAAAAGGAGTATAAAAAAAAGGATTGAATACTTCCATATTCAATCGCTTTTTGCTGTCACACGGTATTATACAATTTTTAAAATTTGTAAAATCTGCTATACAAATGACATCGTTTGTATATGTCTGTTCAAAACTCCCGGATCGCCTGCTCCATCGAATGGCTCATCAGATACTCGTACATATCCGCCATCTCCTGTGTCGGCACGGTCATTCCCTGACGGATCCACATCTTTACCGCAAAACACATCGATCTCGCATAATGCTCTGCCAGCATATCTACGCTCATCCACGGAAATTTGCCGTTTTTCTGACGCGGATGCTCCGAAAAGATCTCGACGAGCACATCCTGAATACACTTGACGACCAGATCCTCAAAGCTGACCGGACTATCCATCCGGCTGAGCCTGCTGTAAAACTCTTTTTCCCGCAGCAGACTTGTAAAAACGAGCAATACCGCCTGATTGGTCAGTCCGTTGCGGATCAGCGGATGTGCCGGTTCAAGGATCTCCGTGCGTATGATCCACTCCAATAATTCGTATTTGTCCTGAAAATGATTATAAAATGTCGGCCGAATGACTCCCGCCTTGTCCGTGATCTCCTTGATCGTGATCTTTTCTACCGGTTTCGTCAGCACCAGCTCCTTGATGCTGTCTGCAAGAATCTGATTCGTCGTGTTCTTATTCTGATTCACCATAACTACAAATCTTCCATAAATTTCACGCGCACCTTGCGTTTTCTGCTCCCGTCAAATTCCATCAGATAAATACTCTGCCAGCTGCCCAGCGCCAGTCTGCCATCCTCCACAGGTATCGTCAGCGATACGCCGGTCAATACCGAGGCCAGATGCGCCGCAAAATTTCCCTCCAGATTGCGATAGCCGCTCTCATCACCGGTCAGTCTGTGAACAGCCTGTGTCAGATCCACTGCCAGATATGGATCGCGGTTTTCCGATATGAGAAGTCCTGCCGTCGTGTGCGGCAAAAATAAGGTGCAAGTGCCCGATATGATACCACATTCGCCTGCCAGACGCTGCACTTCGGCAGTGATATCCTGCATCTGTATATGCCCTTCGGTCTGTATGTACATCGTATAGAGTGTTCCCATTTCACTGAACTCCTGTCCGTCTTCCGGTCACCGGTGCTCACTCATCAAACTCCACTGTGACAAAAAAGCCCTTCGGTGTTTCCTTGATCTCCCTGACCGTTCCTTCCGTACATGTCAGTCGTTCACGAAACGTATAATTTGCTGACATTGCATAGGCATTTCCCAGTGTGTAATAGTAGGAGTTCGGCAGTTTTCCTTCTGTCACAGGTAATACCTCGCCCTCTTTGACCAGTCCGGTGCGCTCCATTTTAAACTCCATTTCACGCATGATATTTTACACCTCTTGCCCTTTAGCATACAATAAAAACGCTAAAAAGTCCATGATATTTTTCATCCCACACCTCATCCGGTGTTGTGAAACATGCACAATATTTCTCAATAACACTTCGTAGGCTTTCACAATTTACATTTTGCCGACAGGCTGTTATGGTAGAAGCAGGTCAGACAGATCCCCACCTATTTTTTCAAGGAGGGAATCTATGTCACACAGCAAAAAACACCGGCGCAGACCTTTCTGCCATCCGGTTCTGTACACGTTATTCATACTATTATCTATCTGCAGTCTGATCCTGCAGCCGACTGTCACCACTCACGCCGCATCGAATGAGCTTCCGCCGCTCGTCCTGCTCTCCCACTACCGTGCATCGATCCCGATCGACGGGCAGTTTACGCTGATCGCAGTCTGCTCCAACGGTGCGCTCCCACGCTTTTCCAGCAGTAAGTCATCGATCGCGAGTGTCAATACCTATGGCGTCGTCACCGGAAAAAAATCCGGCACCTGCACGATCACTGCCAAGACCCGCGGCGGTGAGGCTTCCTGTCAGGTAACAGTCGAAAAATCCACCGTCACGATCAACAGGTCTGCCGTATCTTTAGAAAACGGCGCTGCCGTACAGCTATCAGCTACCGTATCCACCGGTCATGATGTCGTCTGGAAATCTTCTGCCTCCTCCATCGCGAGCGTCGATGAGGATGGCATCGTCACTGCAAAAAAATGCGGCAGCGCGATCATTCGCGCCACCGCTGATGGTGTCACTGCCAAGTGCCGGGTCACAGTCAAAAAGCCGACGCTCTCACTCAGTCACTCCCGTATCACACTCTATCCGGATGATACATTTGTTCTGAGTGTCCGCTGTTCGTCCAATCGACCGGTCAGCTTCCGCTCATCCTCCTCCGCAACCGCAAGCGTGGATGAAAACGGCTGCATCTATGCCCACAAAAAGGGAACCGCGACGATCACCGCCAAAGTAGACGGTGTCAGCCGCACCTGCAAAGTCACTGTCAAACCGCCGGAAACACCGGCGGCATCGGCATCTCGTTCTTCATAACCCCAGACACGGGGATCTGTCGACCTAACCTTAGGATCATTATACCGAACCTACCTGAACCCGTGTATTTGCCGGAACACTCGATGTGATAAACGCTCCGCCGCCGATCGTAGAATTGTCACCTACGACCGTCTCACCGCCCAGGATGCTGGCATTGGAATATACCGTCACATTGTTGCCGATCGTCGGATGACGCTTGACATCCGCCAGCAACTGACCCTTGCGGGTAGAGAGTGCACCGAGCGTCACACCCTGATAGAGCTTCACATTGTTGCCGATCTCTGTCGTCTCACCGACGACAACACCGGTTCCGTGATCGATAAAGAAATATTCGCCGATCGTTGCTCCCGGATTGATATCGATTCCG
>JBNMHW010000058.1:0-19083 GCA_050872965.1 bacterium | reverse complement strand
GCTGATTTTGTGGCAAGACTACCGGAATATCTACGTAATGCACTCCATCCAGAGGCTATAGCGGCATAAATCGATATTTTGTTAGCTGAAATATTGAATTTTCAAGGTGCGAACCCAGTTTTAGGTATGGGAAGTTTGAGTTATTTAAGTATAACTCTGCCTTGGCTTTGGAATATCCTTCTGTCCGGAACAATAATTCGATCGTATTGACTCCATCCACCAATGCATCCACTGATGCAATCGTGTACCACTCCTCCATCCTGTAATCGTAGCTGTACTTTACCCTGCCATCTTTGACGTATATACCGTATCCACCAAAGCGGTGACCGGCAGAATACAAGACACCTTCATATCCTGCATGATACTCAAACTCCAGCTTGATCTTGTGATTTCTCTGGTTGAACATAGATTTTGTCCATACGTCTACCGGATAATCCACATGTTCATACACAAACTTCTGCTCTTCCAGATAATATTTATCAGTCAGATCAATTCCCATCTCCGAATAGTCTTTGGCAAGGAACGGCAGTACATACTGCGCCATTGGCAGCACACCATTGATACCGGCCTGCACATACCATTCCTGAATCAGTTCCCTCAATTTATCCGGATATTGATCTGCCACATTCACGGATTCCGAATAATCTTCCTCAACATGATACAGCTCCCATACATCACTGTCATAATCCGCCCCTTTGGTGCCATGAACCGTGACCGCTTTCCAGCCATCTTTGTAAATTCCCCGATTTTCGAGCTGTTCAAAGTACTGGACATGATGATCCGATTCCGCATCCGGTGAACTCAATGCCTTTGCGAACGATACACCCTGATACGGTTTCTGCGGTACACCCTTTACGTGTGACGGCTTTTCAATTCCAAGCAGATCCAGAATCGTCGGCGCAATATCGATCACATGCACAAACTGATTTCGGATATTACCGGCATCCTTGATCTTACCCGGGTATTTTACAATCAACGGATCCTTGACCCCACCGGCATGTACCCATGTCTTATACCACTGGAAGGGCGTATTTCCGACATTTGCCCAGCCAGCCGGATAATGCGGATAGGTAAATTCACTGCTTCCGATCTCATCAATATGTTCCAAACCAACCTTGATATTGTCTGCATCCAGATACAGATTGGGCATCTTCTCATGATTGATTCCTCCGTTGAGTCCTCCCTCTGAGCTGGCACCGTTATCGGATAATAATACAAATATCGTATTCTCCGTCGCGTGTATCTTATCCAGATAGTGAAGTACTTTTCCGATCTGTTCGTCCGTATGCTCCAGAAATCCGGCAAAGACTTCCATAAATCTTGCATATAACTTCTGTTCATCACTACTCAAAGAGTCCCATGCCGGCACAGCCTCATTTCTCTCGTTGAGCTGTGCATTTTCCGGAATGATTCCTAATTTTTTCTGATTGTTAAACCACTTTTCTCTGACAACATCCCAGCCTTCGTCATATTTTCCTCTGTAACGTTCGATATACTCCTTTGGTGCCTGATGTGGTGCATGCTGCGCTCCCAATGCAAAATATAAGAAAAACGGTCGTTCCGGATATACCGAATGATGTCTGCTGACGAGCCGGATCGCCTGTTCTGCCAGATCCTCCGACAGATGATAGCCCTCCTCCGGCGTATACGGCGGCTCGATCCTCTCATTATCCTTCACCAGACTCGGATTGTACTGATCGGTCATGCCCTCCAAAAATCCATAATATCTGTCAAATCCCTTTCCAAGCGGCCAGTTGTGGAACGGCCCGGCCTGTCCGGTCTCTGAAAACGGCGTCAGATGCCATTTTCCGACTGCAAAATTGGTATATCCATACTCCTTTAATACTTCTGCTGTGGTTGCATATTCCGGTGAGATGCAGCCACGTGTATTCGATGAACTTCCTTCCATAGCATCTACGACTGTACTCACACCAACCGCATGATGGTTAGCTCCGGTCAGAAGAGAAGCTCTTGTCGCTGAGCAGATCGCTGTTGTATGGAAATTATTAAACCTCAGACCTTCCTGTGCTAATCTGTCGATATTCGGCGTATGAATATCCGACCCGAAGCAGCCGAGCTGCGCAAATCCCACATCGTCCAGCACGATGTATACGATGTTCGGTGTTCCCTGTTCTGCGTGTTTGCCACTGTTGTAAATCTCTTTCTTGCTCATGGTTACTCTCCTCTCTATACCTCTATAATTTCAGGCCCTTTCCACAGACCTTTTTGTGTCAATTCATCCGGAATATATACCCTGATGTTAAAGCTGAGTTTGTCGTCGTTAGGATAGACAGCCTCAATCCAGTTGTTGATATAAGACGCGTCCGGTGCATCCGGGCCTACATATATATCAAGTGAACCGTCTGCATTCGCCTGTAAAAAATGATTATTATAATCATTACTGTTTAACGAATATCTGCCATTCTCTGCTTCTGTCACATCTCCCGTATCCGAACCATAGACCGCCAGCGACCAAAATGCTCCGGCATGGGGCAGCCCATCTGCCTTGAAATGAATTTTATAATTTTTCGTTGTCTCTAAGCGATTGTGCTCAGAGTCCGTCTCTGCATCCAGATAGATGCACTCGGAAGGAAGATTGGCTCCCCAGCCTCCCGGCGAACCCATGACTCTGGCTCTCGCCACATGATTCTCTCCATATGCGCCCATGTTTCCTGTGATCGTCAGCCATGTTCCGTCGTAGACTGCCTGCAGATTCGACAGATCATTCTCTGCCAGCCTGTTCTCTGCCTGCTGCCGTCCCTGCGCCAGACTGCGCTTTCTCAGATCATCTAATCTATCATAAGTAAAGGTTCCTGATTCTTTGTCATAGCCAAATGAAGCAAACACAGAAACAGTCTCGTCATCCAGCGGCGGATTGTCTCTGAGCAGCGCTGCATATAGTTCATAAAAATCCTGATCACTCAGGCTCTTTGCGTATACGACCGGATCTATCTTTTCCGGTTTATCTGCAACCGGCCGCAACCGATCTCTATAGATCGGCTTTAGGATCACCTGATCCTGTATCTGATGCACAACCGAATAATCCTGCTGCTCCTTCGTTTCGATCCGCATTAAAAAACCGATCAGCGATTCGCGGAATATAAGCGGTTCATATGTTTCATATCCTTCCGGTATCTCCTGTCCCGCCTGCATTAACAGGTACTTTCCATATCTCCCACTACTCGTTCCCAGCGAATCCACCACATCACCATACGGACTGAAGAACGGAAATAATATATATCTGTCTGTTACCTTTGGAATCGTAAGTTCATATGGCGTATCCGCCAGTTGTACAAATCCTGCCGAATATAATGTATCCCGGTTTGGTTTCCCAAACTTTGCCGTCTCTCTCGTAGGATATACCCGGTCGTGTACGATCCTGTCATTCGGATAATCCCTGTGTACCATCTCACTCACAACCAATGGTAATGCGTAGATGTATAACTGTTCTGCACGATCGATCAGTTCCTGTTCCGAATATGTATAAGCATCCATCTGTCCTGCGCTCCCTCCGTCGTATTTTTGTTATCGCCATCATAACGACCGGATGCCTCAAAGTAAATCATTGTTTCTGAAAACGTTCTCATATTTCGTGTTCCGCGCTATATTTTTCACGAATTTTCTGCATTTTTTCACAAAAAAAAATATGGTTAGAACTGATTCTAACCATATTTTTGAAATCGTTTTCAGTTTTTATAGCAACTCTCTCGTTCTTCCCACCAGATACAATGGAATATTCGTGATCTCCCCGTCCTTCCGATAACCCCGACTAGAATATCTAATAGCATACTTCGGACACTTCTCCGCTATATATTTTTTAACGGAAGAGGCTGGCTTATTTTGTCCAAATTCCTTCATCAGCCACATTTTTCCGTGTTTTACGACATGGATTCTTCACATTTTTCTGAGATTTAATTCGTTGTAAGACACATTTTTCCCGTTTTGAGATACTCCTTTAACAGAAACGTACAAAAATACGGGAACGTATAGATCTGATTCGCATAACCAACATTAAAATCTCCCAGTTTTATGCCGCAATGGATATCACTGTAATTCTCATTCTTGATCAGGGCAGACAACGATCTGGACCTGTCATTATTGGACTTGACTTCTACCGGAATCAATTCATCCTGCGTTCTGACAAAAAAATCTTCTTCCAATGAAGAATTTTCTTTCTTATAATAGAATAACCCTAATCCCTGCTTAGCAAATGCCTCTGCTACAAAATTCTCATACAAAGCCCCCTTATACACTCCCAGGTTCTTGTTGACTCTTAGATCCTCCTGTGCTTCCTCATCCAGTGCAGATACCAGCAGACCGGTATCCGGATAATACAATTTATATTTACTCTGATCCGTATTTCCCTTCAATGGCAGCTCCGGATAGAATAAACAGTTACATTCCATGACAACCCCTGCATCGATCAGCCATTCTATACATCCGGTGTACTCTCTGGATCTGGCATTTTTCTCGATCTTATTAAACTGAAACTTTTTGTTCTCTTTCGCAAGCTGCGCCGGTATACTTCGATATACACTTATAATTTTCGTCTGATCTAATCCACCGGCATATTTTCTTACATCTTCCTCATAATCCAATCGAATCTGCATCTGTGTCTCCATCGATCCGGAAAATGTCCCGGTCTCAATATATCCGCGAACCACATCCGGCATGCCTCCGAGCACACAATAATCTAAAAACAGTGATTTATATACTCGCAGTTCCGTTTCACTAAAAGGTGTCAGATTCAGCATATGTGTTAGAATATCCTGAATCTGTTCATCGTGATATCCCTTTGCCCATAAAAACTCCTCATAGTCCATGGAATACATTTCATAGTCCGTTTTGTAGCCCACGCTATTACTGTGAATCTTTTTGTAATTGATCCCCAACATCGATCCACTGCAGATCACATCAAATCTTCCATCCAGTTTAAAGGATTTCAAAGCTGTAGCTACATCCGGATTCTCCTGAATTTCATCAAATATAACTATCGTTTCTCCCGGAATAAAACGAATCGCTGGATTTGCCAGCGTTATATTCTTTATGACAGTCGCCACATCATACCCGTCACTGACTATATTCGCATATATTTTGTCAAATACAAAGTTAATATAAACGACATTCGAATAATTTTCTTTTGCAAAATGCATAATAGATTCTGTCTTTCCGATTTGTCTGGCGCCTTTTACGATCAGCGGTTTGTGCGACGGTTCCTGTTTCCAATGAAGCAGAAATTCATCTATCTTTCTCTTAAAATACATCTTCCACACCTCCCGCTTTAAATTTTATCACAAAAAAATAGCATAAACAACGCTTCTCATCACATTTCATGAGCTTATAATATGTATTATTTCACATTTTATGTGGTTTTGCAACAAAAAAACCTCCCACACCGATACGGCATGGGAGGCCATTTTCATTTCACTCTTTTATTTGGTTTTCTTTTCCCTGAAGATACATCTGAAGATCAGCCGCACAAACGGTCCGCAATAGAACATCTGGTAGAGTATCGCCATCGGAAAGTTCATTCCCCATGTCTGGATGAACGTGCCGAATGTCTTCGTCTCTTTGAACAGACAGGTGGCGATCAGGCTCATGATCGGGCACATGATGCAGCAGATGCAGATAGAGATCGCGTAGGTGATAAACTGCGGTCTGTCATCCGGGCGCATCACAGTAAATGCAAGCATGCGCGCGATCTTTCCTACGATAAAGAACTCCAGTATGAATGCGATCGGTGCCATAATCGGAAGCTCATGAAGTGCCGCCAGAAATGTCTCTCCTGACACACCTCCCATATTGAGCGCTACGTTATAGACGATCATTCCGTAGACCATGACTGTAGCCATAATTGCGGTAAATACAACATCCTGAAATTTGTTTTTGGGCATAATAATATCCTCCTTCTGATAACTGTAAACTCGCATGTGTTGTTCGTTATCAATCCGGAGGATTGTGCGTTTCCAATTTTGACCATATGCAGTTATGTATTGTAACATCTGTTATTTGTTTTTGCAAGTAAATTTTTCACATTGTACTCCACGCCTCAAAGTTGTATACTTACATAAACAACACCAACGAGGAATCTAATTATGCGAAAGAAAGAACGCGCACTTGCGCTCATTGAATGTCTGAAAAAAGAATATCCGGATGCCGGATGCACGCTCGACTATAACGAGGCATGGAAGCTGCTCGTCAGCGTCAGGCTCGCCGCCCAGTGCACAGATGCCCGCGTGAACGTAGTCGTTCAGGGATTATACGAAAAATATCCGTCCGTGGAAGCACTTGCCGATGCGGATGTCGCAGATATAGAAGCAATCGTCAAGCCCTGTGGTCTTGGTCACAGCAAAGCCCGCGACATCAGCGCATGTATGAAAATGCTGCGCGATGATTTTGGCGGCAAAGTACCGGATGATTTTGATGCGCTGCTTTCTCTGCCGGGTGTCGGCAGAAAGAGCGCGAACCTCATTATGGGTGATGTATTCGGTAAGCCTGCGATCGTCACAGATACACATTGCATCCGTCTCGTCAACCGTATGGGACTCGTAGACGGCATCAAAGATCCGAAAAAAGTCGAGATGGAGCTGTGGAAGCTCATTCCACCGGAAGAGGGCAGCGACTTCTGTCATCGTCTGGTCTGCCACGGCAGAGATGTCTGCACCGCACGCACCACACCACACTGCGAACGATGCTGCTGTGCCGACGTATGTAAAAAAGTAGGAGTATAGGAGGAGTATTATGTCAACTGCATCAGAAATTGTACAGAAAAATTATGAACATCAGGCTGCGGAGATCATCCGCGCTCTGGAAAAAAGGAACATGAAAGGCTACTATTGTGCAGATAGCACTGCCGCCGTAGAATTGGCGAAAACACTCACGCCTGCGGGATCGACCGTATCCTTCGGCGGCTCCATGACGTTATCCGAGAGCGGTATCATGGATATGTTAAAAAAACGCACAGATCTCACGCTTTTAGACCGAAGCAAAGCTAAAACTCCGGAAGAGACAAAACAGATCTACCGAGACTCTTTCAGCAGTGACGTCTATTTTATGAGCTCTAATGCCATCACCAAGGACGGCGAACTGATCAATATCGACGGCAACGGCAACCGCGTCGCCGCCCTGATCTACGGACCGGATCGTGTCATCCTCGTTGTTGGCATGAACAAAGTCGTATCTACCGTAGACGATGGTATCCGCAGAGTCCATGATATCGCTGCTTCCGCAAACGGTGTGCGCCTCGGCAAATCCACACCCTGTGCTGTCACCGGTTTTTGCCACGACTGCCTCTCCCCGGAATGCATGTGCAGCCACACAGTCGTCACACGCAGATGCTATACCGAGGGGCGCATCCATGTCATTCTGGTCGGTGAGACACTTGGATATTAAAAAATCTGTATAAAGCGTAAAAAAGGAAACAGCTCCTGCCGACCTGTTTCCTTTTTTATTACCCCAAATAATCTGCTATATTTTTCAACACTTTCTCAGTCAGCAGTTCATACGCCTGTGCCGTACAACCCGCAGAAGCCTGTTCACAGACAACATGCACGTCATCTACGAGCGATGCATCCCCGATCGCACCTACGGTATCACAGATCAACCAGTTATCTCCATGCGACAGCCAGTGTTTCAACGCTTCGATCTCATGGGATGGTCCAATCGAGGTGTTGAACAGCAGCTTACCGTTTCCAAGCTGTGCAAACTCTTTTTCGCCCAGCAAAATCACGTTCTTATTCAGACACGTAAATACCACGTCGCAATGTGACAGCAGGTCATTCAATTCCCGATAGATCAGTCCTGCCGCCTCCTTTTCCGGCTTTCTGGAACGACTGTAATAGCTGACCTCCGCACCCATATAGTGCAATGCGTCCGCGATCATTCCGCCGGATACACCCAACCCGATGATACCGGTTTTTAACCGGGTGATCTCCTGCGGCTGATCCTTCCACATCGGCCGGTCATAGCCATGCAGAAAACGCACCAGCTCGCACAGCACAAATTCCACAACACCACGATCCCCATAATCACGGATTCCACGAACATCAATTCCATGCGCTCTGGCATATGCAATATCTACATTTGCACTCGCCTCAGAATACAGGCTGCAGCACATACCGACATATTTCACATTCGGGCACTGTGCCAAAGTCTCTCCGGTAATCCGCGAGGTATAGCAGACAAGCACCGCATCCGCATCTCCAATACGATGCACGATCTCTCCATCATTCATCGGAATATCATCATAGAGAACGACTTCCTTTGCGTATTTTTTCAGTTCCTGCACACCGGCTTCTACCAGATGCACCGGTTCTATCGCCACTAATTTTTTAAACATGTCCGATCTGCCTCCTTAAAATACGATAGGTGATATCAGATTCTGCAATAATGCTACCAGACTCCAGCCTGCGATCGCACTCGTTGAAGAATAGATGTCTACCACTGCCTTTACGCCATCGATCTGCGCTGTGATCCGGTGATCATCCCCGACAAATCCGGGAACACTCGTGATCTCCACATGCTCTGCATCCGGACCGACACTCGCGAGCGATGCCGCCACTGCCACGTTGACTTTGGTCGGAAGCAGTGCGATCGCTTCTTTTGCTGTACCGGAAAATACCTTTGTCTCCTCTGTATCCGTCATTAACTGTTCCTTAAACAACGGTGTATTCTGCAAAGATGCAGGACCTTTGTGTGTCTCAAAGGTCACGGTTGCCTGATCCATCAGCGATACTGTGCGCAATACATCAAAACCACCGATCGCGCCGGAAGCAATATGTACCTTTGTACCGTGTGCCCTAGCTGTCTGTGCTGCCTGCTCATAAAATGCCTGATCTGCAAATGCACCGATTGAAAGCACTGCCAGATCTGCCCCTGCTGATAAAATTGTTTCTGCATAATCCTTCACTGCGGCTACCGAAGCCGCCTCCGCTACGATCTGTGGCTGCTGCGCCAGCAACTCCTCAATCGTAAAACAAGCCTTGCAGCCTGCGGTTTCTGCCAGTTTTCTTGTCTTTTCCCCGCTTCTGCCGAGCACACCAACCAGCTCATAATCAGGAAGCAATCCTTTTTTTACTGCTTCTACAACAATACCTGCCAGAAAACCATTTCCTAAAAGTGCTAATCTCATTGTATTTATCCCCTCATTTTCTATATTTCTGTACTTGTCATTATAACCTTTTGACGATGGATTGTACACAGTTTTCGCGCCTACGATTTATTTCACTATTGCACAAATGCACACCCGCGCGAAATATTTACGTGATAGAAATTTCCTATTACATAAAAAGACCACCTCGCAGGATGATCTTTTTCATAAAAAACTTATTTGATTGTCAGCGCTAAATCAACTGTATGTTGATCAATTCCACTTGCAAGGAGCTGTTCCGGTGTTTCTCCGTTACGAAGACGTGTAATCGTTTCTACCAAAACATTCTGTCCTTCCTGACGTCCTTCCCGGCGTCCTTCCTGACGTCCTTCCTGACGTATTCCATCTACAAATGTTTTTTCATTAAATTCTGTAATACACACGTCCTTCACCTCCGCTCTGTGTTTAAGCAAAAATTCCTGTAAAACATCATGCTCTATACAATAGACAACCGCTGCGTCAACTGCCTTCTCAAATTCCATTCTTTCGCTATTTTTACGAATCTCATTGATTAACGTCATATAATCCTTTAACGGGCGGCAGCTATTTAGCAAGTCATCATTTTTTCCATCATTTAAATTGAGCATATTGGCGGTCCATTCAAAGTCACCGCTGGTATCTGGATGGATAAATGAGTTCGAAAGCTTTAATTGCATAGAATCCGGTAATTCGTCCATACCATTATACAATACAGTATACCTAGGCGTAGGCAGCTTTATGAGTGTTCTTCCATAAATATTAAGCTTGTTCTCCATAATATACCGATCGTACATTTTTGCGAAATACATAAGACCTCGTATCGGCATATTCGGATTGAAAGTACTCTGCTGTTCCCACAGATACAAAAAACTATCCAGAAGAATCGAAACATCGTTCTTCATCTTGATATAAATAACATCATCGATCGTATAGATCTGCATATCGTCTGTATTGGTATGCGAGGTATTGCATAAAGCATTATACAAAGCTAAAACGTTGTCTTTATATTCCTCATTTCCAAACAATAAACAAAACAACCGATCTTTGTACTTTTTATTAACCATTTTCTTTCCTCTCCCTTCTCTATAGTAAAATTTTTCACATCTAGGGAAAGGAGCCCGTATCTTTGAAGGATTTTCCAGCAAAGATCCCTTTCACTACAACTGATTGTCATATCATACTGAATTGTTTTTTTGGTATTATTATAACATACGCCACAAATTTTACAATATCCACGCAGCCAAGATTAATGCACGTTTTCCGTCTGTATATATAACAAAAGGGACTCCGAAGAATCCCTTTTGTTTTGATAAAAATAATATTTTACTTTTACTGTAACAGAGAAAGTACACCCTGATTTGACTGATTAGCCTGAGCCAGCATAGACTGTCCTGCCTGTGCAAGAATGTTATTCTTGCTGTAGGTAACCATCTCTTCTGCCATGTCGGTATCACGGATACGTGACTCAGCGGATGTAGTGTTCTCAACAACGTTATCCAAGTTAGAGATCGTGTGCTCTAAGCGGTTCTGAACTGCACCGAGTGCGGAACGCTGTGAGGATACCTTTGAAATCGCATCTTCAATAGCATCAATTGCATAAGTACCTGCGATACCGGACTTGTCATTTACGTTAATGCCTTTGATTCCAAGATAATTAGAGTTCATTGTCTCAATATTAACCTGAATCTTGTTCGTCATATCAGCATCTGATCCAACATGCAGATTAAAGCTTAAAGTATTAGCTACCTTGGTCTGTCCAAGCTGAATCTTAAATGCACCTGTTCCGTTTGTCGCTGTAACAGCGGTATCTACATCTCCAACACCAACCTTGGCAGATCCTTCTGTATCACCAATCTGATTTGCGGCAAGCAGTTCATTTGCTGCTAGCTGATATGCCTTTGCTTTTGTAATAACAGTTGCATCCGTATCATCAATTCCATCTGCAGCGGCTGCTCCACTTGCATTGTTCTTGATATCTGTCATGGCTGTAAGCGTAGTATTACCAGATGTCACCTTTACTCCACCAGAAACATAATCTTTTAAATTAGCTACTGTAACCGCTTCATTATCCACATCTGCGTCGTCTGCTGTATTTCTATGTGTAGCTTCTGTAGTAAGTTCTGCTCCGGTAGTAAAAGCTGTGCTGGTATCACCTTTCGGGCTCTTTACATATAACTGCTGTCCATTTTCATCATATACATTGGTATCGCCAGCTTTCAGAGTATAGGTCTTATCTCCGATCTTAATTTTAGAATCTGCAGCACCGGCATCCGGAGCTTTAACCAGATCTTTTACGTCTGCAACGGATGATCCAATTGTATAATTTTTTCCTCCGATGCTTACTGTGTCACCTTCATTTAACTCATCCATTGTAAAAGTGGCGGTTCCATCACCATTTACAGTCATAGATCCCTTTAATCCCGCATCATGAGCCTGTAAGTTGATAGTCTTTGTACCAGAATCGCCTTTTAACAGATAAGTCTCGTTGAACTTCGTTGTCTCAGCTACACGATCAATCTCAGTCGTCAACTGGTCGATCTCGTCCTGAATAGAACTACGATCGGTATTACTGTTAGTTCCGTTGGCTGCCTGATTTGCCAGCTCGTTCATGCGCTGCAACATTGAATGAACTTCTGTCAGGGCACCTTCTGCTGTCTGCACTGCTGATACACCGTCCTGTGCATTTGTAGATGCACGATCCAGGCCACGAATCTGCTTTCTCATCTTCTCAGAAATTGAAAGTCCTGCTGCATCATCTGCTGCGCGGTTGATTCTATAACCTGAAGAAAGCTTCTCTGAAGACTTTGCCTGTGAGCTTGTGGTTACGCCTAACATTCTGTTAGCATTCATTGCTGTTAAATTGTGCTGTACTACCATAATATTTTCCTCCTTGATCCCCAAACGATATCGTATCGCCGCATCTTTGATGCAAATTGGGGTTATTATGTTGTGACCTCTGAGATTCCGTTCCCCGAGGTGTTTTTAGCACATATCATATGTGCCATATATAATAAACAAGGCTTCCCGGGTTGTGCCCTGCTCATTACCGTAAATAGGATTTATGCCTCCGGATTCGTGCTGTTTTTCGCACGCTCATTCCAGAGAATTCTTTTTATCTTTTGCTGTGCCTCTTCTGAAATCGGATTTTCCTTATAATAAGTATCCTTTTTCCTCTCCGGATTGCGTTCCGCTGTATTTCTTGCAATCGGAATCTCTCTCGGAGCATCGATCAGTAATCGAATATTGTTTCCGCTGCCTCCGACAAATACGACTCGGATATCATCTCCGATATTGATATACTGACCCGGCTTTAAAGATATTTTTAACATTGCTACCTCCATGTTCCTGCGCTATTTCTTACTAACAACTTCTCAACAATTCCTTTTGCTACGTCTTGTAACATTTATATCGTTCATATGCTACAGAATGTTAACATCATTTTTTACTTTTCGCTACGATTTGTTACTTTTTACTAAAAAAAGCAACGTATCCTTAATAAATATCGCTATTTATTGGGCATAATGCAGCATATACGCGAATCTGCGATAGAGATTCCGACCGGATTCGCTACGTTTTTTAACGGATATCTTGCCAAAAGCAATTCATCTATTAACATATCAGTTTACTATCGCTACATTTTGTCACATTTCATGTTGCGAAAACTTACTATACTATCAACGAAGGTGGTAACGATCATGAATAACAAATTACTTCCGCAAAAATTAAAGGAACTCAGAAAAATTAATAACTACACGCAGGATTATGTGGCAGAAGTGCTCGGTGTCGTTCGCCAGACATATAGCCACTATGAAACAGGAAAGAGGACTCCCGATGCGGAAGCCCTCTATAAATTAGCCGGATTATATAATATTTCGATTGATGATCTGATGCATCTCACGATGAATGTTGATCGGAATATCTCTTATGACGCGCCCGTTCCGACACAATCAAGTACGGATCTGGCCGAATATCTGGAATTTTTTAATCATCCTGTCAATAAAAAAAAATACCAATTCAATACGAATCTGGAACGGGAATTGCTTTTCTACTTTGATAAGATTTCAGAAGAAGACAAAAAAGAAATCATTGAATTTACAAAAATAAAAGCCCGCAAGCCTCTATAATTGATATGAGGTTTGCGGAATATTTGATTCATGATGATTGTTTTTGACAAGAATAAAGGCATCCGATCATTCGGATGCCTTTTACTTAGCAGCGCTACCAGGGCTCGAACCTGGAAATGACGGAGTCAGAGTCCGTTGCCTTACCATTTGGCGATAGCGCTTTATTTTATTCGTTGCTTTTGTTCCGCAACACTGATTATTATACGCACCTATGTGTCATTTGTCAACAACTATTTTTATTTTTTTCAGGTTTTTTTCAGGTTTTTTTAATACAAGCTTAATGCTCGATTTTCTGCATGCACAAGGGCAACTCCAGTCCGTTGACTTCCAGCAATTCCTTATCCCGCAGGATCTCTTTTGTCGGACCGTCACAGATGATCTCGCCGTGTGCGAGTAGGATCGTGCGTGTACAGGTCTCTAAAATCATATCCAGATCATGCGACGCAATGATCTTGAGCTGGTCGAGCGAATTCAGGATCCGTATCAGGTTACGCCGGTTGCGCGGATCGAGCGCGATCGACGGCTCATCGAGCAGCAATGCTTCCGGCGTCATAGACAGAATCGTAGCGATAGAGACCAGTTTTTTCTCCCCGCCGGAGAGTCTGTGGATCTGGCGATCCCGCAAATGGCTGATCCCTACGAGTTCTAACGCATGCGCTACGCGCTGATCCGTCTCCTGTGGTGTCATCCCATAATTTCTCGGCGCAAACGCGAGATCCTCATACACTGTGGACATAAAAAGCTGGCTGTCCGAATCCTGAAACACATAGCCCAGCTTCGCACGGATCTGCGGCAGATATTGCTTCTCCACCGGCCATTCTCCGATCCGGATCGTACCGGAATCAGCCGTATTTAATCCCACCATCAATTTGAGCAGCGTCGATTTGCCGGCTCCGTTGGCACCGATGAGCCCGACAGACTCCTGTCCGTGTGCCTCAAACGACAGATGCCGTAACGTCTGTGCTCCACTCTCTGATCTCTGTTCATAAGAAAAAGAGACATCCTCCATTCGAATATCCATATACTTATACTCCTGTCACTATCCTGCCGACCCACAAAATGACCGGCACACGCCGCAATAATGCAAACACCACACACCAGACCACCATGTATACGAGATCCCGGCCTCGCAGCCGTATATGCGCGCCCAGATAGGCAAAATCCCCGTCATAGCCACGCAATAACATGCTCTCATACAACTCGTTCGCCCGGTCAATACTGCGCAGCAGCAGTTGTCCGGTCAGCGATCCCCATACCTTGTAGTGCACGCCCTTCTGACTGGGCGCGCGCAGCGCATATGCCTGTGTCATGCGATTGACCTCGCCAAGCAGCAATGTCAGATACCGCCCGGTCAGCAGGATCTGCGTCACGATGATCCGCGGCACGTGCAACAACTGCAACGCATAGCAGATCTGTTCCAGCGTGGTCGTCGCAATGAGCAGATACGATGCCAGTACCGCAAATGTCCCTTTCAGCATCAGCGTGAGCATCGAGATCACGCCGGCTCGGATGCACAGCCCACCGATCCACACCGGAACGCGGTCAAAAAAAGGATTGACCAGTCCGACCATGCATACCAGTGGCAATACCACGCGCAGCCACCGCAGGCATCTGCCAAATGACAATTCTGCCAGCAGAAAACCGGCCACCGGATATACTACCATCCCAAGCAGACCGATCAGATCATATTTGTGGAATGATACCACCACCACGATATAACTGACCGTCAATATAAATTTAACCAGTGGATGTATGTGATTCATCCACTGGTCTCTCTCTGCGAGCGTCTCCATCGCATTTATCTCATAAATTGCTGTTCCTGTCCGACTCATGCTGTCTGTTTTCTCCTGAAAAAGCGAAATGCATAGCACGCGCCCACGCATACCGCTACCACGATCGCGCAGCCTACGATGCCGGATACAACCGTTCCGGCTGCGGTATCAGATGACTGGAATGCATAATCCGGCAAAAATGCGGTCGCATCCTGTACCGCTGCTGCCGTCTCATAGGCACCTCCGTCTGCTTCGAGTTCTGCGGTTCCTGCGACCTGTTCCATCGACCATTCCAATCCATCCGGATACTGGGATGCCGCCAGCGACAGACCTCCGCCGATCACTACTGCGGCGAGTGCAAGCACAACCAATGTCTTACGAAAAGACAACTTTCCGACTGCTGTCCGCTCTGCGTTGCTTCCATATAATAATTCTGGTCTCGCCTCATAGATAAATACGAGTACCGCTGCTGTGATCAGCCCCTCGACCGCCCCGATCGCCAGATGGATCGGCTGCATCGTAGCTACGAATACACCAAACGGCAATTCCGTGATCCCAGATGCAAGTGTCTCGAGCGTCACACTAAACGCACCTAACTGCAGCGTCAATACGCAGCCCAGCACCGATGCGAATGCGATACGCCGCTTGGAAAATCCTTTTTTATTCACATAACGCCAGATCAGCGTTCCGATAAAGCATCCGTAAAATGCCATATTCCATACATTACATCCGAACGCGAGCAAGCCTCCGTCCGCAAAAAACAGACACTGGATGAGCAGTACACCGATCATGGTCAGAAATCCCGCATACGGTCCGAGCAGTGATGACAACAGCATGCCTCCGCACAGATGTCCGCTCGATCCGGTTCCCGGGATCGTGAAATTGATCATCTGCGTTGCGAATACGAACGCTCCCATCACACCCATGAGCGGCACTTTCTTCGGATCATTCTCCTCCCGTACTTTTTTTACTGAATATGCTGCTACCGCCGCCAAACATACATACATGGTACCTGCGACTGCCGGTGTGACCAGCGCATCTGCCATATGCATAACTATTTCCTCCTGTAACTCACCGTTTTCCTCTCTGGTCATGCCTCACGCAACCAGCATTTGTCGTTCATTTTACCATAGACAGCAGAATCCGCAAGCCCCCAGGGGGGATAGTCATGCTCATAAAAGCTGTTTCCATTCCTCGATATTGCCGGTCGTGATCGCATGGAACAATCGTTTTTTGACACCCGGATTGTCACGGTTGATCTGCCGGATCAGCTGCTTGACATATTCCCGTCTCGTCGCGCCGTCCGCCGGGCAGGGATTTTTGACCACCGGAAGGCTGTATTTATTTTTAAAACCGATCACATCCGCTTCCAGCACATACATGAGCGGGCGGATCACTGTCAAGTCGGTCTGATCCAGATGTGTCACCGGCGGAAACGTATAGAATTTGCCCTCGTAGATCATGGATAGAAACATCGTTTCGATGATGTCATCCATATGATGTGCATAGGCGATCTTATTACAGCCGAGACGCAGCGCAGCATCGTTCAATGCTCCCTTTCGCATCTTCGCACACAGGGAACAGGGCGAGCTTTCCTGCCGTTCTTCAAATATGATCGGCCCGATCTGTGTCGGGATCAATGTAAGCGGCACCTCCAGTTTCCGGCACAACGCCCGGATCCCACTCATATCAACGGGCGCGATACCCAGATCTACAGAGATCGCTACCAGTTCAAACTTTTCCGGGTAAAATCTGCGCAATCCCGCAAGTGCATAGAGCAGCGTGAGCGAATCCTTGCCACCGGATATCCCGATCGCGATCTTGTCACCATCTGTAATCATGCCATAGTCATCGACCGCTCGCCGGACCTGACTGTATAACTGTTGTAATTTCATATCATTCTCCGTATTTTATGATTTCTTTCTATCTTCCGCTTTACTCCCAGCATGAGATATTATACAATATTTTTAATGTGGATTCCAGAATCGAAAAAGGAGATCAAACAGATATGAAATTTGTAATACAGCGCGTAACTAACGCAAAATGTGAAGTAGAAGGACAGATCACCGGTCAGATCGGACTCGGCTACTGTGTGTTGATCGGTGTCGCAGAAAGCGATACGGAGGAAATCGCGGATAAGATGATCCGAAAGTTGCTCGGCATGCGCATCTTCGCCGATGCAGACGGCAAGACGAATCTGGCGCTGGCCGATGTAGACGGCGCACTGCTGCTGATCTCGCAATTTACACTCTATGCAAATTGCCGCAAAGGAAATCGCCCGTCCTTTATCAATGCCGGAAACCCCGAGCTCGCCAACCACCTGTATGAATATATTATTGCAAAATGCCGGGAACAGGTGCCCGACGTGCAGACCGGAATATTCGGCGCTGACATGCAGATATCACTCACCAATGATGGGCCGTTTACAATCGTACTGGACTCAGACGAGCTTGCATAGAATCAAGCATGCTCTGTTCTGCCTCTGTGTACTCCTCCTCGGAATACTTCTGTAAGATCTGCTCCTTGGTCAGTCCAAGTTCTATCATATTGCAGATGGCAAATAGGCGCTCTGATCTGCGACCCTGCTCGATACCGCGCTCGATGCCTTGTTCGATACCACGCTCAATGCCCTGCTTGATACCCATCTGCATTTGCTCTTTCCATGCCTTACACATATCAGTCACCTTTCCCTCCTTATTAACAGGAATCCTTGCACTAATAAAATCGTTGATCGCGTGAACGGTCTCATCTAGCATAACATGTTCTTTTAGAAAATGCATTGTCGGCATAGTTGAATTTCAATGGATACTGGAGTCTTCATATATAAAAAATCCCCCCACTCATGCGGTGCGAATGCTCCTTGTCATCCACGACACACAATGGTCAGGGGGAATCTTTTATACTTGATTCTATGCCTGAATAAGCATGCTCTGTTCTGCCTCTGTGTAGTCCTCCTCGGAATACTTCTGTAAGATCTGCTCCTTGGTCAGTCCAAGTTCTATCATATTGCAGATGGCAGCGAGGCGCTCTTGCTTCGCACACTCTTGCGCATATTCTTCTGCATAATTTTTCGCATAATCTTCTACCGTCTTACACATCTGTGTACGTCCCCCTTCCGTCTGTTTATAATATTTTACAGCTTTGCTCAACTCCGGATACTTATGATCCTCAAACGCATCTTTTCTCAAAAACAACTGCAGAAGTTCTGATTTATCCGAGTGATCGTTCACTACTGTATTGGCAAAAAATATATCTTCCCTATCAGCAACCGGAACAAATCCCTCCTCTGTCTGCATACACCGTTTTACATGCGTGACTGTCTGATGATTGTTCAACGCATCATACTCCGTTATATACAAGATCGTTACTTGCGGAATCTCATGAAAATCCGTTCCCTTCGGTGTATAAGCCGCAGTGAGTGCAGCAGCGTGAAACCTTGTTCTGGCAACATCATCTGTACAGGCTCCTTTTTGCATCTCGATATTAACATAATCACCATTTTCCATCTGGCAAAATGCATCCAGTATGATTTCCCGGTGCAAACTCTTGACCACCGATTGCGACGTCACTCGAACAACATGTAATTCAGGCATATCCAACAGTGTTCTGAGTATTTCCTGACACACGCCGGAACGTTCTGCCAGCAGTCGAAATAATGCATCATCAATAATACGAAGGTTTTGCGCTGTTTCTTGCGTTGCTTTTGAATACTGTTCTAAACTCATATGATTACCTCTTTATTATACGCTGTTTACTGTAATTTTCAACACGCTTGCCCTACATTCAGCATAACATGTTTTTTCATCAAATGCATTGACGGCGTAGTTGAATTTCAACGGCTACCTGAGTCTTCATATATAAAAAATCCCCCTGACACATGCGATACAGATGTTCATTGTCATCCGCGACACAGTTGTCCGGGGGAATCTTTTATGCTTGATTCTATGCTTGAACAAGCATGCTCTGTTCTGCCTCTGTGTACTCCTCCTCGGAATACTTCTGTAGGATCTGCTCCTTGGTCAGTCCAAGTTCTATCATATTGCAGATGGCAGATAGGCGC
>JBNMHW010000057.1:0-19320 GCA_050872965.1 bacterium | reverse complement strand
TCAATACTCTTGTCAACATTTTGTTGCTTTAGACTATCAAGCACATTCTTAGCCTTTTTTTTATGCTATTTTTTAGTAAAGTCTGGAGGTGCAATGAAATGAAAATGGGACATATAATATCAAAATTACGCTATGAAAGCGGATATAGCCAAGTTGAATTAGCTGAAAAAATAGGTATTACAAAAGGTGCTGTTGGAATGTATGAAACAGATAAGCGAAAGCCAGATTACGACACTCTTATTAAACTGGCTGATTTATTCAATGTATCAACTGACTATTTACTCTCACATACCGTTGACTCTATTTCTAAAACATCAAATCATTCTGTCAACGTTTCGTTAGATAGTTCACGCTATTCAAAACAAGGATTATATATCTTAGAGTTATATGAATCTATGAACGAAGAAAGTCAAGCTATCTTATACGGAAAAGCCAGGGAACTTATAAGAGAACAACGATTAGAAGAAAAAAGTGGGAACAGAGAAATACAAAAAGCAAATTAATTCAGTTTCCGCAAAACTAGGAGGTGGTAATTGTGAAAATGCCGAATGGATATGGCAGCGTAGTAAAGCTGACTGGAAAACGCAGGAAAAATTGGGCTGTCAGAATATCCTATATAGAAAACATTCCCGGACAAAAGCCAAAACGAAAACGAAAATACATAGCTTATTTTACTGATCAGAAAAGAGCCTTAGAATATCTTACTGAATATAACAGCGGTGCGATAGTAAAAGAACATGAAAAATATTCGGACATCCCCACATTCGCAGAATTATATGATAAATGGAAAAAATACCGTAAGGGCCTGAAAAATAATCCGTCTCAGAGCTGCTGGAAAAATTACGAAATTGCATTCAACCTTTTTTCCAACCTTCATGACAAGAAAATAATCTCTATTCGTGCAAATGATCTTCAGGAATGTATTTCTGCCAATAGTGCAAAATCCAAGACAACGATTGGAAATATGCGAGCAGTAATACGTGGTATGTGGAATTATGCCATTGTAAACGAATTAACTGAAAAGGATATCACACAGCACCTTGTATTTGACTCTACATACAATGGTGAGCCTATTCATACAAGATTTACAGACAAAGAAATTGCTGCCCTCTGGGATGCTCTAGGAACCATTAACAACGTAGATATTGTGTTGATCTATATTTATACCGGAACACGCCCTTCTGAGCTACTGGATATAAAATCCGAAGATGTACATTTAGAAGAAAAATATATGATAGGTGGAGAAAAGACCGAAGCTGGTCGTAACAGAATTATTCCTCTGCATAATGCAATTCTTCCACTCATTAAATATCGTTTAGATCAGAACAGAGAATATCTGATTACAAATAAATATGGCAACCATTATACACGTGCTGTATACCATAACTCAAATTGGAATACAGTAATGAGCAGAATGAAGATGAACCATGCTCCACATGACGGAAGATACACCTTTGCCTCTCTTGCCGATCAAGTGTCAATGAATGAAACGTGCCGAAAAATTATAATGGGACATGCTCTTTCAAATAAAAATGGAACAGCTTTTAAGACCGGAGGAACATCTGATGTCACTCAAGATGTATACACAGAGAAAACTTTAGAGCAACTATTGGAAGAAGTAAATAAGCTCCCTGTTAAGTTTGATGATCCGAAAAAATAGTGTCGCCCACCTGTCGCCCACCTGTCGCCCACCTGTCGCCCACGATGTCAATTTAACCCCCTTTATCTCAAGTTATCAGAATATTCTAAAAATAAAAAAATCCCCGAAACATCATTGTTTCGGGGAAAATTTTTACTTTTTAGCACACACCCTGAGCCAACATAGCATCTACTACCTTCTCAAATCCGGCAATATTTGCACCTGCTACATAATCGGTCTTGCCGCCAACTGTCATGTTATATCTCTTAGCAGCATCGCTGATGTTTGCATAGATGGTCTCCATGATGCCTTTCAGCTTGCCATCTACTTCCTCGAAGCTCCAGCTCAAACGCTCTGAGTTCTGAGACATCTCTAATGCAGAAGTAGCTACACCACCTGCGTTTGCAGCCTTGCCACCTACGAAGAGAACTCCGTTCTCCTGCAGATACTTGGTAGCATCCAGAGTCGTAGGCATGTTCGCACCCTCTGTAACAGAAACAACACCGTTAGCTACGAGCATCTTAGCATCCTCGATATCCAGCTCGTTCTGTGTAGCGCAGGGAAGTGCAAGATCTACCTTGTACTGCCATACGCCGTGCTCGCCGTTCTTCTTCTCATGATACTCTGCTGAAGGCTTAGCGGCTGCGTACTCTGTCAGACGTGCTCTCTTGACCTCTTTTACCTCTTTCAGTAATTCAACATCGATTCCTTCGGGATCATAGATCCATCCGGTAGAATCAGAACATGTAACGACCTTAACGCCTAACTGCTGTGCCTTCTCGATCGCATAGATTGCCACGTTACCTGATCCGGAAACTGCTGCAGTCTTGCCTTCTAAGCTCATGCCGTGATCTTTCCATAATGCATTTGTTAAGTATAATAAACCATATCCGGTAGCCTGTGTACGAGCCAGTGATCCGCCCCAGGTCAGTCCCTTACCGGTTAATACGCCTTCGAACATTCCCTGAATTCTCTTGTACTGTCCGAACATGAAACCGATCTCACGTGCACCTGTTCCGATATCACCGGCAGGAACATCGATATCAGCTCCGATATATTTTCCAAGCTCTGTCATGAAGCTCTGGCAGAATGCCATGATCTCTCTGTCTGACTTGCCCTTAGGATCGAAATCAGAACCACCCTTACCACCGCCGATCGGAAGTGTTGTCAGAGAGTTCTTGAAGATCTGCTCAAATCCTAAGAATTTGATGATACCAAGGTTTACAGAAGGATGAAGTCTTAAACCTCCCTTGTAGGGTCCGATCGCATTGTTGAACTGTACACGGAAACCTCTGTTTACCTGAACCTGTCCGTTGTCATCTACCCACGGTACACGGAACATGATCTGACGATCAGGCTCTGTGATACGCTCTAAGATCGCGTTCTTCTTGTACAGATCCTCATTTGCATCGATTACAGGTCTTAATGAATCAAGTACCTCTGTAACTGCCTGTAAGAATTCCGGCTGGTCTGCATTTTTTGCTTTTACTTTCTCAAGTACCTCATCAACGTAACTCATGATTATCCAATCTCCTTTTTGATTATAAATTTTATTATAATTATTTTCGGTCTTCTTATTATGAAGCCCGCCCTTTGCTTTATCATATTACATAGACAAAGTTTTCGCAACACCAATCTGCAAATTATGCAAAAAACCTAATAAAATTAGGCGTATTTCCGTTTTCGGAATACGCCTATGCAGGATTTGTTTATAAAAATTTCATTTTTTGCTCATATTTGGCTCCGCACAGCTCCATTAAGCCGATTTTCTCTTTGCCATGAAGAAGAATGCACATCCGATCAGCACGAGCGCTGCGCATACCATGAACTTCGGATCAAATCCATCGCCGGTCTTCGGTGTATCATCTACCTGATGTACATTGGAAGTCGTAGACGCATACGCGCCGGAATTACTGCTCTGCTTGCTGCTACTTCCGGATGAACCGGAGCTGCCGGAATTGGCAGACGAGCTGCTATTGCTGCGCGAATTGCTTCCACCGGAATTATTCCTGTTTCCACCGGAGCTATTGTCACGATCGGAACTGTCGTCTCCGATCAGCAGATCACCACTGCTGTCACTGCTGTCTCCACGATTGGCATTACCGGTCTGGATCTCCGTCGTGTCGTCATCCGGATCACCCGAACCATCGCCATCCAGCGGATAAAATACATAACCATTATCAGCCGCGTAGCTCTCCGCTGCAGAATTGCTGTATCCGTAGATCACCTCCGGCGACCAGGACTGGCTGCCGATGCTGGTGACACTCTTTGGAATCGTAACCGATGTGATACCACTGCCGGAAAATGCGCCGCCCTCTATACCGGTCGCGCCACTCGGCACGGTCAGGCTCGTGATACGAGTACATCCCGCGAACGCATTGCCACCGATGACTTTGAGCGCAGAATTCAATGCGATCGAACTCTTTGCAGGCGGGCATACGAGTAATTTTGTATAAGAAGCATTGTACAGACAACCTCCATCTGAAGCATAGGTACCGTTACCGCCGGCGACATTGATCGTCGTCAGGGCACTACAGCCGGAAAAAGCATCTGTAGAGATACTGTTTGTACTTGCCGGTATAGACACACCGGACAATCCTGTGCATCCCCGGAATGCGCCGCTGCCGATCGTCGTCACACCGGAGGGAACTGCCATGGAACTGAGGCTCCTGCAGTTTGCAAATGCCTCGCTTCCGATACTGTTAATGGATGAAGAGATCGCCACACTCGTAAGTGCACTACAACCGGAAAATGTGCTGGACGGAATCGAATTCACCGCCGCCTGCATACTGACGGATGACAATCTGGTACATCCGGAAAATACGCCGGTTCCAAGTGAAGCCACACTGCCCGGAATCGTCACACTCACAAGACCGGTACAATTGGAAAATGCATTGTTTCCAATACTGGTCACCGATGAAGGGATCGTTATTGCGGATATGTTCGTTTTTCCTGAAAATGCACTGGCTGCGATCGCAGTCGCAGTATCAGGAATCGCGATACTGCCGCCTGTTCCGTTATAGCCGGTCACAGTCGTTCCGTTCATTGTAAAGCCTGCCGTACTCGTATTCGCGGTCGATGCCTGCACCGGTACTCCCTGCAGTAGCACCGCACATATGACTGCGGCTGTCAAAACCACGCTCTGTACTCCTCTTATCCATTTTCTCATGTCTCATCTCTCCTATCTATCCCTATAACAGCCTTTTGCGGCCTGATAACCGCCGCTGAAGATCAATCAACTTTTTTGGCAATGATAAACATTCGTCCTTCTTCAGTATAGCTACTACATGTAGATAAAGTCAACAGTTGATCGCCATATTTGGCATCTAAAGTTCCTTTTTTCAACGCATCCATCTGCATGACATTTACGCTGAAGGCATCAAACTCAGCTTTGCTTCTGGCATTCAGGAAATTATAATACCGGAATGTATACTCATCCTGATAGCTGACCTCCGACAAAAACGCGTCTATGACCTCATATGTTCCGTGTTCATAGATCGTATCAAACCGGATCCTGCTGTGTTTTTCCAGATATCCTTTTTCCAGATATTTCTTGAGCGAACCAAACATGGAACCGTTTTTCATATTGTGTCCATAGATAATAATGTTCGTGTCGCGATCCACAAAATCGTTGCGGTAATCCATAAACAGGGAACCGTTTTTGTCCTTTTTCTTCGCAAAGCTATGGGTCAGATAATACTGGCTGTCTTCCTCTGTATCCGACTGAAGCACCGGATAATTGATCACTGTATCTTCGATCTCCAGCCAGCCGACCAGATCCGGATTTTCCGCATAGATCTGTTCATACTCCGGCAGGATCTCCAGTTTCTTTTTCGTCTGTTTCTTGGTTTTGGGCTGCTCCGCGTCTGAGACATTGTCCTGCGGCGTATCATTTTCCTGTGTATTTTCCGAAAAATCCTCTTCCGCAATATAATGACCGGTCATATTCTGCATATCCTGCAGCCGCTTCATCTCCTGCGCAGACTGTTCATCCTGATAATCCGCATATGCGAAGTATAAAAAGCACGCAATCGCCGCACACACACACACCGCTCCTGCCAGCCGGTAACTGCGTGCACGCCGACGATTACGCTCCCTTAGATATTCCTGCTCCTTCTTTTCCTCTGCCATCTGCATGGAATGATTCGCCACCACATCTGACAAATACATAAAAAAATTAACTCCGACCTTGCTGTGGAATAAGATCTCCTTGTTGCGGATCAACGTATAGAGACGGGCGGCGACATCAACATCGTTGATGTCCACCTCCTCTGTGATCAGGTCGATCTTTTTGAGATCTTCCTGCGCCTCCAAATATTCCTCATAGGTATCAAATTCGTAGTCGCCCAGTCTGTATTTCTTTTTTCCCATCATACCCTCTCACCAGATCCGAGGTTATTTTACTCTTACGCTCTTGATGGTGTTGTAGCTGCTATAGGTCTTCACTCCGTTTACGGTACGGTATGCGCGGATCGTGTAATAATATTTCTCTCCACTCGCCAGACCGGAATCTACATACCGGCGTGCAGAAGACTTGGAAACAGTCTTCAATTTTGTATAAATACCATTTTTCTCGGTACTGTAATAAATCTCATAACCACTCGCTTTTGCGACCTTTGACCATGTCAGTGTCACTTTGCCGCGAGCGGTAGATCTCGCCTTTAAGGTCGGCGTATTCAGCATCGTCTTGGCAGACACCGCCGTTGAGAAGCTGCCGTATGAAACGGAACCGTCTGCATTCTCAACATAAGAACGTACCTTATATCTGTAGGTCGTACATGAAGTCAACTTCTTAACGGTATAGCTGTTCTTACTTGTCGTACCGATCACACGGTTGTTCGCATTACAGATCTGGTAGCCGTCCGCATAATCCTGATCACTCCAAGACAGCTTCAGACTGTTATTCTTGATCTGGCTCACGCGCAGACCGCTGACTGCAGCCGATGTGATCTTGAAAGAAATCACTTTGCTGCCGGTATAGTTTCTGCTGAGCGCAGTCACTGTAATCGATGCAGTACCCGGATTCGTATTGTTACTGTAGGTGATCGTATAATCCGTACCTGCCGTCAATGTCTTTCCGGTAGAAGAATCTGTCAGGGTGACACTGGGCGTATAGGTATTGCCGGTATACTGATAATTCGTCACAGCGGTCGTAATACAGTTCTCGATATTCTTCGCCTCGATCACATAATTGATCGTTCTCGTACCGGAGAAGCTGCCGATACCGGTCACTGTCATGCTCGCTGTACCTACATTTGTATTGTTGCTATAGGTCACGGTGTAATCCGTGCCGCGATTCAACACTCTGCCGTTCATCATGACTACGACATCCGGTGTGATCGCATTGCCCGTATAGGTATAAGAAGATGCATAACCTGTGATCTCCATACCGGTTGCGGTATTGCTGATGTTAAAGTAGCCGTTTGCCGTACCTACATAGCAGGAATTCGCTGTCGCTGTCGCGATCACGGTCGCTCTGCCCACATTTGTATTGTTTGCATAGGTCACCGTGTAGTCATTACCCAGCGTCAGTACATTGCCACCGCAGGTAAGTGTCACATACGGTGTGATCTGATATCCGGTATAATTCTGATCTGCGATCGTGCTCACCGTTCCATACTGGGACAGATCTGCCTTGATCGTGTAATTCTTGTAGATCGTTCCCGAATAATTGTTGATACCGGTAATCATCAGGGTCGCTACACCCGGCTGGATATTGTTGCTGGCTGTAATGACAAAATCGCTGTTGCTCATACCGTTGATGCTGACTGTCGGCACACGCTGATAGCCATTGTACATCATGCAATTATAGGTCGTGCTGTCATATCCTAAAATGATATCATTCGCTGAGATCGTAGTTGAACCGTTCGTGATGCTTCCGGTTCCCTCACTCGTGCCATCCCAGGTGTTATTTCCATCTACATTACTGCTGACAATGTTAAAATATGCCGCGCGGCTTCCTGTGTAGTTGCCCTTTCCTGTAACAATGATGGATGCCTTTCCTACGGAACGGTTATTCGTGTAATTGATCTCATAATCTGTGCCGTTGACCAGCTTCACAGATCTTCTCTGCGGATCTGCCGCATCGTTCACTACCGGAAGATCCGTATCCTCTACGGTGATACCCTTCGGCTCGATCGGCTGTCCGGTGTAATAGTAGCTGCCATCATAACCGGATACCAGTACATACGACGGTGCAATACTTCTCGGATTGATCGTGTATGCGCAGCTATTCTGCTCGCTCGTCTTCGCATAGGTTCCCTTGGACGGAACACCTACGATAGCGATGTAATAGGTGGCTGCGTCGATGATCTGGTCGCGGGTTACTTTGTCAGACTTTTCAAATCCATTCTTATAATATGCGATGTCGTAACGGTTCTCACCATTGGCATCTTTCAGGTCTATAGCAGAAGATCCTTTTTCAACAGTAATGGAATTCTCGTCCGGTGCCTGCTCCAGTCCGTTATAGGTCGTGGAAACAGAACTTCTGCCATTCACTAATGTATAAGCCTTGCTGATATCTTCACCAATATAATAGGTAAATTCCTGTGTACCGGTGTAATTGCCAAGTCCGGTGATCGTCATGGTGACAAGACCGGCATTGGTCTGCATATTATGATCGTCGTTATCATCATCATAGCCGATACTATAATCTGCCGGTGATGCATCCCCTGAGATCAGCACTTCATTTCTGGTTCGATCATAAATACTGATCGTAGGATGAACTGCACTCTGTGTCCAGTCATAGGATACCTCATTCTGGAACTCATTACCGTCTTTATCCCGATAATCAATATCTTTGCCGGTAATATCTTTCGGCTGAATCGTAAAGTCAACCGTTCTGGTTCCTGCAAAGCTGCCGACGCCAACAATCGTGATCGTAGCTTTTCCGGCATTAATATTATTACTGTATGTCAGATCATATTCCGGATTGGCATCATCCGGTCCATTTAAAACGCGATCATTGTAAGTAACACGGATACTCGGCTCATGTGCATTTCCATTATAAACACATGTCGGAACTCCGTTCAGTACCGGACATTCTGTAGAATCCACAAAGGTAACGGTCAATCCGTCTGTTACTTCTCGCGTAACAATCTCATACTGGATATCACGATATTTATTTACTGCGCTTGCATAGTTTCCCAGTCCCTCAATTCTGACATAATAAGTACCGATCGCTGAAAACGGCGTATCCTGCAATGCAGTCTTCGTCTCATCCAGATACTTATAAATCTTATAGTCCGTACCTTCTGTCAATGCCCGAACCCGTCCGGTCACCTGATTGATCGTCAGCTTCGGTGAAACCGCGTCTCCCGTATAGATCAATGTCTCTGCAACAGCATTGATATCTGTGTCAGATCCGATCGGAAGCGGCTGAATATTAAACTCCTTCGTATCCGTTCCGCTAAAGTTACCCTTTGCACTGATAATGACACTCGCTGCTTTACCATCCACAGCATCTGTATTGACTGCGTCTTTAAAGATGAGTGAATAATCGGCATCTGTCAACGTATAGCTGCCATACTTCAATGTCAGTCCGATATCTGCTGCATTCATCTCATTACCTGTATAGACAGGCTGTTTATTTGCAATATCAATACTTACCTCAGACAGCGGAATCGGTGTTAAGGTATAATTTACCACTCGGCTGGTGCCCAGCAAAATGCCCTTATAATTTGCATTCTCCGGCTCACCGATCACAAGCTTCGCATTACCCGCACCCTGATAGCCGCTATATGTGATACTATACAACTCTGTTGCCAGTTCACTCAGCGTACCATCGGCACGCTTATAGAACAGCTTCACAGCCGGTTTATTACGCTCTGTCTCTATCTGATAACGATACTCCGGACTGCCGCCATCATAATCTGTCCAACTGCCGTCCTGATTCTGTAAAGATACTGCCAATTCACTGAATGCACAGGTGATCTTAAAATTACGTGTGATCGTACCACTATAGGTATTGACACCGGTGATCGTAGCAGTTGCCAGACCAACACTGTTATTATCTGTAAAGGTTACTGTGTAATCCCAAGTTGAAGGAATCGAATCTCCTGCACCGACATATCCGCCAGTCAGTATTTTATTTCCTGACTTCACTAATACCTTAACCGCACCCGGAGTAACAGTCACTCCCTTCCACGGAACCGTATTATTATCACCGATCTCTACGGTTGTGAGTTCTTCTGACAGTTCTCCTGTGACGTTGACATCAAATGACATCGTTCCGGTATAATATTTGTCATGATTACCGGAGACAGTTAACGTAACCTTACCAATCTTCGGCGTATATCCATTCGGTACCGTTACAGAGTAACAATCCGACGGTATCATACCTCCTACATCATCCGGCCATATATTTTTAAATGTTACCAGCTCTGACAATGTATTGTTTTTGATCGCTTCTGCAAGCGCTTCAACAGTGATCGTTCCACCCGGTCTGAGCACACTTGCGTCGTTGCCATCAGAATCACTCAGATACTCTGCCGTAGTGATATCTGTGAATAAAGGCACATCATACGTAGCTTCACCGTTAAATCCACCGATACCTTCAATCACCATCGTACTTCCTTCACCAGACTTTTTGGTCGGTATAAATGATTTTACCTTGAAGTCAGCCGTCTCTAAATTATAGGTCGTACCGTCTTTACGCTTGTAGGTAAGTGTAAAGTTTTTCGGTGTTGCGACTGCCGTTGATGTAGGACTGACTATCAGCTCATCATAATCCCATGCAGATACATAAGTATCCTTTGCCTGCGGATTTTTGATGTCTGTCGGTCGTTTCAGAGTCGTCTGGGTTACTTTCACGCTTTCCACACGAGTAGTTCCTGCAAAGTTGCCCAATCCGGTAATATTGTAAACATAAGTATCATTCCAACCAACGTTATCAGGATCTGCACGTGTCACATTGACCTGATAATCAGCATCATCATATTCTGCCGCATCTTTCAAAACTACCGTTCCGTTCAGCTTCAGAGTCATTTCCGGCACACCATCGGCATAGGTCGATCCTGTCGTAAATGTCGCTATAATGTCAGAACTGCCAATTCCCATTGCATCAATATAAAAATTGGTGCCTATCTCTCCGGTAAAATTACCCATACCGGTCACAGTGACCATATGAGGTCCCTGACTGATACATTCATCCCCATAGGTCACGGTATAATCAACATCCTTTACCAGCACAGCAGCCGCACTGACTGCTGTATTCGTGCCTGCCTTTATTACTTCTTCCTTTGGCTCAATACGTTTATTGGTAAATTTATAGTGGGCATATCCCTTTGTATCTACACTCGCTTTGTCTACGTCATTTGTAAAATCTATTTTGTAACGTGTAGAACTGATGGAGATATCCATCGGCTTAATATTATAGGATGCACTCGCTGTGGTAGTTCCGTAATATCCGTTTTTCGTATTTCCTATTGCATGGACAATCACGTTACCGGCATAGATATTCTCATAACCATTCGGTACAAACTCACTGTCATCCCGTGAAAATTCCACTGCAAACGGAGCGCTGGCATCATCCTTGTACTGAACCGTCTGTTTGCCAACCTTTACTGAGATCGTCGGCCACTGCGGTTTGCCGTTATAGGTTAAGTTTTCCTTTCCAACCGAAATCGTTGCGCTTGAAAGATCTGTACCACAGGTTACTTCTACATCCGTTGTGCCTTCATAGTTTCCTTGTCCTTCAATGGTAACCAGATATTTTCCTGCACGCTGAAGACTGTTCAAACCTGTCGGTGTATAACCGTCCTCTGTCTCATATACGATCTTTGTCACCTTGTAATCGGTATTCTCTACCAGTGCCTTTTTGACAACATTCACTCCGTCATCCTTGACGTTGAATGTTACTCCATAGCTAGGTGCTGATCCGGTCACAGACGGAGTAATCACAACATTTGCATTGCTGATCTTTCGCTTTGAAATATCAAAATACAGTGTCTTTGTTCCCGTAAAGTAGCCTTTACCGGTAATAATTGCGCTGGCAGATACTGTAGTTGTAGGTGCCGTATTATTCGCATATGTCACCTCATAATCGGTTCCCTTGACCATAGACATGGAACCGCAGATGACTTCCGGCTCAGTCACACCGCCCTGCCATTCTACCGGTGTTCCACCTGACAGATAGAAGCTGGCTCCATTATCATTACTAATATCACGCTGAATGATACTATAATCAATGGTTGCTGAACCGGTAATATTATTATTTACGGATTCAATCAGCATCTGATAATTTCCCGGCTCTGTCGGCGCAGTCTTGCCCAGATCCTCTCCGGCTGATGTCTTATATCCGGTAATTTTATAATCACTGTTCTTTAATTCATAATCATCAATCTTTAACTGCGGACTGATCGGTGATCCTGTATAACTATACTTGCTTGCATCTGAGTCAACACCATCTCCAATACACTCTGCTCTGCTCAGTGACAGTGCATTAATCGTGAATCCAACAGATAAGCTTCCGGTAAACGGACTATCAGATTTTGCCGTTACAGTCAATGTTGCACCACCGGCATTGACGTTATTGATCCATGTGACGGTGTAGTAGCTCTTATCCACCAACGCACTGCGATACTTAAATGTATATTCTGGTGTCCATGCAGAGCCTTTGTAATTATAAGACACTCCATTCGTTAATTTCAGCTCGAAATTCTTTGCCTCTGCCGAATCTGTCATAGACACTTTTGCTATGCTATATTCCCATGCAGCCTGTTCACCGTCATATGCGTTCTTTCCATTGACTACAATTCTTTTGGAACCAACAGAAATCATGTTCGGATCGTTATAGGTCTGAACCGGAATCCATGTGTCTCCACTTTTATATTGGTATTCTACAGTAAAGTGTGTCCCTTGTACTAATGTGTTATCTGCCGTATCCTTTACAACAATGTTCTGAATCTCATAACCGATTCCATTGTAGGCTATCTCTACAGGGTTGTCTCCGGGTACATTTCTAAACTGAATCGTTGAGACCGACAACTCACTATATACATAATACTGTACTGTTACAGATCCACCATAATTTGTAGAAGCCTTGGGTGTAATGGTCATATTATATTGACCGGCTTTTGTAGGTCTGACCGGTTTTCCTGTCATATCAGTAAAGCTCAGGTCATAATCATTAATTCTGTCATTGTCTATATCTACAGTTAAATCCTTAGGCCATATTTCTCCACTACTATTCTTTTCATTTACGGAAATTCTATATAAAGATCCACTGTCTGTCAAAGTACGCATCTCATGACTATCATTGTCATATGCCTGTACTTTAAACGTACCGGATCTCAATCCAACAGTAAATGTTCCTACAAACTTTCCAGTATACAAAGAGTTTGTATTTCCGATGGTAACTATCTTACCCTCACCCGATGTAGGTGTTACTTCTACAGTATATTCTCCCGCCTCTGTTACCTCTGTAACAACACTGCCCGACTTCTTAAATACAAACTTTAAGCCTGGTAAAGTATTCTTATTTATACCTGTGTTTACTGTAGCTCCATCTTTATCAAATACGCTGATCGTTATTTGTGAACTCAGATCCGCTCCAGTATAGGGCAGAGAATTTGTGCCTAATGATGCATATGTAGTATTTCCCAAATCATAGGCAACTGAACACTGAACGGTTTTACTTATTGTATTAGCAAAATTAGAATTTTTCTTTAACGTAACCGCGCTTTCTTTGTTCTTTCCAACAGAAGTTATCTTTTCAATGTCAAAATTATCAGCAATTTCTGCTGTATCTGTGTATTCTATAGTATCATATGTATTAGTCGTCAATGTGATAGATGACACTGCTGGCAGAACACCATCGCCAGCATATTTTAAGATGTTACCATCAGTCACCACATCCATATCCGTTATCGTTGCCTGATTAATTGTAAACGCAATTCTGTTATCAGCCGTATCCTTCACCGAATATACGTTATCCTTACTTGCCAGCAAGCCATAAAATGTTCCTACATCTGTCTGGCTGCCTGATACAATATTTAAAACCGACTGGAAATGACTTTTAATACTACTTGTTGCAGGGCTTGCCGTATCTGTCACAACATCTGAAATCTCAGGTGTATGTGCTCTGCGATTATATGTATATGTTGTTGCTGATGACAATTTTACATATGCTGTTATTGTATCAGATGTACCAACAACTCCCACTGTTATAGGATAATATCCATTACTTTCTGCAGCCGCCTGTGCCTTCGGCACAACTTGCACTGCTCCTATCACCATACAGATACACAGTACCACCGATAATAATTTCTTCTTGACATCCTTGTACATAACCCTCGCCATCCTTTCGATTGGTTTGTTCGTATATGGGCGCTCCCTTGCCCAAAATCTCTATTTTTTAAAGGCTTTTGTCTGATAATTTATAAAATTTTACAGACTTATCCTATATGAGCTTTCATTATATTTCGGCTGTTTTCACAGAATCTTTATATCCTGCCGTCACTTTTTCATGGATTTTTGATATTCTTCCTCCGTATACCCGAACTGCATGATAAACTGCTTGTCGTATCCCTGTGCCAGCATTTTCCGAATCATGGCAAGACGCTCCTGCTCAAGTCCACGCTGTATTCCGCGTTCAACTCCCTGTTCCCATGCCCTACTGGCGGCCTCACTTGCAGCTTCCCGCTCCAGTTCCAGTTGCCGTTCAAATGTATAATCCAGTTGCATCACCTTCGTCACCTCCGACCGGTTTTCTTTCAGAAATTCCTTTAACACGTTTTTCTGTATACATTCATTGATTGCTTGTTCTATTGCCTGCTCCAGATCCTCATATCCGTTTTCCTCAAAATTTTTCCGTACCAGATCCACAAAATACATGTACTCGCGCAAAGTCGGACATTTTTCCATGATCTGTGCGTTATTTCCCGCGTTGATATTATATACTTTGCAGATCAACTCGATCTGCGGATCCTCTACCTTCTTCTCAAATGCATCTGACAGCCGCAGCTCATACTGCTCAGGTGCGTTATCTGATCCATTATAGAACACTACAAAATACGGTACCGGGATTTTTACCTGTGTACTCCCGTATATATTTTTATTCCGGATCATGCCACGGATGATCTGCGAAAAATAGATCATGCTTCTGAGCGGCATATTCGGACACAGCGTGGACTGATGCTCGTATATACTCAGATTTGCATCTAGTACAAAGGACGCATCATTGCGAACTGACAATGAAAAGCCTTTATTCTCCAGCGGAATGATCTCAACCATTTCCGGATCATCATACGATGTCCCATTGATCGCGTTATATACCTCCAGTGCCCGTGCCGGATCCATCAGGAGCATGCTGAATACATCACTCCTGTATTCACGATTTCCTTTGTGTGACTCTTTGTGAGCTGTTGTTTTTCTTCCCATAGTTAATCCTCCTGTAATAATATGCAGCAGGATTACCCCATGTCTTTCCCCACAAAGCCACGCATCAGACCGTTCACGCTCTATAAGCATGCCGTTTCCGGTATCCTGCCTTTTATCGAATGTATGGAATGTAAAAGCAAGATTACCCAGATTATCAGAATGATTATAGAACTCAGATGTGTGAATCAATTGCTTTGCCATAAGTATAGCATCTCACCGGATTCGGTGCAACAAAAAGCGCCCTCCATTTTCCTGAAGAGCGCCTTGTTTCCTTTATTTCCCACATTTTTCTAATTATATGTCAGATCATACACATACTGGATTCCTCCGGACTTCTCGTCGTTGATCAAAAATCCGATCTGCGTGCCGTTATAGTACCATTCCCCGTCTGTCGTACTGCCATTCCAGTTCAGGAAGAAGTCTCCCTGTGTGGTAACGGAATTACCGTCATCATCCTGTACGAATCCGATACCGGTGCCGTTGCCGCGCAGGACGAGATAACCGGTCTTTTGTCCATCATGCAGTTCGTATGCGACACTTGCGACCGGTGCCAGCGTCTGCTGGGAACAATTCACGGTCGTCTCCTGTCCATCTGCCAGCCGGATCTTGATCGTCGGCGTCAGATCGGGCAGATTGTGCTCGACCGGGCTGCTGCCAAAGCGGACGAGTGATCCTCCCTGAAAGAGTCCCGCGTCCAAAAATACATTATAATATGCCTGTTTATCACTGTCACTCAGTTTCATATCGTAGATAACCTGACCGAACATCTTTTCCATATCCTCAGTCACGTATTCTGAGATTTCCGACTCGGAAAAATCGAATTTTCCGTAACCGTAGGCTAACTGAGCTGCCACACGCTGCTGGTAATCCATCATTTTATTGATGAGGTTCACCTTCACATCTGCACCTTCCGACGCCTGATCTGACGGATCGTCGCTCCGGTCACTGCCCGGCGTGCCCGATGCACCTGCCTGTGCGATCGTCGCTTTCAGATCTGTGATCGCCTGCGGCTCGTTGAAGCTGTTGTTGACCAATTCGCCTGCCGTGATGAGCTTCACGTAGATATCATCAATCTGCTCATCTGTGTACCCGGCAACATTCTCATCTGCCAGATTGATGCAATAAGCGTCCGAGATCTGTCCGTTGGCAGATGTCATCGCTGCCTCAGAGGTTTCCCCGAGTACATTTTTATAATAATTGTAAAAATCAGTCTGTAATTCCACCTGATTTTTCGCATATGCGAGTACCAGATTCCGGTGTATATCCTCGCTGCTCTCCTGCGTATCACCTGTCAATAACGGCAGTACCTGTGGTACGATAAACCGCGCTGCCACGAGCACTGCGATAATGATCGCTCCGATCCATATATTTCTGTGTGTGATGATATGTACTTTCTTCTCACCCTGTTTTGCCGGTTGTTTCGGCTCTGCCTTTGCATGCACGGACGAAGTCTGCGGTGTCTGTCCTTCTGCCGCGGTTTTTTCCAGCTTTTCTACGAATTTCAGTCCGTAGGAAGATACAAATACCGGTTTCCCGGTGACTTCCTTCAACACGATGCGTGCTTCCTGCGGCTTTGTGACATCATGCTTTTCCATGATCTGCTTGATCTTCTTGAGATCCTTTGTCGCATCCAGATATTCTTTCTCGCTGTCGAACTCGAGGTCGCCCAGCTTCCATTTTTTCTCTGCCATGATACTACTCACTCCTATTTCGACACTTCTCTCGTTTCATCATAACCGAACCCGAGACAGACTTCAAGAGTGTGCATCAAATTTCGACCGGTTAATCCTCTGCCTGCCAGATACTATCCGGCATCTCAAAGCTCACGCAGCCCATGTACATCGGCGCGACATCGCCCTCATTAAAGCAGATCATGAGCGTTCCGCGTTCCGTGATATAAAAGCTCTGATCCGCCGCGATCCGGTCAAAATTCCATTCTTCCACCTCCGGATCATCGAGCCAGTACTGATTATTCTCGTCTGCATCCATCTGCTGCCTCATCTGGCGCTTGATCTCATCACTAATCGTCTGGATGTAGCCATCATCCGCAAACAGATCTGCCAATGACACTTCCTTACCGGTCTTACGATCGATCGTGTAATAATAATCCTGCTCATAACCGCTGCCCTGTACCTCTACATTCCATACCTTCAGGGAAAAATAGCGGTCTGTGTCTGTCACCACCTCATGTCCGACATGGATGCTGTCTGCGCCCTGCATATCCGGATCGCTGCGCAGCGCCTCCTCAAACTCGGCAATGATCCGGTCAGTCATCTGCTCAACGGTTGCATTGATATGATCCGCTGACTGCTGCAACTGCTCCTGCACGGCATCATCTGCCTGATCCTGCGGTTCGACCTTGATCTGCGGAACCGAGATGTCTGCCTCGTGACGTCCTTCCTCCACCTGATAATCACGCCAAACGACGACTTTCACGATCGTGCGCAGTACAGGTACTTTTTCCCATGCGTATGCCACAGATGGGCTCAGGTTCGGCAGTGCGATAATGATAGCGGCTGCTGCCGCCACACATGCGGCGATCCGTCCCGGATGTCTCTTTTTTCGTTTTTGCCCGATCGGTATGATCGCTGCTGTGACAGGGTCTGCTGCCTCTGCGACCCATGTTTCATCGATTTCTCCGACTGCCTGAAATAGTTGTTCCGGTGTCATGCATATACCTCCTCTCGAATCAGGATCTCCTGCAGCTTTTTGCGCGTGCGGAACATCGTGGTCTTCACCTTGCTCTCGCTGCATCCGAGATGCGCTGCGACTTCTGCTACGGAATCCATATAAAAATATCTTCTCACAAACATGATGCGTTCCTCCCTGGGCAGATCCCGCACAAAATCATTGATGATCTGTCCCAGAAACGTCTGCTCATAGGCCATCTCAGGTGTCGCGTCAGATGCAATACACTCCTGCAGCTCGTCAATACACACGGCTACCCGGTCTGCCTCGCGCTTTTTCTGATGTGCGCGGCGATAACGGTTCAATGACAGATTGCGTGTGATCTTGGACAGATATGCGCCCAGATGCTGCGGGATCGTAGGCGGTATACTCCGCCACGCCTGAAACCACGTATCATTCACACATTCTGCTGCCTCTCCCTCATCCTGCAGGATGCGGTAGGCGATCGTATGACAATAGGCTCCGTAAGCCTCCTCGGATCTTCTCACGGCTTCCTCATTTCTCGCCAAATACAGATCCAGTATTTCCTGCTCTGACATACTTTTCCTCCTGATCGTTCCTTGTTCTTTTTATATGTGCACATATTACCCAAAAGATGCCTGTGAAGCAAAAAGGATGGAGCACTTTACTGTCTCCATCCTAAATGACACCGTATTATTCCATTGGTTACATTTTTCTGTTTTTCCGTTGTCTTCTATTTGGCGGTCTGTACCTGACGCTTGATCAGTACAAATGCTCCCTGCAATGCGAAGATCATAGCGATCTGCACCACGCTGGTCACTAGCGACTGGATCAGCCTGGTTGACAGCAATGCCGGAAAACTCGCACCCGTCATGATCGTGAGCCACAGTGTATTCAACCCCAGACTGCAGACGATCTGACTGACTGCGACTGCGCTTACGATACGCGCTGGGGTCACCTTTCGATGTAAAAACAGTCCGTAAATGAGCCCGAACATAATAGCCGTCAATGTAAATCCCGGGAAATACGCTCCGGTCGTCGGAAATGCGACCGCTCCGATAAAGTCTGCGATACCGGCTGCTGCTGCCGCCTGCAGCGGTCCGAGCACGATCGCCGCGATCACACGCGCGACAAACGCGAAGCCGATACGGGTAACCGGCGTGGAGATCGATAAAAATCTGGTCAGGATCACATCCATGGCGATCAGCAGACCCATGATCACGATCTGGTAGACGTAGTTGTTTGCTTTCTTGTTGTTCATGTGCTGTTCCTTTCTTTGTTAAGAGATGGAACAGGGCTCCTTATTCTGTTTTTTGATAAACATAAGAAAGAATCCTGCGTAGCAGGATTCTCCGCCTGCGGCGGGGCGCTCCAGCGACATAATTCCAATCCGACGCAGTGCGATCCTACCCGGAGGGTTTTTTTATTTGATAGGAATTTCCTATCAAATAAAAAAATCTGTAACGGAATTGTTACAGATCATCTATGTTATCATGTAGACAGCGGATGCGATGCCACACCGCAAGCTGATTTGCTTTTCGCCCAAAGGCAACTCCCATCCTTTGGTACTTAACGCGTGACACCTACTCTGTTCACATTGTTTAATTGGCAGTCGATGCGACAGGATTTGAACCTGCGACCCCTACGTCCCT
>JBNMHW010000056.1:0-19676 GCA_050872965.1 bacterium | reverse complement strand
GATTTTGAATCGAGACTACCGGGATATCTGCGGAATGCACTTCATCCGGAAGCAGTAGCGGCATAAATCGATATTTTGTTAGCTGAAATATTGAATTTTCAAGGTGCGAACCCAGTTTTAGGTATGGGAAGTTTGAGTAACTTATTTTATTTATTTTCCATCTTTTCCAAGAATGCCTCTACGTTGCCGGCGAGATCGCCTTTGAAGATTCCGCTTCCGGACACGATCACGTTGGCTCCGGCATTCAGGAACTGATCTACATTGTCGATCTTGACTCCGCCGTCCACTTCTATGTCTGTAGACAACCCCCTGCGCTGGACGATTCCGCGCAGTTCGCGGATCTTATCCAGTGTATACGGAATCATCTTCTGTCCGCCATAGCCCGGATTGACTGTCATGATCAGCACCATATCGACCTCCGGCAGTATATAGTCGAGCACACTCAGCGGTGTCGACGGGTTGAGCGCCACGCCTGCCAGTATCCCCTCACGCTTGATATCTCTCACAACCTGATCGAGATGTGTACACGCCTCCGCATGTACCGTCAGAATATCTGCTCCCGCATCCGAAAAATCGCTGATATAGCGCTCTGGATGTTGGATCATCAGATGCACATCCAGTTTTTTCCCTGTCACCTTCCGGATCGACTGCAGTACCGGCAGTCCCATGGATATATTCGGTACGAACTGTCCGTCCATCACATCATAATGGAAATACTGTGCCCCCGCCTGATCGATCATACGCATCTGCTCTCCAAGCCGTGCAAAATCCGCTGCAAGCAGCGATGGTGCTAATATATTCATCGCGTCCCCCCTACTGTACCATTCCGGTGCCGGTTCCCTGTACAGCCAGACCATTACCGGTTCCGGCATTGATACATCTGCTGATATATCCGAGATTGCTGCCCGCTGCATAGCCGGAATAGATCTTTCCTGCCTCAATACCGGTCGTATCCTTTAGTGCATCCGGCAATGTCACCTGTGCACTGATCGTACCTGTAAATGTACACTGTGTCACAAATCCATTCGCTGCATTCTCCGCAGTGATGCCACCCGAATAGATCTCATAGGCGCAGGTCGGAATATAGGTGCCGATCTGCATCTGCTGTGCGATATCCACAGATGAATTGCACTCTACGATCGTTCCTAAATTGTTCAGAGCGATACCACCCGCCTTGAGCGCGGTAGATGCGACGACTCCGGCTGCACTTACCGTCAGTTTTCCTGATACATTACAGTTACGGATCTGTCCTTTGTTGTACATCACGAGCATCGCCGCCTGATTGCCGGCATTGCACAATATATTGCCATTTACCGAACAGTTGTCAATCGTGCCTTCATTGGTCATCGCCAGCAAACTTCCGGTCGTGTTGAGCACACAGTTACTCATGCTCACATTTTTGACCGTGCCTTCCGCTCCGATACTGCCAAACACAGAACTGTAACCAAACAGATTGTTCATCTGATGGGTAACATTCTCGTATTTTCCGTCATAAGTGCCCGTAAAAGGATTCGTATCGTCAAACAGCGCTGCGATCACGCTGTAATTAAAATCAATATCCGCATCCTGCACAAAATATGCACCGTTATAATCACGGATCAGATACAATTCGGTCAGATTGGACACACGAAACGGATTATTCTGTGATCCGTCACCTGCGCCAAACGGTGAAGCAGCCAATACCAAGACACTGCCGCCGTCCGTCTGATTGCCATCCGCTACGATCGAGTAGCTGAATGTACCATCCAGCGGTGCACCGCTGTCATCCTTGCCATCCCACGTCACTGTCGTTCTGCGTTTCGCCACAATAGCTCCCAGCGGGATCTCACGAACCACACTGTCATCCGCATCGCAGACCCTCAGCTTGACGGAATTTGCCTTACGGTTCAGATGAAATGCCACACTCATGGTATTCTCTCCGACAATCAGCTTGTCTGAGCCACTGCTGATCGCAGGCTTCTGAAATGTTGCGATGGAAGGCAGTGCTGTCACCTTTACCTTCAGGGAACAATATTCACCATTCGCTGAATTAGTGAACTTAATCGTTGTACTGCCTACTTTTTTCGGTACAATCGTTAGCGGCATATAGTCTCCATCCCACTTGCCAAATGTTACGGAACAGATCTTCTTATCGGCAATCGATGCATTTACCGCACCATTCTCTGACAAATAGGCTGTCACCGTATAATCTTTCTTGATGGAGATCGATGTTTTGTCTATCTTGAATGTGCGATTCACATTCACTTTACAATTATATTTTTTCTGGTTCAGAGTCGCGGTAATCGTTGCATTACCCTTTTTCAATGCCATGATATTTCCCTTGGAGCTGACTTTTACGACCTTCGGCGCACTGGATTTCCACTTTGCTTTCTTAGATGTTCCGGTCAGTTTGAGCTGTGCGCTGTCCCCCACACACATGCTCAAAGACGTCTGGTTCAGCTTCACAGCCGCCTGCGCAGGCTCTAAATCTGTTACGATCAAAAACATTGTAAACAGTAGCAGCCGAAGACACAGCCCTGTTCTCTTTCTACGCTCTCTCATTCTTCTTACCCCTTATTCGTCACTGTCTGCTTTCCGTTCAAAGCCCAGCAACAGTTCCCTTCACTCCTATACACGGGATTATTTCTGCTTTTCTGCCTCCAGATTACGGTTCATGGCAGAGATCAGCGCATCAATGGACGCACGGATAATATCCGGATCAATGCCGATACCGAAATACTGTTTACCGTCCGCTCCCTGGATACCTACATAGGCGATCGCGCTGGAGTCAGATCCGTTCGTCAGCGCATGCTCTTCATAGCAGATCACCTCACAGGGTGTCTCAAATTTCTCTGCAAATGCATTGCTGACTGCATCCAGACGGCCGTTACCGACTGCTTCTACAATATCCTTGCGGTTATCGGCAATGATATTGACGGTAGCCGTAATACCATCCTCCTGACGGAAATGGCATCCCTTGATATCAAAAATAGGTGTATATTTCTTGTAACGTTTTACAAAGATGTCATAGATCTGCTCCGGTGACAGCTCTGAATGGCTGTGATCGGATACATCCTTGACTGCATAACCGAAGTCCGCACGCATCTTGTAAGGGATCTTGATGCCGTATGCCTGCTCCATGATATAGGCTACGCCGCCTTTTCCGGACTGGCTGTTGATACGGATGACATCGCTGTCGTAGGTACGTCCGACATCCTCCGGGTTGATCGGCAGATACGGTACAGTCCAGTGATCGGGATCGTGTGTCTCGCGGTACTTCATTCCCTTGGCGATCGCATCCTGATGTGATCCGGAGAATGCTGCAAATACCAGTTTGCCGCAATACGGATGACGCATGTCGATATGCATCTGTGTCAGGCGCTCATACACCTCTACCAGATGAGGCATATCGGACAGATCCAGCTCCGGATCCACACCCTGTGCATACATATTCATGCCGAGTACCATAATATCTACATTACCGGTACGCTCACCGTTGCCAAACATCGTTCCCTCGATACGGTCTGCTCCTGCCAGAATACCCAGTTCGGCATCTGAGATACCACAGCCTCTGTCATTGTGCGGATGCAGGGAAAGTACGACATTCTCACGGTTGTGCAGATGCTTGCTCACATACTCTACCTGCTGTGCAAATACGTGCGGCATAGACATCTCGACTGTCGCCGGAATATTGATGATCGGGCGGAAATCTGCACGCGGCTCCCAGATATCCAGAACCGCATTACATACCTCTACCGCATAGTCTACTTCTGTTCCGGTAAAGCTCTCCGGACTGTATTCGAATACAAAATTGCCCTCTGTCTCATCTGCCAGTTCCTTTAACAGCTTGGCTCCGTCGATGGCGATCTGCTTGATCTCTTCCTTGGACTTCACAAATACCTGCTCCCGCTGTGCCAGCGAGGTAGAATTATATACATGCACGATCACCTTTCCGGGTGCACCCTTGACTGCCTCAAATGTCTTGCGGATGATGTGCTCACGCGCCTGAGTCAGCACCTGGATCGTCACATCCTCAGGGATCATATTCTTCTCGATCAGTGTGCGCACCAGCTCATACTCGGTCTCGGATGCTGCCGGGAATCCGACCTCGATCTCCTTAAATCCGATATCCACGAGCATCTGGAAGAACTCCAGCTTCTCATCCAGACTCATCGGCTCGATCAGCGCCTGATTGCCGTCACGCAGATCCACGCTGCACCAGATCGGTGCTTTATCTACATATTCTTTTTTTGCCCAGTCCATACATACTTCGGGGGGCATAAAGTAATTTCTCTTATACTGCTTGTAATCAAACATCTCTTATCCTCCATACCAAATGTGCCACTGTCCGTTTTCTGACAGCTATCCACATTACATATATTGTTTATCATATCACACTTTTATAAAAAAGCCAATAGGAACAAAGAATCCTGCCCGGAGGGCTTTTTGTATGATAGGAATTTCCTATCATACAAAAAAGGCTGACATACTTTCGCATGTCAGCCCCGGCTTTCATTGATTCCTACTAATTGGTGATCGTAAGCTCTGTCTCCTTATCAAATACATGCATTGCATTTGCATCAAAGGCCAGCTCTACCGTATCACCGTAACGTGCAGGAGTGGTAGATGACACGCTTGCTGTCATCTTTGCTCCGCCTACGCTGAAGTATAACAGAACCTCTGCACCTAACAGTTCATATCCTGTAACCTCTGTTGTTACCTTGCATGCAGCCTTTGCCACATCTTCTTTATCGTCAGAGATATTCTCAGGTCTGATACCGAGTACTACAGTCTTGCCATCATAGTTGCCATCGATCAGCTTCTGTGCCTTTGCCTCAGGCAGTACAACTGAGAACTTATCGAAGGTCAGGGTTACTTCCTTGCCATTGATCTTGCAGACAGCATCTACAAAGTTCATCTGAGGTGATCCGATGAATCCTGCTACGAACAGGTTATCAGGCTCAGCATATAACTTCTGCGGTGAATCTACCTGCTGGATGATACCATCCTTCAATACAACGATTCTCGTTCCTAATGTCATAGCCTCGGTCTGATCATGTGTTACATAGATGATCGTAGCGCCCAGCTTCTGATGTAATGCAGAGATCTCGGAACGCATCTGTACTCTTAACTTGGCATCCAGGTTTGATAAAGGCTCATCCATCAGGAATACCTTAGGATTACGAACGATCGCACGACCCATGGCTACACGCTGTCTCTGTCCACCGGAAAGAGCCTTCGGCTTACGGTCTAATAACTTCTCCAGATCCAGGATCTTGGCTGCCTCACGAACCTTCTGGTCGATGACATCCTTGGGAACCTTACGCATCTTCAGTCCGAATGCCATGTTCTGGTATACGGTCATATGCGGATACAGTGCGTAATTCTGGAATACCATCGCGATATCACGATCCTTCGGCTCTACGTCATTTTCTAACTTTCCATCAATATATAACTCACCGGAAGAGATCTCCTCCAGACCTGCGATCATACGCAGTGTGGTTGACTTTCCACATCCGGAAGGTCCTACGAAGATGATGAACTCCTTATCTTCTACTTCCAGGTTGAAATCCTTTACAGCCTCAAAGCCGTTCGGATATACTTTACAGATATTCTTGCATGATAAACTTGACATTGTCCTTGTCCTCCCAAAATAAAAATATAGCCTTTACTCTCTTCCAAGCGGATCCCCCGCTTGCCTCTCGCTGTAATTACTATACAAAATTCAGGCGGATTTTGCTATGCACGGATTACCTAAAGATTTTTTCCGTTTTCCGTCGGATTGACGAAAACCGCTTCCCGATCCGTCAACCTGACGAAACCACCGGCACTAGAACCGGAAATCCCTGCTGCCGTGCTCAATCTTCGAAAGGTTGTCCACGACGATTCCGCGTACCTTTTCACTCGGGATATTGGCAAGTTCTTTTTGGATCAGTGCCTCACCGATCGCACGCGTATCCGGCTTCGCATAGTCGCACAGGTACTCCTGCAGCGTCATGAGCGCGTTCGGATGACAGCAGTTCTGGATCTGTCCGCTCTTGCACAGGGACATGAAACGGTCTCCGGTACGGCCTTCACGGTAGCATGCGGTACAGAAACTAGGAATGTATTCCTGCTCCATCAGCCATTTGACGACCTCGTCGAGCGGACGGTTGTCAATGACATCGAACTGGGCAGAGTTCTCCTCCTCCGGTTCCTCCTCGACATATCCGCCGACACTCGTGCGGGAGCCGCCGCTGATCTGTGAAATGCCGAGCTGCAGCACACGCTCACGGGTCTTCTTGCTCTCTCTCGTAGATACGATCATTCCGGTGTAGGGCACTGCGATACGGATACATGCCACGATCTTGGCAAAAATGTCATCATCGATGCTGTTGTCAAACGCGCTCGGATCAATATCGTCCGCATGACGGATACGGGGTACGCTGATCGTATGCGGGCCGACACCGTGCACTGCCTCGAGATGCTCCGCATGCATCAGCAGTCCCGCGAACTCATAACGGTACATCTCCAGCCCGAACAGTACGCCCAGTCCTACATCATCGATGCCGCCCTCCATCGCGCGGTCCATCGCTTCAGTATGATAAGCATAGTCATGCTTGGGTCCTGCCGGATGAAGCTGCTCGTAACTCTTTTTATGATAGGTCTCCTGAAACAGGATATAGGTTCCGATACCTGCATTTTTGAGTCTGGTATAATTTTCCACAGTCGTCGCTGCGATATTGACGTTGACACGACGGATCGCACCGTTTTTGTGCTTGATCCCATAGATCGTCTCGATACTCTCGAGCACATAATCGATCGGATTGTTCACCGGATCTTCGCCGGTCTCCAGTGCCAGTCTCTTGTGTCCCATATCCTGCAGTGCGATCACCTCTGCGCGGATCTCGTCCTGCGTCAGCTTCTTGCGGGCGATATGTTTATTTTTAATATGATACGGACAGTACACACAACTGTTGATACAGTAGTTGGACAGATATAACGGTGCAAACATGACGATACGGTTGCCGTAAAAGTCCTTTTTGATCTGCTTTGCCAGCGCATAGATCTGCTCGTTGCGATCCTCCAGATCACAGTCTAAAAGGACAGCCGCCTCGCGGTGTGTCAGTCCCTTGCGCAGTTTGGCCTTCTCAATGATCTGATCGATCAGCTCCGCGTTATGTTTGTTCTTTTCGGCATATTCGAGTGTATCTAAGATCTCTCCGTCGTCGATAAACTCCTCTGCCTTGCTTGATTTTGGATTGTACATGATACGATTCCTCCTATTTGTAATCTCCGCGGTCTCTGACCAGTTCATAGCCGGTAGACGCGATTCTGTTTCCTAAGCAATTCACACATTCTGCTGCCTCATCCCCGGTGCAGATCTTGTTGTCATACAGTAAATATTTTTTTCGCACATCTGTGGGAGAGAGATTCGGCATGACCACATTCGCCCCCGCCAGAAGTCCCTGTTCCCGTCCTCTCGGATCGATCGTCCCGAGCGCCGTCGTCGCCGGGAGCAGCACATGCGGTTCCATCAGGCGGATGATTGCGAGCAGCCGCAGTGTCAGCTCCAGCCCGCCCTGCGGTCTGTCCGCAAACGGTGTGTCGTGATGCGGCACAAACGGACCGATGCCGACCATATGCGGCTGCAGCTCGTGGATGAACATCAGATCCTCCACCAGACATTCCGGCGTCTGACCGGGCGAACCGACCATAAATCCGCAGCCGACCTGATAGCCGATCTCCTTCAACTGCCGCAGACACTGCTTCCGGTGCGACAGGCTCAGTCCCGGTGGATGCAGCAGTCGGTAATGCGCCTCATCTGCCGTCTCGTGCCGCAGCAGATACCGGTCTGCACCCGCTTCGTAAAACGCTTCATAGCTCTCCCGCTCACGCTCCCCGATCGACAAGGTCAGTGCACAGTCCGGATACCGCTCTTTGATCTCCCTGACCAGATGCACGATCCGCTCATCCGTGAAATATCCGTCTTCGCCTCCCTGCAGGACAAACGTACGGAATCCCAGCTCATATCCCCGCTCGCAGCAGGAGAGGATCTGTTCATCACTCAGGCGATAGCGCTCTGCTCCTGCGGCGCTCCGCCGGATCCCGCAATAATAGCAGTCATTTTTACAATAATTGGTAAATTCGATCAGCCCGCGCATATAGACTGCTTTCCCGTATACGGATTCGCGTACCTGACGCGCCCGCGCAAACAGATAATCATCGCTCTCCGGTGTCCCGCCGGTCAGCAATGCGGCCAGTTGTTCCCGGGGCAGCATCCGCTCCGCTTTGAGTCGGTCGATCCACTGTCTCATCTGTTCTATATTCACACAATTCACACAACGATCCTTTATATTACAATCAGTCATTGTTATTCTCCTGTTTTTCCGATGCACACGCCCTGTTCAGCCGCCCCATCGCGTACACTGCCTGTCCGAGCGCGATTCCTCCATCATTCGCAGGGATACTCCGGTGCACCAGCACATCAAAATTCTCCGCTTCCAATTTTCTGATGGTCAGTTCCAGCAGCAGGCGGTTGCAAAAACAGCCTCCGGACAGCGCAACGGTATGCAGTCCGGATCCCGCCCGGATCTGACAGCAGGCTTCCGTGATCCCTTCCGCCAGTGCCTCATGGAATGCATACGCCAGCACAGACAGCGGTCTGCCCGCGAGCCGTTCCTGTATGAGCCAGTCCAGCAGTTTCTCATATGCTAATACAAACTGTCTGCCATCATCCGTGTCTGCCGTAAAATCCTTGAGCTGCAGGGAAGGATGTGCTATACCGGACGCATCATGCAATGCACGCTGTGCCTCATACTGCAGTGCCATCGCAGCCTCCCCTTCAAATGACGATGCTGTCCGTATCCCAAGCAGCGCACTGACTGCGTCAAACAACCGTCCGGCACTCGTAGAAGTCACACATCCGAATCCTGCCGCGCGCGCTGCGCTTAGGATCTGTACCTGTTTTGGTTCGCACAGGCTCAGGCACTCTGCGAACTCTGTTGTCTTCATTGTATCATGTGCAAAACCGGCACATGATCGACATTCGTCGTTCGCCGAACATGTAAACATGTTCTTCTCACTTGCACTCATTGTATCATACTGTGCAAGCAGCAGTGACACCGCGATCCGCCAGCCTTCTCTCGCAGCCGCATCGCCACCCATCTGTACAAACGGCTGCAGGCTGCCGATACGTGTAAATCCATCCAATCCGGCGAGTAAAAATTCCCCGCCCCAGACCGTACCATCCGTCCCATATCCGGTACCGTCAAATGCCACTCCGATCACCGTCTGCGTGAGTGCATCATGCTCTGCCATACAGGATAATATATGTGCGTAGTGATGCTGCACCTCATACACCGGCAGTCCCAGTGTCCGCGCATAAGCCGCAGAGCGATAATCCGGGTGCAGATCGCACGCGACTGCGCGTGGCTTTGCTTCAAACAGCTCCAGCATCCGTCCGACCGTCTCTGCCAGCGCCTGTTCCGTGCGAAGATCTGACAGATCACCTACATACGGTGATGGATAAAACCACGCCCCTTTTCCGATGCAGAACACATTTTTCAGCTCACCGCCGACTGCCAGCACTTCGCCTCTCCAATCCTCTGATACCGTGATTGGCAGCGGTGCATAGCCTCTGGATCTGCGGATCGTAAACATTGCATCTCCGGCCGCCTCCACGACCGAATCATCTGCCCGCATCAGGATCTCTCTGTCATGGGTCAATACGATATCGCACAGCCCCTCCAGAGACTCCCGCACATCCGCATCACTACGACAGATCGGCGCCCCTCCCCGGTTGCCACTCGTCATCACGAGCACCTCCGGAAACGCTGTCTGATCCGGATCCGCCGGGTCATCAAACAGCAATAGCTGTAACGGTGCATAAGGCAGCATCACACCCAGCGTCGGATTGCCTGGTGCGACGGATGGTGCGATGTGCGCGGAATGATTCTTTTTGCAAATGAGGATCGGTTTTTGCGGGCCATCTAACAGCAGTTCCTGCTCTGTATCCAGCACACAGATCTCCCGTGCCACCTTCAGATCCCGCGCCATGACCGCGAACGGCTTTGCCGGGCGCATTTTTCGTGCCCGGAGCAGTGCCACGGCAGCCTCATTGCCTGCATCGCAGCACAGATGAAAGCCTCCGATCCCCTTGACCGCCGCGATCCCTCCGGTGCGCAATACCTCTCTGGTGCGCCGGATCGCCTCCGCCCCGCGCACCTGCGGCTCATCCATCAGGTATACCTGCGGCCCGCAGTCCGAGCAGCACACCGGCTGTGCATCATAGCGCCTGCTGCCCACCGTTTCATATTCGTCCGCACACTGCCCGCACATTGGAAAAACCGACATGGTCGTGCGCTCACGGTCATACGGCATCTGCTTTAGAATCGTCAGCCTCGGCCCGCATGCCGTACAATTGATAAACGAATGCAGATACCTGCGATTCTCCGGATCATATAACTCCTGTCTGCAGACAGGGCAGATCGCGATATCCGGCGATACGATGATATGTTCCGGATCCTGCCCCGGTTCCATTCGCACACTGTCGATAATGGAAAAGCCGTCAAATGGTGTCAGCTCCTGTTCCGATGTCTCGACCTTCCATATCGCAGAGCGCTCCGGTGCCGCCGTATGCAATTTTGTCTGAAATTCACCCAGTATCTCCGGCCTTCCCTGTACCACGATCTCCACATAAGAACCTCTGTTACAGACCGATCCGCGCAGCCCGCACTGTTTCGCCAGCCGACTGACGAATGGACGGAATCCCACCCCCTGCACGATACCGTAGACCCGTATGTTTAATTGCTTCATCTATCTGTTTTCCTGCTTATCTCCGGAAATATCTCCAATGACCGGTTCAGAATGCCATTCATATGTGCGATCGCCGTACCATAATTCGTGACCGGTATGCCCTGCGCTGCGGCCTGTTCCATACGCGCACGCACTTCACGCTCCGTCAACATGCAGCCTCCGCAATGGATCACCAGCGCATAATCACTGATATGATCCGAAAAATCTTTCCCGGATGCAAATGTCAGTTCCAGTTTCTTACCGGTATATGCGCGCAGCCAGTTCGGCAGCTTTTCTGTTCCGATATCGCCGCATTGCCTGTGATGCGTACAGCCCTCGCAGATCAGCACGCGATCACCGTCCTCCAGCCGGTCGAGCTGTGTGGCACCGGCTACGGCCATCTCCAAAAATCCTTTTTTCCGCGCCATCAGAATCGAAAAAGAGGTCAGCCTGATCTCTTCCGGCACGATCTTTCGAACCTTTCCGAATACCTGTGAATCCGTGATCACGAGTACGGGCGGCGTGCGCAGTTCTGCCAGTGTATGTTCCAGTTCTGTTTCCTTCACAACGAGTGCCCTCGCATCCGCATCGAGAATATCCCGGATCGTCTGCTGCTGCGGCAGGATCAGTCTGCCTTTCGGTGCCGCAGAATCGATCGGCACCACAAGCACGACCAGATCTCCCGGATGCAGCTTGTCCGCGATGAGCGGCTGCTGTTTTCCGGCTCCTTTTGACAGTGTTCCGATCGCATCCTTTAACTCCCGGATGCCCTGTCCCGTCTTTGCACTGACCCACAACTGATGTTCCACCGGCACATCCGGCAGTTCGACCGCAGGTACTCCGGTATCCGATTTGTTCCACGCGATCAGATAGGGCAGTCTGCGTTCCTCAAACAGCTTCAACAGATCACGGTCCGTCTGCCCAGCACCCGCTGACGCATCAATGACTAACACCGCCACATCGATCGTTCGCAGTACCTCTCCCGTGCGTGCCACACGCTGTGCTCCGAGTGCACCGACATCATCAAAGCCCGGCGTATCCACGATCACGACCGGTCCGACCGGCAAGAGCTCCATTGATTTTTTCACCGGATCTGTCGTTGTCCCCGCCGTATCGCTGACCACAGACAACTGCTGCGCTGTCACTGCATTGACCAGACTCGATTTGCCCGCATTCCGGCAGCCGAAAAATCCGATATGCACACGGTCTGCACTCACTACATCATTCATACCCATGATCCGCCCCTCTGTAAATATCTAATATCTATCATGTTCTATAACATATTCCACAAGCTTTTACAATTCTCCACCACATTTTCCATGTGCAAAATACGATACAATCGATAGCAGGCATAACATATCACAGCCAGCAATGCCAGCCGCAGCAACCATCGAAAGATCCATACCCACGCATGCCGTCCGATCTTTCCCTTTCTGATCCATGCGCCCATCTGTGCCGCCTTTTCCTGATTGCACTGATAGCATGCCGGTACGAGATTTTTTTCACTATTCAGATCATCAATGCCCTGCCTGTGCAGTTTTTTCTGCAGCGCGGGATCGCGTGATACCTTTGCGACCGGATAGAGATGATCGACCGTTATATGTTTTTTTGACACCGGTCTGCCGCAGTAGGCACAGAAATAGAACCATCCGAGCACCGGGGCATTGTGTTTTAAAAAACGTGCCCGGTAACCGGAGTCCCGCGTGCCATAACGGTTATCGATATAAAATTTGAGATGATTTTCCCAACAGTATTCCTTCAGCCGTTCCAGACGGCGTTCCGGAATGAGGCCGCGGTATTTTTTCTCTGTCCCACGATCCAGCCCGAATCGCCGCAGCCTAAAGTGATATCTCAGCCTATATCTGTCACGACAATCAACGACCACCGGTATTCTCATGTTCGCGCATTCCTCCCTGCCAGACTAACTATCTTCCTATTATAGATTTCCGAAAAAGCAGCGTCAATCATGTTTTTTGTAAAATAACTGTTGCATTTTGATGTATCGTCTGGTACGATAGCCAAGATGCATCCACATGAATCACATGTGAAAAATAACATACGCCGACTTCGGCGAGACAGTTCGTGACCATCCTGTCTATAAACAAAACTAGGGATTGGAAGCCGTGAGGCTTTCTGTTTTTGATGGGCACAGTGTTTGTGTCCTTTTTTGTTGCCGAAAATCTGCCCTGCACCGTCTGAAACGGACGCTGTGGAGCTGTGGAGCAAAAAATACACTCATAGAATCATGAAAGGATAGATCTGTAATGTCTGATACCTTTGATCCGGTGCGCTACAGTGTGATCACCGAAAAAAATCCGCGCGAGATCGTGATGCTGCGCGGCAGCGGCTGCAAATGGAGACGCTGCAAATTTTGCGACTATCATCTGGACTCATCCCGCGACCCGGCAGCGAACTATGCGTTGAACCGCAGCGTTCTTTCTCATGTCGAGGGCTTGTATGGCAAGCTCGAAGTGATCAATTCGGGCAGTCTGATGGATCTCGATGAAGCCACGCTGGCACTGATCCGGGAGATCTGCCTCAAAAAACACATCAAAGAGCTGCATTTTGAGTGCCACTGGATGCACCGGAAGGAGCTGCCTGCTTATCGCGCATTTTTTACCGATGCCGGTATCACGGTCAAGATCAAGATCGGTGTGGAGACTTTTGACGCTGATTACCGCGAACGCATTCTCGACAAAGGAATCGATGAAACGGACCCGGCTGTGATCGCTGCCGGTTTTGACGAGGTATGCCTCTTATTCGGTCTGAGCGGTCAGACGGTGGACTCCATGCGAAACGATATTGAGACAGGACTGGCTCATTTTGAGCGTGTCTGCGTGAATCTCATGGTAGAAAACAGCACTGCCGTCAAACCGGACAAGGCTGTACTGGCAGACTTTATGGCTCAGATCTATCCGATTTACCGCGATGATCCCCGCGTAGATATTTTATTAGATAACACCGATTTCGGTGTCGGAAAGGATCAAAACAAATGAATGAATTATTACTCATCGGGTCACTGATCGTGACCTTTGCACTGGTACTCGTCTTCTTCCGCCTGTTCGGAGAGACTGGTCTGTACTGCTGGACCGTGCTCGCCACGATCGCAGCAAACATTGAAGTATTGATCGTTGTGAATGCATTCGGCATGGAACAGACGCTTGGAAACATTCTCTTTGCGTCCACCTTCCTCGTCACAGATCTGCTCAGCGAATTTTACGGTAAGGATGCATCGAATAAAGCCGTCAACATCGGCATCGCCTGTTCGCTCGCATTTATTGTGATCTCACAGTCCTGGCTGCACTACATTCCTGCTGAAACCGATTTTGCCATGCCGCACATGCAGGCGATCTTTTCAAACACGCCCAGACTGATGCTGACCAGCTTCCTCGTGTACGCAGTCTGTCAGCGTTTCGACGTGTGGGCTTATCACAAATGGTGGGCATTCACCACCAAAAAATGCGGTGATTCCAGCCGTTTTCTGTGGCTGCGCAACAACGGCTCCACTTTGATCTCGCAGTTATTAAATACACTGCTGTTCACGTTCGGTGCCTTTGCCGGAACCTATCCGCTGCCCACACTGATCTCGATCGCGTGGTCCAGTTATATCATCTTCATCATCACCAGTCTCGCAGATACACCGATCATGTATCTGGCAAGATATATGGTCAATCGTTCAAAGAATCATTCAAAGTAAGGACAATCACACTGCGGGGTGCCAGATCATAGCGTCCCGCAGTGATCGGTTCACCGATCGGCAGTGCCGCATCTCTGGCAGTATCTGCAATGAGCATCCACTGTCTGCCCGCCGGCGCATCCGGAAAACTCATTCCCAGCTTTTCCCAGTAAGTATTGACTCCGACAAATACCAGATCATCCTCGTCCCGGTCATTTTTGCCTGCATACAATAGTCCGATCAGACGCGCATTGTTGCCACAGTCCGCATTCCACGCACGTCCATGATGATACGAGATATCCGCAAATCCACACGAAGCCGCCTTCGTCGGTTTGCGCAGTACCGGATGCTCCTTTCTGAAATGGATCATAAATTGGGCAAATGCATAGACATCTGCATATTCCTCTCTGCGGCTCCAATCCAGCCATGAGATCTCGTTATCCTGACAATATGCATTATTATTACCATGCTGCGTATTGCAGAATTCATCGCCCGCATAGAACATCGCCGGTCCACGGCTGCACAGCAGGGTCGCAAACGCATTTTTGATCATCCGTCGGCGCAGTGCCTCCACCTGCGGATCCTGAGTCTCGCCCTCACAGCCGCAGTTCCAGCTGTTGCCGTTATTATCTCCGTCTGTATTATTCCAGCCGTTTGCCTCGTTATGCTTCATATTATAAGCATACAGATCATACAGCGTGAAACCGTCATGACAGGTCAGGAAATTCACAGATGCGCTCTGCCCGCGCACGAGCGGATCATAGATATCACGCGATCCTGTCATACGTGCCACGGCTGCCGGTGCCATACCGTCATCACCTTTTAAGAAGCGTCTCATATCGTCCCGGTATCTGCCGTTCCACTCCGCCCAGCGGTTCCAGCTCGGGAATGTGCCTACCTGATACAGTCCGCCTGCATCCCACGCCTCCGCGATGAGCTTGACACCGGAGAGGATCTGGTCAAATGCCATGTTTTCCAGCAGCGGTGGATTGTCCATCGGCGCACCGTTTTGGTCTCTGCTGAGGATCGATGCCAGATCAAAACGGAAGCCGTCCACCCGATACTCCACGACCCAGTAACGCAGGCAGTCCATGATAAACTGGCGCACGATCGGATGATTGCAGTTCACGCTGTTGCCGCAGCCGCTAAAGTTGTAGTAATAGCCCTCCGGCGTCAGCATATAATAGATCTTATTATCGATTCCCTTAAAAGAAAATGTCGGTCCCTGATCATTTCCCTCTGCGGTGTGATTGAATACAACGTCCAAAATGACCTCGATCCCGTTTTCATGCAGTTCACGGATCAGTCTCTTGAGCTCGTCGCCCTCATGATTGTGCTCCTGCACAGAGGAATAACTCGTATTCGGTGCAAAAAAACACACCGTATTATAGCCCCAGTAGTCGAGCAGTTGTTTGCCGTCATGCACTCTGGCCGAATCCATCTCATCAAACTCAAAGATCGGCATCAGTTCGATCGCATTGACGCCCAGTTCCTTCAGATAAGGGATCTTCTCACGGATACCTTCGAACGTACCGCGCGCCTGCACACCGGATGTCGGGCTCATCGTAAAGCCTCTCACATGGAGCTCATAGATGATGAGATCCTCCAGTTTGTTCTCTAACTGCTTTTTCGCGCCCCAGTCGAAGTTGTTCTCGACAACACGCGCTTTATAGATATGTTCACCTTCGAATTTTTCTCCCCACACGCGCTGTTCCGTCACCGCACGTGCATACGGATCGAGCAGGATCGCATGCTTGTCAAAACGGTGTCCCTGCGCCTCATCATACGGGCCGTCAAACTGGTACGCATACTCAAAATCCTCGATATTCAGACCGAACACAAACATCGAATAGGTACTGCCGATACGATAATTGTCCGGAAACGGCAGTCTCGCATACGGTTCGCGCTCTCTCGGATGAAACAACAGCAGCGTACAGCTCGTCGCATAATGTGAACTGATCGTAAAGCTCACACCACCCTTGCCCTGCACCGCTCCGCTGGTACGATAGAATCCCGGCCGCACCTGAAAACCTGCGATCTCATCCAGAGGCTGTAATTTCTGTCCCCACAGGCTGTCTGTCTCATGTACCCTATTCATCATCTCCACTCGCCTCCATCTGTTCGATCTCAAATTCCTTTCCGGATATCATATCATAGGAAAAACCATGACAGTTTGGACAACTGCAGTCATCCGTGCCATGCGCATCGAATGCAAACTCCCTGCCGCAGTCCCGGCACCGGAACACGATCGGTGTCAGCTCGACGAGCAGACGCGCATCTTCCGCCGGAGTTCCCTTAGCGATTTTTTCAAAATAGTGCTGCATCCACTGCGGTTCATAGCCCTGCATGACACCCACTTTCAGGGATATCGTGTGTATCTTTGTAAGCTGCTGTTCTTCCAGGCTCTGCAGTGCCAGGTTCAATATTCTGGTCGCTACCGATAATTCGTGCATAGTTTTCTGTCCTTTTCCTTAAGTAAAACCACTTAATTTTTCATTATACACGATTCATATAAAAAAAGGAACCCTTTTGAGGTGTCACCCCATTCAGGTTCCTTTCAAAATATTGCTTCAAATGACCGGGACTATTCTCCGGCAGCGACCAAGTTCGCTTTGATCAGGCATTTTCTCAATTCTGTACCGATGATAGCGACCAGTACGATCTTGATCAGATCAAATCCGACATAAGGGATCACGCCTGCTGCCATTGCCTGTCCGAAGGTCAGTCCGTTCACATAAGCCAGCCATGCGCTGCCGAATACATATGCGACCGCGATTCCGAGCACCATGCCCAGTGCTGAGATCACACGGTTTTTCCACCAACGGTCAATAAAAAATCCACTAATCAATGCCGTAAAGACAAATCCGATCAGATATCCACCGGTCGGTCCGAACAGTTTGGCAGGTCCGCCTGTGTATCCGGAAAATACCGGAAGTCCGACGAGTCCGAGCAGCAGATATACACACATTGCGATCGTTCCACGCCACATGCCTACCGCATATACTGCCAGATACACACCTACCATCGTCAGCGAGATCGGTACCGGGCTGAACGGCAGCGGGATTGCGAGTGGTCCGAGCACGCAGAGCACTGCGGCCATCAATGCGGTCAGGGTCAATTCCTTTGTTTTCATATTCATAATCATGTTCTCCTCTTCTTACGTTTTCTCTAGGTCAACATGCACATTGTAAACGATACGCTCTCGATTGTCAACTTTTCTTTTGCGTATGGTTTACAATTATTTTATATTTGCACATACCACGAATTGGAGTATAATAATCGGGAACAGACTGCTTGTTATAAAGCACCGATATATAAGGAGGAACTATCATGAAATTAAAAGAATTGCAGGCTGCCATGATCGCCGCCATGAAAGCAAAAGACAAATTCAGAAAGGATGCGATCGCTGCTCTGGTATCCGCTGTCAAGAAAAAAGGAATTGACGCCGGATGCAGAGACGATATCCCTGATGAGATGGCTAACGAAGCGATCTTAAAAGAGCTCAAATCCGTCAAGGAGCAGATCGACACCTGTCCCGCTGACCGCACCGAATTGTTAGAGGAATACAAAAAGCGCTATGAGATCATGAGCGAGTTTGCTCCGAAGATGCTCTCTGCCGAAGAGGTCTCTGCGATCCTGCAGGAGAAGTTCGCCGATGTACTCGCTACCAAGAATAAAGGTCAGATCATGAAAGCTGTCATGGGCGAGCTTAAGGGCAAGGCCGACGGCAAAGTCATCAATCAGGTCGTTGCTGAACTGACAAAATAAGAAAAAATAAAATTTTACCCCGGTCGTGCATCCCATGACCGGGGTTTTGTTTTTCCGCAAATATCAGAACAGATCCAGCATATTATCCAGATAGATCTGTTCTCTCACATGCAGCTGATATTCCGGCTTTGTCATATAATAGAGCAAAAATTCCAGTATCAACGCACTACCGAGGCCACGCCCCTCGATCTTATAATTTGTATATCCCATTGGCAGATAGACGTCTTTGATATCATCCACGCCGATAAATCCCGGATTCTCCTTCGCTTTTGAAAAACGGTAGCCGTCGCCTGCATCCGGCGCGGTACACCGGAAATCTGCATCTTCTCCCAGATTCTTGCGGCTAACTGCTTCGTAACAGGCTTTTCTGTCCCTGCAGCCGAACCAGCAGCATTCGTTGCACAAAAACTCCACTTTCTGTTTCTGCACATCCGACAGTGTAATCCATCTCTCCAATGCCTTATTCAAACGAAAATCCGGCACGACATACCGGAACTCATCCCTGCCAATCTCGTCCAACAGGTGTTCAAAGTCTGTCAGCACCTTGGTCGTGGAAGACACCAGGTAAAGCCCCGGATACACACGTTTCAAATAGTCTGCCAACAGCTGCGAATGCACAATCACGCCGTTTTGCGGCTCTCTATTCTCTTCAAACAACGCGCAGAGCGCATTGCATTTTTTATCTGTCAAATGTTCTTCACGAAGGAGTGAGTTGCTGAACGTCAGCCGTGCCGATATCCCGTATTCCTGCATGAGCGCCAAAACCTCCCGCGGCTCCTGTTCTCCGAACGAGGTACGACCTCCGCCCCAGATACAATCCGCCAGTGCACCGTAGATCGAGCCGATCTCACACCAATCATAAAAGTATTCCCTGTGCTCGCAAAACAGTGGCAGAAACACCCGGTACAGCTCATAAAATTCGAACAGGCCCGGAAGATGGTAATAGGCGGTGTGTTCTTTTGCTTTGCCCATTATTCCTCCCCGTTATCATGCACATAGATCAGGCAGGCGATCCCCGCGATCATTGCAAGTAATATGGCTCCACCCATTGCATCCCCCAAGAATGCACCTGCAAAAAAACCGACCACTGCGGCAATGACCATGATAATCACAGAAGCGATTGTTCTAAATGTGTTCATTTGTGTGTCCTCCAAATATTTTTCTTATGCCCCTCATATGAGGGGCGACAACGGTTCCGTCACTGCCGTATGCCATCTGCCAATTTCAATCCACACCCCTCATGCGAGGGGCGACGCCTGCTCTCGCTCTTTCCTTGTCCCTTCAACTTATTTCAACCCACACCCCTCATACGAGGGGCGACTGGGAAAGGAGATTACGATGTTCGATAAATTTGGAATTTCAACCCACGCCCCTCATGCGAGGGGCGACAGTCAGTTCTTCGTCAGGCGTTACTTGACTATAAATTTCAACCCACGCCCCTAATGCGAGGGGCGACTCCCCGGTCACAAGGTCATAT
>JBNMHW010000055.1:0-20006 GCA_050872965.1 bacterium | reverse complement strand
GATAATAATGCAGAAAACTTTTGAAATCTTGTTTTATAAGATTTAATCATATACACCCCTGCCTATATTTTAACACAATGAAAGGAACCTGCGAACAGATTCCTTTCCATTTTTTCCTTAAGTTTATGATGTTGTGCTATGCAGGTGGATCCCCTTTCGGCTAAAATATAATCAGAATAGAAATTAGCCGAAATATGGTCAATGTGGCAGAGATTGCGAGGGATGCGGATATCAATCAGACATAAGCAAAGGATTGGTTGGGAATTTTGGAAACATTGGGTATTATGTTTTATCTCCATCCGTATTCCAACAACCTGCTCAAGCGTCTTGTAAAAACTTCCAAATTGTATTTTTACGATACAGGACTGGTGTGCTATCTGACAAAACAACACCACGTTCCAAGGGAGCCGTTGTCTGTATGAAGCCCGGACTCGGTGCAATTGACCAGGATAATTATATTGTGCCGATCTGGATGATATAAGGAAGTATTTCACCCTTGTTTTTGTGGCAGAATCATACTATACTTTTACATATGAAATTCTAATGGGAGGTATCGTATGGTTGATTATACAGAAGGTTCCGGAAAACAGTATCATACACAGGTTGGCCCCGGAGATGTCGGCAGATATGTGATCCTGCCGGGGGATCCGAAGCGCTGTGAGAAAATAGCTAAATATTTTGACGATGCGCGTCTGATCGCGGACAGCAGAGAATACGTCACCTATACAGGCACCCTCGACGGGGTGCCTGTAAGTGTTACATCGACCGGTATCGGCGGCCCTTCGGCGGCGATCGCGATCGAGGAATTGTCCAAGGCCGGTGCGGATACATTTATCCGTGTCGGTACATGCGGCGGTATGCAGACGCAGGTCTGCGGCGGAGATATCGTGATCGCGAACGGTGCGATCCGTATGGAGGGAACGAGCCGTGAATACGCGCCGATCGAGTATCCGGCGGTACCGGATGTGACCGTGATGAATGCGCTGATCCGGGCAGCAAAAAAGCAGAAGCTGACCTACCACACCGGAGTCGTACAGTGCAAGGATTCCTTTTTCGGACAGCACGAGCCGGAGGTGATGCCGGTGAGCTATGAGCTGCAGGACAAATGGCAGGCATGGCTTCGCATGGGATGTCTCGCATCGGAGATGGAGTCTGCGGCACTCTTTATCGCAGGCAGCTTTCTGCGTGTGCGGGTCGGCTCATGCTTTCTGGTCATCGCCAATCAGGAACGCGCCAGACAGGGATTGCCGAATCCTCAGGTACACGATACCGAACAGGCGATCCTCACAGCAGTGGAGGCGATCCGTGAGCTGATCGCAGAGGATCGCGCGGAGGGAAAGCTATGATCCATGCTATGATTGACGAACAGGAACTGGTCAGACGCGCATTGCATGCGAGAAAACATGCTTATACGCCGTATTCCCATTGGGCGGTAGGCGCGGCACTGCTGACAGAGGATGGCACGGTCTATGAGGGCTGCAATATAGAAAATGCCGCCTACACACCGACGAACTGTGCCGAGCGGACGGCTTTTTTCAAGGCAGTCAGTGAGGGAGAGCGTGCATTCGCAGCGATCGCGATCGTCGGCGGTTATGAGCATACCGAGCCGGAGCAGGTCTGTGCCCCGTGCGGCGTGTGCAGACAGGTGATGATGGAATTCTGCGATCCGCAGAAGTTTCGCATTGTTCTGGGGACAAAGGACGGCGTTGCAGAGACGTATACGCTGGCAGAATTATTGCCATGCGGCTTCGGACCGGAGAATCTGAGCGCTCAGAAATCGGATGAGTAGGATGTAATAAAGGAGTAAATATTATGGGTAGAGATATCAAAGATATACTGGCAGTCTGTGATCATACGCTGCTGCTGCAGACGAGTACCTGGGAGGAGATCCGCGGGATCTGTGATGATGCGTTAAAATATCATACCGCATCTGTCTGTATCCCGCCCTGCTATGTGAAGCAGGCAGCAGAGTATCTGGATGGCCGTATCCCGGTCTGTACCGTGATCGGATTCCCGAACGGCAATCACACGACGGCCTGCAAGGTATTTGAGACAAAAGATGCCGTTGCCAACGGCGCAGACGAGATCGATATGGTCATCAATGTCGGCATGTTAAAAGCCGGCGACTATGAGTATGTATTAAACGAGATTCGCGAGATCAGGGATGCCTGTCAGGGAAAGATCTTAAAGGTCATTATCGAGACCTGTCTGCTGACGGACGAAGAGAAGATCAAAATGTGCGAGATCGTGACAGCATCCGGTGCGGATTTTATCAAGACCTCGACCGGATTTTCGACAGCCGGAGCCACATTTGCCGATATCGAGCTGTTTGCGCAGCATATCGGTGAAGGTGTGCGGATGAAAGCGGCCGGTGGCATCAGCAGCATTGCCGATGCGGAAAAATTCATGGATCTGGGCGCGAGTCGTCTCGGAACGAGCCGTATCGTCAAACTGGTCAAGGCGCAGGAGCAGCCGGAGTAGAGAGGTGTGAGCAGGATGAGTGATCATAAATATAAGCGGATCTTTACGATCGTACTGGATTCGGTCGGGATGGGAGCGATGGAAGACTCGCCCCGTTTCGGAGATGTCGGCGTGGATACGCTGGGACACATCTCCGAGCGTATGGCAGAGGCAGGAGAGCTGTTTGCACTGCCGAATCTGCAGAAACTCGGTCTGGGTAACCTCAAACCGATGGAGCAGGTCACACCGGTACAGACGCCGATGGGCTATTATATGCCGATGTGCGAGCGCAGCAATGGCAAAGATACGATGACCGGTCATTGGGAGATGATGGGTATCGAGACGAAAAAGCCGTTTATCACGTTTACGGAGACCGGATTTCCCAAGAAACTGATCGATGAGCTGCAGCGCCGCTGCGGCAGAAGGATCATAGGCAACAAGGCGGCGAGCGGAACCGAGATCCTCGATGAACTTGGCGAGGAAGAGATCGCGACCGGCGCGATGATCGTATACACCTCTGCGGATTCTGTGCTGCAGATTTGTGGCAATGAGGAGACGATGGGGCTGGACAATCTCTATCACTATTGCGAGATCGCCAGAGAATTGACGATGCGGGATGAATGGCGCGTCGGACGTGTGATCGCGCGTCCGTATGTCGGCAAAAAGAAGGGCGAGTTCGTCCGCACGAGCAACCGGCATGACTATGCGCTCAAGCCGACCGGACCGACTGCATTGAATGCTTTGAAAGATGCCGGGCTGGATGTGATCTCTGTCGGCAAGATCAACGATATTTTTGTCGGGGAGGGCATTACTGAGAGCAACCATTCGAATTCATCCGTACATGGAATGGAGCAGACGATCGGGATCGCAGAGCGTGACTTTACGGGGCTGTGTTTTGTGAATCTGGTCGATTTCGATGCATTGTGGGGACACCGGCGCAACCCGGTCGGATACGGACAGGAACTGGTGCGTTTTGATGAGAAGCTCGGCGAACTGCTACCGCTATTGCATGAGGATGATCTGCTGATCCTGACGGCTGACCACGGCAATGATCCGACTTATACAGGTACGGATCACACGAGGGAAAAAGTGCCGTTTATCGCGTATTCTCCGTCCTTTACAGGGTACGGGGAACTGCCGCAGACCGATACATTTGCAGTGATCGGTGCGACGATCGCGGATAATTTTGGCGTCAGCATGCCGGAGGGAACGATCGGTACATCGCTGCTGGCACAGTTGAGATAGCAAGGAAAGGAATCAAGATAATGGAAAATACGAATAAACCGCAGCAGGAACAGCAGCAGATGCAGGAACCGGAGACGCAACAGGAACCGGAGACCGCGCAGGAGGAGAAAAAGCCATCGATGCTGCGGGAGCTGCTCAGCTGGGCAGAGGTGATGATCGCGGCGATCGTGATCTCCTTTTTCCTGACGCGGGTGGTACTCGTCAATTCGGTCGTACCGTCTTCTTCCATGGAGACGCTGATCTCACCGGGTGACCGGCTGTTTGGCAATCGTCTGGCGTATAAATTTTCGGATCCGGAGCGGTTTGACGTGGTGATCTTCAAGTATCCGGTGGATGAAGAAGAAAACTATATCAAGCGTATCATCGGGCTGCCGGGAGAGACTGTGCGCATCAAAGATGCGAAGATCTATATCAATGATTCGACAGAGCCGCTGCAGGAGAATTATCTGCCGGAAGCGTGGGTCATCGAGAATGACGGCTACGAATTCGAAGTGCCTGATGACTGCTATCTGATGCTCGGGGACAACCGTAACGTGTCTGCGGATGCACGATACTGGGCAGAGGAGGCTTATGACAACGGACTGGTTGATTCCGTGAAGGATGGCACATCCTATGAATATGTCAGCCGGGACAAGATACTGGGCAAGGCGATGTTTACATACTGGCCGCATTTTAAGCTGTTGTCTGATTATTCGGAATAGCAGCCCGGTATGATAAATATAGGAACAGAGAGGAATATATATGAGCAAAGCATTGATATTGCAGACAGATTTCGGTACTGCAGATGGTGCTGTCAGCGCAATGTACGGCGTGGCATTTTCCGTGGATCCGGAATTGAAGATCTTTGATCTGACGCATGAGATCCCACAGTATGACATCTGGGAGGCATCTTACCGTCTGATCCAGACAGTGAGCTACTGGCCGAAAGGCAGCGTATTTGTGAGTGTCGTAGATCCGGGTGTCGGCTCCACGCGCCGGAGCATCGCGGTGGAGACTGTGGACGGACAGTATATTATCACCCCGGATAACGGTACGCTGACGCATGTCAAGAAAATGACCGGTATCCGGGCGGCGCGCGTGATCGACGAGTCGGTCAACCGGCTGCCGAATTCCGGGGAGAGCTACACCTTCCACGGCAGGGATGTGTATGTGTTTACCGGCGCGCGTCTCGCGAGCGGAGTCATCGATTTCGAAGGTGTGGGACCGCAGGTGGATGTGGACAGTGTGATCGAACTGCCGACTGTGAGCCCGAAAAAGGAAAATGATGTGATCACCGGAACGATCGATGTGCTGGATGTACGATTCGGTTCCCTGTGGACAAATATCAGCCGTGAGAGCTTCTTAGAGCTCGGGATCAACCACGGAGACCGCGTGGAGATCAGCATCGAGAATGGTACGCGGACGCTGTACAAGAATATCATCACCTACGCGAAAAGTTTCGCGGATGTGTATGTCGGTGAGCCACTGCTGTATGTGAACAGTCTGGACTGCATGGCGGTAGCGATCAATCAGGGTAGTTTTGCCCGCGCATACAATATCGGAACCGGCACTTCGTGGAAGCTGGCGATCCGCAAGGCGCCGAAGCTGGTGTATGAATAGAGAAAAAATAAAGGATGATATAAAAATGGAACCGATTATTTCATTTGAAAACTTTGGTTTTCAGTATTTCAGCCAGGCGAAGCCGACCCTGTATGATATCAATCTGAAGATCTATCCGGGAGAAAAAGTGCTGATCGTCGGGCCTTCGGGATCGGGAAAGAGCACACTGGGACACTGCCTGAACGGACTTATTCCTTTTTCTTACAAGGGAGAGATCACCGGTTCACTCAAAGTGGACGGTATAGAGACCAAGGAGAGCAACATCTTTGATCTGTCCAAAAAGATCGGTACGGTACTTCAGGACTCGGACGGACAGTTCGTAGGGCTGTCTGTCGGCGAGGATATCGCGTTTGCACTCGAAAATGAGTGCATGGATCAGGAGCAGATGAAGCAGACCGTACAGCAGGTCGCTGATATCGTAGATATGGGACATCTGCTCAAATCATCGCCCCATGAGCTTTCGGGTGGACAGAAACAGCGCGTATCGTTTGCGGGTGTGATGGTGGACAATGTCGATATCATGCTCTTTGACGAGCCTCTGGCGAACCTTGATCCGGCGACTGGAAAGACGGCGATCGAATTGATCGACAATATCCAGAAACAGTACAATAAGACCGTGCTGATCATCGAGCATCGTCTGGAGGATGTGTTGTACCGCCATGTGGACCGCGTTGTCGTCGTCTCAGAGGGACGCATCGTGGCAGATATGCCTGCGGACCGGCTCATGACGACAGATATGCTGCCGAAACTGGGCATCCGTGAGCCGCTGCATGTGACCGCACTCAAATATGCGGGCATACAGGTGACGGAGGAGATGAGAGCCGGACAGCTAGAGACGTTACAACTGAGCGATGCGCACAAGCAGAAACTGAAGGACTGGATGGCATCCGGGTCGCCGCATGTGACACAGGATGCGCCGGAGATCCTGAAAGTAGATCATCTGTCATTCCAGTATACAAAATACCGCAAGATCCTGCAGGATGTGTCATTTGCGATTCATCAGCAGGAGATGGTGTCGATCGTCGGCACAAACGGTGCCGGCAAAAGTACGCTCGCCAAGGTGATCTGTGGATTTGTGCATGAGGATGAGGGTGATATCGAGTTTGAAGGACGCTCGCTCAAGGGGCAGACGATCAAGGAGCGGTCGCAGGTGATCAGCTACGTGATGCAGAATCCCAATCAGATGATCTGCAAGCCGATGATCTATGACGAGGTCGCGCTCGGGCTGCGTCTGCACGGCGAGCCGGAGGACGTCATAAAAGAAAAAGTCGAGCATGCGCTCAAGATCTGTGGACTGTATCAGTTCCGCAAATGGCCGGTCTCAGCGCTTAGTTTCGGACAGAAAAAGCGCGTGACGATCGCATCCATGCTGGTCATGAATCCGAAAGTGCTGATCCTGGACGAGCCGACGGCGGGACAGGATTACAGGCATTATACGGAGATTATGGAGTTTTTGCGTGAACTGAACCGGCAGGGTGTGACGATCATCCTGATCACACATGACATGCATCTCATGCTGGAATATACGCCGCATGCGATCGTGATCAATGACGGTAAAAAGATCGGAGACGGATCGGCCGTCGATATCCTCACGAATGAGGAGATCACGCAGGCAGCGAGCCTGAAACTCACATCGCTGTATACGCTGGCACAGATGGCGGGTATCGAAGATGCGCGCGGATTTGTGTGGCATTTTATAGACTACGAGAGGGAGGTCGTGCGGACAGATGAAGACAAAACTGTTTGATTATATTGAACGCGATAATTTTGTGTACAACCTCTCTGGAGTGACCAAGCTGTTGTGCTTTTTGCTGTTGTCGTTTGCAGTCATGCTTACATACGACATCCGGAGTGTACTGCTCATTCTGGTATTCTCGTTTGTCATGCTGCACATCTCAGGGATCAAGCTCAGCCAGGTCAGGCTGATGATGTATTATACGCTGGTCTTTCTGGTGATCAATTTTGCACTGACGTATCTGTTCGCACCGCAGTACGGTGTGGAGATCTACGGAACCAAGCATCTGCTGTTTACGTTCAATGCGCGCTATATCGTGACGCAGGAGCAGCTATTGTACCAGATGACCAAATTCTGTAAATATGCGGCGGTCATACCGCTGGGCATGCTGTTTTTGCTGACGACCAATCCGAGTGAGTTTGCAGCATCGCTCAATTCGATCAAGGTGAGCTACAAGCTGTGTTATGCATTTGCACTGACGCTGCGCTATTTTCCGGATATCATTACGGAATATCACGAGATCTCGCTGGCACAGCAGAGCAGAGGACTGGATCTGTCCAAAAAGGAAAAGGTGTCCAAGCGCGTGAGCAATACCTTCCATATTATGGTGCCGCTGATCTTTTCGGTGCTCGGACGCGTGGAGATCATCAGCAATGCGATGGATCTGCGGGGCTTCGGCAAAAATAAAAAGCGCACCTGGTACGCGAAACGGCCGCTCAAGGTGAGTGATATTGTGAGTGTCAGTGTGTGCACGGCGATCCTGGCTGGGACACTGCTCATGGCAGCATTTGTCAACCACGGACGCTTCTGGAATCCGTTCGTATACGGATGGCTGTAGATAATGAACACTAATATAGAAAAAGGAGATATAGAGCAATGAGTATGTTTGATAAACCGATTTTAGTATTTCAGACTGATTTTACCTACGCGGAGGGCGCAGTCAGCTCCATGTACGGAGTCGTAAAGACCGTGGACAGACAGAGAACTGGAGATCTTTGACGGAACCCACCAGCTGCCGCAGTACGATACATGGAGCGCGAGCTACCGCCTGTATCAGAGCCTGCAGTTCTGGCCGAAGGGCACGATCTATGTGTCAGTCGTAGACCCCGGTGTCGGAACGAGCAGACGCGCCTGTGTTGCCAAGACGGTAGACGGCTATTATATCGTGACACCGGATAACGGCGCACTGACCCATGTCAAGCGTTTTATCGGTATCGAGGCAGTCCGCGAGATCGATGAGACGGTCAACCGTTTAAAGAGTACCGCGGGCACATCTGTATTCCACGGACGAGATCTGTTCGGTTATACCGCAGCCCGTCTTGCGAGCGGTATCATTGATTTTGAGGGCGTCGGACCTGAGTATCCGGTCGATGAGATCGTAGAGCATGAGTTGCTGGAGCCGGAGATCTCCGAGGGTCATGTAAAGGGTATCTTTGAGATCAATGATCCGAACTTCGGTAATCTCTGGACCAATATCTATACAGAGGACTTTATGAAAGCCGGTTTTGCTTACGGAGATACGATCCATACCGTCGTTCGTCACAATGACGAGACCGCGTATGAGGCAGATCTGTTGTTTGAGAAAAGCTTCGGATTTGTTGACAAGGGCGACGTGATGATATATAACAATGAATTGATGAAGGTTTCATTGGCAGTATGTCAGGGCAGCCTTTGTGAGATGCACCACCTCGACTTCGGTCCGGACTGGACCGTCGAGTTCACCAAAACCAACTAACAACACATGAGGAGGAGTTAGACAATGAAAGACGCATTTAAGATCAACACAAAGACCATCGTTGCCACCGGACTGGGCGCAGCACTGTTTGCAGTACTGTTTATGTTCGTGAAGATCCCGACCGGTATCCCTGAGACACAGATCCAGACCGCATACGGTATCGGAGCATTTTTCGCAGCACTGTTCGGACCGATCGCAGGAGCAGCCATCGCATTTATCGGACATGCGATCTCTGATAGTGTACAGTATGGTTCTGCATGGTGGAGTTGGGTCGTAGCATCCGGCGTATCCTGCTTTATCGTAGGACTGGTAATGCCCAAGCTGCATGTAGAAGAAGGCGAATTCAAGAAGCATGACGTACTGCTGTTTAACGTATTCCAGATCGTCGGCAATGCGATCGCATGGATCGTAGTCGCACCGGTACTGGATATCGTCGTATACAGTGAGCCCGCGAACCTCGTATTTACACAGGGTGTCGTAGCTGCGATCTCCAATGCAGTATCTATGGGTGTGATCGGCAGCCTGCTGCTGTTACTCTACAGCAAGACCAAGTCATCCAAGGGAAGCCTCTCCGCAGAGGATTAATACATAGACCCGGCGCCGCATGGCGCGATGACAGCAGATAAGGATTACACGAGATGAAAAAATTTATAGAAGAATTCAAGGCATTTGCACTGCGCGGAAATGTGATGGACATGGCAGTCGGTGTGATCATCGGAGGCGCTTTTTCCGGGATCGTGACATCGCTGACCGACAACTTCATCAATCCGGTCTTAAATGTACTGACAGGCGGTGCGGTGTACACGTTAGAGGATGTGGCGGGATTTGCCTCCGCATTTCTCTCAGCAGTTGTGAACTTTATCATCATGGCATTCATACTGTTCTGCCTGATGAAAGGGATCAATAAGCTGGCCAATCTGACGAAAAAGGAAGAGCCTGCCGAGGAGCCGCAGACGAAGACATGCCCGTACTGTAGGAGCGAGATCAACATTCTCGCAACACGCTGTCCGCACTGCACATCAGTGCTGGAAGAGGCAAAAACTGAATAAAAATCATACTTGACAAATAAACGGTCGTTTACTAATACAAATGTAAACGATCGTTTATTTTTGCCTATAGGGAGGAAATTTACATGGGAAACACCAAGGAAGAGATCCTGCTGGCCGCACTGCACCTGTTTGCCAGGGATGGATACGAGGCGGTATCGGTCAGTCAGATCGCGGGAGCTCTGGATATGACAAAGGGAGCATTGTACCGTCATTACAAGAGCAAGCGGGATATCTTTGACCATATTGTAAAGCGTATGGAACAGGGAGACAGTGAGCAGGCAGAGAACTATGATATGCCGGAAGATGACAAGGAACACATGCCGGAAAAATATGCAGAGACATCACTAGAAGATCTCATCGCGTACAGCAAAGCAATGTTCGTCTATTGGACGGAGGATGATTTTGCATCATCATTTCGCAAGATGCTCACGTTAGAGCAGTTCAGAAACGAAGAAATGCAGGCGTTGTATCAGCAGTATCTCGTAGCCGGTCCGGCCGGATATGTGAGAGATCTGTTCGAGAGCATGGGGTTGGCGGATGCCGGTCAGACAGCGACCGCATTCTATGCGAGCATGTTTTTCTATTACAGTTTCTATGACGGTGCACCGGATAAAGCGCAGGTCAAAGAGCAGCTCGAAGCGGCACTCCGCGCGTGTGTCAAAGAATCGTAACAGGAGGGAAAACAAAAATGGAGAATCATGTAGTTATTCGACCAGAAGAGAAAAATGAATATCGTGCAGTGGAAAATCTTATAAGAGAAAGCTTCTGGAACGTGTATCGTCCCGGATGTCTGGAGCATTATGTCATTCATCAGTTAAGATCAGATCCGGCATTTGTCCCGGAGCTGGATGTAGTCATGACGTTGGATGGCGAGCTGATCGGCCAGAATATGTTCATGCATGCCGAGATCGCAGCCGATGATGGCAGACGTATCCCGATCATGACCATGGGACCGATCTGTATTACACCGGAGCTGAAGAGAAAAGGATACGGCAAAATATTGCTGGATGATTCACTGGAAAGGGCAAAAGCTCTGGGATGCGGAGCAATATGTATGGAAGGAAATATTGATTTTTACGGAAAAAGCGGTTTTAGACAGGCAAGCGAATATGGGATCCGTTATCATGACACCGAAGAGGGGGAGGATACACCGTTTTTCCTGTGCAAAGAACTGATCCCCGGCTATCTGGATGGTGTGACAGGCGAATATGCACCGCCGGCCGGATACTTTGTGGATGAGAAGGAAGCCGAGGAGTTTGACCGGGAGTTTCCGTATAAGGAAAAGAAAAGACTGCCGGGACAGATCTTTTAGGATCAGAGCACGAGGTATAGACTAATATGAAAGCAATGGAAAAAGACTGGTACCGGAACAACTGGACGATGGACATCCAGAATATGTCATGGGTAGAGGACACCAATCGGCAGGTGGATTTTCTGGTAGATCAGTTACAGTTACATGGGACGGAGAAGATCCTCGATCTCGCTTGCGGATTCGGGCGTCATTCGCTGGAACTCGCCAGACGCGGATACGATGTGACAGGTATTGACATCACGCCTGCATATATCGCATATGCCAATGAACAGGCAGAAAAAGAGAACTTAAAAGCACGGTTTATCTGTGAGGACATACGCAGCATCACCTATGACCGGGAGCTATGCTGATACACATTTTCCGTGTCAGCTATGGGACGCCGGACAAAACTGTCTGACGTTATCAGCCTTTGAATGGGAGCGGGAGAGCAGGACACTGCTATACGGACAGATCGATTATCCGTATGGAGAGACGTTATCAAAGCCTGAGATGACAGAAGGTAATCCGATCAGATTATATACACTCGATGAGATCTCCGTGATATTTAGCGGGCTGGGACTGCGCATCAGCAAAAGTTTTGCTGATTACAGCGGAAAAGCATCCTCTGATCAGGATATTCAGCTGATGGTCTGCTCGGTGCGGGAGTGAGATGGCATGTATCGAAACCGCTGGATGTCGCGACACTCGAGAGAACGGTGAGAAGTGTTATGGGAGATAAGTTTTTTTTGGGGGGGGACAACTGTCCGCCCGGCGAAGACGGAATAATATAAGTTAATGTAAAAAAGACCTTTCATTCTAATCAAATAGGATGAAAGGTCTTTTTCATGCGGATAACAGGACTTGAACCTGCACGTCGTGGACACTAGAACCTAAATCTAGCGCGTCTGCCAATTCCGCCATATCCGCAAGAGCAGCGCCTGACTGCGTCTGTATTTCTCAGTATACGATAATGGCGTAAAAAAATCAATGACAATTATTGCAGAATGCTGTTGACAAAACGGTTGCATGGTGCTATGGTTAATTACACAAGTGATGAACCATATAACCAAGTAAGCAGGGAGGTGCAACTTTTGAATCAACTGTTATCTCAGGATAAATCGATTTATTTACAGCTGAGTGAGATGATAGAGACCGATATACTGCGGGGCATTTTACTGGAAGAGGAGCGCGTGCCCAGCACGAATGAACTGGCAAAGCTCTACACGATCAATCCGGCGACGGCCGCGAAGGGCGTGAATCTGCTCGTAGACGAGGGAATATTGTATAAAAAGAGGGGGATCGGTATGTTTGTAGCGGAAGGCGCGAAGGAACAGATCATTAACAAGCGTAAGGATGCATTTTATGAAAACTATATCAAGGGCCTGCTTGAAGAAGCAAAGAGCCTGGGTATCAGCAGTGACCAGCTCATCCAGATGATCCGGTCGCATGAATAGGAGGAGAAGAAGGATATGGGACAGTTAGTATGTGAAAGTATTATAAAAGAATATGGGAAAAAGCGTGTGCTCGACGGCATTGATCTGACGATCGCGCAGGGGAAGATCTACGGACTGGTCGGACGCAACGGAGCCGGCAAGACGACGCTGCTATCGATCCTGACGGCACAGAATCCGGCGAGCGGCGGAACCGTGACTTATGACGGCATGCCCGTATGGGAGAATCGTCAGGCACTCGATCATCTGTGTTTTTCCAGAGAACTCAATACACTCTCCGTGCTCGGCCCGAATACGATCAAGGTAAAGGAATATCTGCGGATGGCACGCACTTATTATCCGAACTGGGATCATGAGATGGAGCAGCGTCTGGTAGAGCAGTTCGGGCTGGATGTCAAAAAGAAGATATCGAAGCTGTCCAAAGGCATGTTATCCATGGTGACGATCATTGTAGCGCTGGCGAGCAAGGCGGATATCACGATCCTCGATGAGCCGGTCGCAGGTCTGGATGTGGTAGCGAGGGAGGATTTTTACCGTCTGATCCTCGAAGAGCATGAGATGACCGGACGGACATTTGTGATCTCGACACATATTATCGAGGAAGCGGCAAATGTGTTCGGAGAGGTCATTTTCTTAAAGGACGGACAGATCTTATTAAAGGAAGATACACAGGAACTGTTAGAGCGCGCGGTACATGTGAGTGGGCTGGCAGAGGAAGTAGACGGCGCATGTGCGGGACTGAATGTACATCATGCCGAGCAGATCGGCCGCAGCAAAGGCGTGACGGTATTACTCGAAGAAGGACAGTCGGTGGCAGACGGCTATGATGTGACGATGCAGCCGGTATCCCTGCAGAATCTGTTTGTGGCATTGTGCGGAAGGGAGGCATAGCTCTATGAATAGTTCTATGAATGGACTGACACGATCACTGAAATATGCGAGTTTTCGCGCAGGACGCGTACTGGGGATTGCTGTGCTGATGAGCGCCGCGTTTGTGTTATATTTTACACTGATCGCGGGCGAGGCCTTCAGCATGCAGAATCTGATCGGACGTCTGCCGGAGACACTGCTGTTTATCGGTTGTCTGATGTTTATGATCTATGGCATGCTCGATCTCGTTACTTATACGCAGCTGACACTCAGCTACGGTTCGACGAGAAAGCACGCGATGATCAGCCTGATCTACATGGATCTGCTACAGATCCTCGGACTGCTGATCTGTGTGTGGCTGCTGTTTACACTGGCTCCGGCGGCATGGCTGCCGATGAGTATCGGCACAGCCTGCGGACTGGCGCAGAATCTGTTTTTTATCGCCAGTGCGGTCGCGCTGATCAACGGTATGCTGATCTACCGGTTCGGTAAAGTGGCTTATTATATCTTCACGCTTCTGGCAGCGGTCCTTGGCGGCGCGGTAGCGGGATTTACGACCTATATGGGACGGTTTTCGGTGCTGGGAAATATATTTACGCTGGGTAATCTGTCGATGCTGAATCTGATCGGTGTTGTATTGTTTGTGATCGCTGCGGTGGTCTGCTGGCTGTTTATGAGAAAGATCGAGGTGCGCATCTGACAGCATCCGCGGACCGGAGGAGAGAATCATATGGAGGGAATGATATTATGAAACGATTGGTACAGGATATAGGAAAACAGCTGCTGCTGTTGAAGAATCTGCTCCTGACCGGAGTGATATTTATGTGTGGCATGTTTCTGCTCGGAATCGTGCTCGTTACGGTGATCATGTCTGATGCCGGAGATCAGGAGATCTTTTTGCTGGGGAGTACGATGGTGCTGATGGCGCTGCTGTTTAACTGTTTTTTCTCTGCGGCACAGATGGTCAGCAACTATAATTATGCGATTGCAATGGGACAGACGAGACGGCAGACGATACCGGCATATATGATCGCGACCTTTCTCGTATATCTGATCTATGATCTGGCGGCAGTCCTGCTGCATCTGACCGATCAGTGGCTGATGGGAGTCATCTTTGCGGGACTGCCACAGGCGGACGTGATGCAGATGGTTCTGAAATGGCGGTATCTGCTGTTGATCGCACTGGCAGGCACGGCGGTTACGATGCTCATGGGAGCAGCAATCACACGGTTTGGACGAAGCGCATACTTTGTTTTCTGGTGTGTGATGATGATCTGTTTTATCGGTCTGCCGCGTGGATACACCTATCTGGACCGATATCGTGCAGGCAGCGCTCTGGTGACATCGCTGCGGCAGATGGCGGCGTATGCCGGTGCACATATACAGACAGTCGTCATCACCGGTGGCCTGATCGGATCGGTGATCTGTATCGTGGCAGCGTGGCTGATGCTGCGCAGACAGCAGGTAATAGTGTAGGAAGAAGGAAGAAAAATGAGTAAAATACGACAATTTGCAAAAAAATATACACTGATCTATTGTATTCTGGCAGAGATCTTTGTGCTCGGCGGCATGATGCTGTGTTCGGTCGCCCTGCAGATCCTGCTGCAGAATGTACCGCTGGGCGAATATACGATGCTGGCATTGCAGGAAGCATGCGGGGCTCTGCTCGCATTTGCGGTGCTCAGACAGAGCGGATGTGGCGACGGATTGACAGACAAGGGAATCGGTTTCTCAAAGGGTCTTGTTGTGGGCGGTTATTTCCTCGTGGTAGGTGTGCTCTCGGCACTGGTCTCCTATGTACAGTTTGATGGTGTGCGGTCGCTGCGTCCGGTCTATGAGATCGCTGTGTTTGCAGTCTGCATGTTTTTAGTCGGCATGACGGAGGAATTCTTATTCAGAGGAACGATCGCAAAACTGCTGTTCCGGCACTATGGCATGAGCCGGCAGGGTGTGTGGAAGGCTGTGATCGTATCGGGTGTGCTGTTTGGGGCAGCACATCTGACGAATCTCATCGGAGCAGATCCGGTCGGCGTGCTCGTGCAGTGTGTGATCGCTGCGATGATGGGAATGGCATTTGCTGCGATTTATTTTAGAACCGGAAACCTCTGGGTCGTTGTATTTTTACATGGTTTTGTGGATCTGTGCGGACTGCTCATGAGTGGCCTGTACGGAGCGGGCGATGCCGCAGCGGTGATCTCCGGTTATGAGCCGTTGCAACTCATCGGAGTCGTGTATTATGTGATCTTATTAGCTGTATTGCTGCGTAAAAAGAAGATGAATGAGATGTTAGAGCGGATGAGTGAGGAGCAACAGCCATAAATTTCCTGTCATAATCTGTGCGACTGCGCAGATACTAGCAATGAGTAAGAAACAACATGATGTATTACTCAAAAGCAAAGTATGATGGAGGAAACAACCATGGCAACAAGCAATTCAAAGAGCGGTACCAACCAGATGGAAGTGCCTGAGGCAAAGGACGCGATGAAGCGTTTTAAGGAAGAGGTCGCAAGTGAGTTAGGCGTACAGTTAAAGGACGGCTACAACGGAGATCTGTCTTCCCGTGAGGCAGGTTCTATCGGTGGAGAGATGGTTCGTAAGATGATCAAGAAGCAGGAGGAGCAGATGAAATAAGTTCATCTGTCTGCGGTACAGATCACAAAGAGACAGGGCATATCCGAACGCTGCATGTGTGTCTACAGGCACAAAAACAGGCAGTCAGTGCCGGATACACCCTGTTTTTTTGCGTTTTGAGATGTTTTTTGTTTATTCTGCGTAAAAAAATGAAAAAAGATATGGAAATTCCAAAACTCCTATGTTATAATCCATAAATGACTGCATAGGCGTTGCTATGCCCTTTTGCAGCAACGCTTTTTAAATACATGATTAAATATATTTAAGAGAACAGTTTAAGGAGGAAACAGTTACAATGAATGTAAAGGTTGAGGATTTAGGAAAGAATATGGTGAAGCTCACCGTTGAGGTAGAGGCTGAGGCATTAGATGCAGCGATCAAGGCAGCATACAACAGACAGAAAAATAAGATCTCTATCCCCGGATTCCGTAAAGGAAAGGTTCCGCAGGCGATGATCGAGAAGATGTACGGCGCAGAGATCTTCTATGAAGACGCTGCAAACGAGCTGTTACAGAGACAGTATCCCGCAGCCGTAGATGAGAGCGGTGTGGATGTCGTATCACAGCCTACTGTAGAGGTGACACAGATCGAGAAGGGCAAGCCGTTTATCTTTACCGCAGAGGTAGCCAAGAGGCCTGAGGTAACATTAGGAAAATACAACGGTGTGACCGTGACCAAGATCGATACCAGCGTATCTGACGAGGAAGTAGATACCGAGATCGAGACACAGAGAAATGCAAATGCGAGAACCATCACCGTGACAGACCGTGCGATCGCAGAGGGAGATACCGCAGTGATCGACTTCGAGGGATTTGTAGACGGTGTTGCATTCGAAGGCGGCAAGGGCGAGAATCATCCGTTAGAGATCGGTTCGCACTCTTTCATCGATACATTTGAGGATCAGCTCGTTGGCAAGAATACCGGTGATGAGGTAGAGGTCAATGTGACTTTCCCCGAGCAGTATCAGGCAGCAGAGCTGGCTGGAAAGCCTGCAATGTTCAAGGTAAAGATCAACGAGATCCGTGCAAAGGAGCTGCCGGAGCTCAATGATGAGTTCGTTCAGGATGTATCAGAGTTCGACACTATGGCAGAGTACCGTGAGGATGTCAAGAAGAAGCTGCAGGAGCGCAAGGAGAACGCTGCAAAGGGAACCAAGGAGGATGAGGCGATCCAGAAGATCATCGACAAGTCCAAGATGGAGATCCCCGAGGCAATGATCGATATGCAGGCTCAGGGCATGATCGATGAGTTCGCACAGAGAATCGCAGCACAGGGTATGTCATTTGACCAGTATCTGCAGTTCTCAGGCATGACGGTTGACAAGCTCAAGGAGCAGGTTCGTCCGGAGGCATTACAGCGCATCCAGAGCAGCCTGGTATTAGAGCAGATCGCAAAAGAAGAGAATATCGAGGCATCTGATGAGGATGTTGATGCAGAGATCGAGAAGATGGCTTCCATGTATGGCATGAAGGCTGATGATCTCAAGTCCTACATGGGTGATTCTGAGAAGGAGTCCATGAAGAGAGATATTGCTGTAAAGAAGGCAGTAGAGTTCGTAATGGCGAATGTGAAGGAAAGAGCAAAGGCTAAGCCCAAGACTACTACAGAAACAGACGCTGAATAAACGAAAGATCATGACAGACTGACCTTATTTGAGGTCAGTCTGTTTTCTGCATTATAATGATGATCGTGTGCTGATCCAGCATGCGAGATGACAGTATGAGTTTTGAAGGAGGTTTTTGATATGAGTTTAGTACCTTATGTCGTAGAGCAGACGAGCAGGGGAGAGCGTTCCTATGATATCTATTCCCGTCTGTTAAAAGAGCGTATTATCTTCCTCGGAGAGGAAGTCAATGAGACGACTGCCAGCCTGACAGTCGCACAGTTATTGTTTTTAGAGTCAGAGGATCCGGGCAAGGATATCCATCTGTATATCAATTCTCCCGGCGGAATGGTCACAGCAGGTATGGCGATCTATGATACGATGCAGTATATCAAGTGTGACGTATCTACGATCTGTATCGGAATGGCAGCCAGCATGGGCGCATTCCTGTTAGCAGGCGGAGCCAAGGGCAAGCGTTTTGCACTTCCTAATGCGGAGATCATGATCCATCAGCCGTCCGGCGGAGCCAAGGGACAGGCGACCGAGATCCAGATCGCAGCCGAGAATATCTTAAAGACCAAGAAGAAATTGAACGAGATCCTCGCAGCGAACACCGGAAAGCCGGTTGAGCAGGTCGCAGCCGATACCGAGCGCGATAATTATATGAGCGCGCAGGAAGCAGTTGAGTACGGACTGATCGACAGTATTATTACGAATCATAGTAACTAATCAGGAGAGACGATAGTGGCAGGTAAAAACATGGAAAAAATTCGCTGCAGCTTTTGCGGTAAAACGCAGGATCAGGTGCGCAAGCTGATCGCAGGACCGGGCGGAGCCTATATCTGTGATGAGTGTGTGGATATCTGTTCGGAGATCATCGAAGAGGAGTTTGAGGATGATACAGCAGAACCGCCTAAGGCTGATTTTGAGATCAATCTGCAGAAACCGAAAAAATTAAAGGAATTTCTCGATGACTATGTCATCGGACAGGATGAAGCGAAAAAAGTTTTGTCCGTAGCTGTGTATAACCATTACAAGCGTATCATGAGTGAGCAGGAGAACGACGTCGAGCTTCAGAAGAGTAACATCCTGATGCTGGGTCCGACCGGTTCCGGTAAGACTCTGCTCGCACAGACACTGGCGCGTGTGCTCAATGTGCCGTTTGCGATCGCAGATGCGACGACACTGACAGAGGCCGGATATGTAGGCGAGGATGTGGAGAACATCCTGCTCAAGCTGATCCAGGCAGCCGATTATGATGTGGAGCGCGCACAGTGCGGTATCGTATATATCGATGAGATCGATAAGATCACCAAAAAATCAGAGAATGTATCGATCACCCGTGATGTATCGGGCGAAGGTGTTCAGCAGGCGCTGCTGAAGATCCTTGAGGGCACGCAGGCGAGTGTGCCGCCGCAGGGAGGCAGAAAGCACCCGCAGCAGGAACTGATCCAGATCGACACGACCAATATTCTGTTTATCTGTGGTGGTGCATTTGATGGTCTCGAGAAGATCATTGAGAACCGCATGGATCAGAAGTCAATCGGATTTAATGCTGAGATCAGGGAAAAGCATGAGCGCAATACCGGTGAACTCTTTAAACACGTGATGCCGCAGGATTTTGTCAAGTTCGGACTGATCCCTGAGTTTGTGGGTCGTGTGCCGGTGACGGTATCGCTGGATTCGCTGGACAAGGATGCTTTGATGCGTATTTTGCGTGAGCCGAAGAATTCGCTGATCAAGCAGTACACTAGACTGTTTGAACTGGATGGTGTGGAACTGTATTTCAAGGATGATGCGGTCGAAGCAATCGCAGACAAGTCGCTTGCACAGAAGACTGGTGCCAGAGGTCTGCGTTCGATCATGGAGCGCACACTGGAGGATCTGATGTATGAGATCCCGTCAGATGAAGATATTGTAGCATGTACGATTACCCGTGAGGCGGTCGAAGCTACCGGAGAACCGGAGATAGAGCGCAAGGGCGCCTGAGTGATGCATATAGCCCGCCTGTAGGACATCTTACAGGCGGGCTTTTCATTGCTGTGACTGCGGCGGTATCCAGATCAGATTGCACTGGTTATGCTTACATGTTCCACGCGGACGCAGCTCCCGCAAGCATAGCTGCCATTTGCTTTATTGCACGGATCATTCCGATGAGCCTTAGAAAAGCCTGACTCGTGTTCAGCAAAGGCTTCCACGAGTCATAAGTCTCATCTCCATCGTGCAAAGGCAGCAAAGACAGTGATGACTTGCTCGCGCTGCTGATGTTTGGTGTAGCGCAGGGTCTGCTGCAATCACATCCAGACAGCCCGGATAATATATAGTACATTATTATAG